>JAYVNA010000001.1:0-22886 GCA_043758715.1 Archangium sp.
ACGTTTGCGTGTCTGCAGGACTGCGTCGGCAGTCCTCCGGTCGGGGGCGGCGCGGGCGGGGGCGTGGCCACGGGCGGTGGCGCGGGTGGTGGCGGAGGCACGGGGGGCTCGTGCACCAATCCTTCGACCTCGTGTGTCGACGCGTCGGGCATGGGCACCTTCGCCTGCATCGACGTCAACACCAGCACGGGTTTCCCTGCGGGCGCGCCGACCTGCAGCAGCACCACTCCGTGTCCTTCGAGCTACAGCTGCTGGGGCAGCGCGAACGGCAACTTCTGTTTGCAGGACTGCTCCCCTGGCGGCACGGGTGGTGGCGCGGGCGGCGGATCGCCGGTCGGCGGTGGCTCGGGCGGCGGCCTTCCCACGGGCGGCGGCACGGGCACCGGCGGCGGCATTCCCACGGGCGGTGGCTCAGGCGGTGGCGGCGGCACCACGGGCGGCGGCACGGGCGGTGGAACCTTCACCGGCGGCGGTTCGGGCACGGGCGGCGGCTCTGCTGGCGGCTCGGGTGGCTCTGCAGGAGCGGGCGGCGGCTTCATGTTCCCCGGCTTGCCTGAGCAGCCGAAGAAGACGGGCTGCAGCTGCACCGAAGTTCCGAGCAGCACCCTCTGGTTGGCGCTCGCGGGCCTCACGCTGATCCGCCGTCGCCGCACCTGACCTGTCTCCCTCTCCGCCGCGGGGGAGAGGGCCAGAACGCTGTACTCTCAAACCCCGATGCCCACGCCGACCGCGCTCACCATCGCAGGCAGTGATCCATCCGGAGGCGCAGGCCTCCAGGCGGACCTCAAGACCTTCCACCAGTTCGGCGTCTACGGCATGGCGGCGGTGACGCTGATCACCGTACAGAACACGCAGTCCGTCGCGCGCGTCGAGCCCCTCGACGCAGAGCTCGTCCGGCAACAAGTCGAAGCGGTGCTCGCCGACATTCCGCCCGGCGCCCTCAAGACCGGAGCCCTCGGAAACGCCGCGATCATCGAAGTCATCGCTGCGCTGCGCCTGCACGCGCCGCTGGTTGTCGACCCGGTGATGGTGAGCAAACACGGTCACGCGCTGCTCGCCCCCGATGCTCAGCACTCGCTGCGCACGAAGCTGCTGCCGGTGACGACGCTGCTGACGCCGAACACGCAGGAAGCGGCGGCGCTGCTCGGCACTCCGGTCGACACGCTCGAGCAGGCCGAGGCCGCGGCGATCGCGCTGACGAAGCTCGGACCAAAGGCAGTGCTGGTGAAAGGCGGACACCTCACCGGGCCCGAGGCGATCGACGTGCTCTGCATCGAGGGCCGGGTGCTGCACATCAAGTCGCCCCGGCTCGAGACGAAACACACGCACGGCACCGGGTGCACCTATTCGGCGGCGATCACCGCGGGGCTGGCGAAGGGTCAGACGCTCGAGGACTCCGTGCGCGCGGCCAAGGCGTGGCTCACCCGTGCGCTCGCTTCACCACCGCTGGTGGGACGCGGCATCGGGCCGGTCAATCACCACGCCGTGTAGCCGGCCTCGAGTTGATGCCTGGGTTTGTGGACGATGATTTCGTCGCGGTTCGGATCAAACTCGTAGAGTGCAACGTAGCCAGTTCGGCCGCGCGAGCTGATCAACTCCCGCAGGCCGCCTTCGACGGGTCTCCCAATTAGATCAGCTTTCTGAGCTCCACGCCCTCGCGCAGTGACGCTGCATCGGGATACCGAGCCGCGAGGTCGACCTGCACGAACACCTTGTGCTCGTCGAACAACCCGAAGCTCGTCGACACCACGATTTGATTCACGCCGTCACGCGCGAAGCCCTCTCGCACCACGTCGTGACCGAACACCGCGACCGTGCCGCCGAGCGCTGAGAGAAACTGCGCGACTACCTCGTCACTGGCTGAGCGCGCCCACAGCAACGGCCCGATGATCGGCCGGCGAAAGAACGTGTCGATGGAATCGCCGCGATACGCGTCCCAGGGGATGCCTTCGAGCTGGGAACGATCGGTGAGCGGAACACCGGGCGCCGCGTGCGTCATCACCACGCCGCAGGGCGCGATCACGACCAGGGGAAAGGTCGCTGCGAGCGCGCGCCAACGCGCCGTGCCTTCCGGGCCCAGCTGCGCCTCGAGCTGCGCCGCCTCGTCCGGATGAAATTTCGCCGTCACCGGGCCGCCGAGGTGCGCGTCATCGTGATTGCCCATCAGGCAATGCACGCGCCCCGGAGCCTTGTGCTGAGCGGCGATGAACGCCTCGATCAACGCGGGTGACTCGTCGCGGTACGGCGTGCCCAGAAAATCAGGCCACTGCCCCGCGGTGTCTTCGTCGGGGCCGTGCACGAGGTCACCGGTGAGCACGAGGTGCGCGTCTGAACCCAGCGCCTCGAAGTGCGTATGCAGTCGCGCGAAGTCTCGCAAGTTGCCTTGCAGGTCCGTGCCGATGACGAGCGTGCCATGCGCGGGCAGCTGCAGGACCGAGGTCTTCACGGGCCGACCAGACACCGGCGAGTGCCGCGGTCCAATCTCGAAGGTAGAGATGCAGCCAGGCCGCCTCTTCTCGGGGGAAACGGGTGGCAGGGGCCAAGCAGTTGAAGGCGCCACATGCCCGGTGAACATCTCCGGTCTGCCGCTGAGCGCCGCGGCCGCCCATTATCTCGATCAGGTGCTGGCGCTTGTTGACCGGCTGCGCTGTTAGTCACCGAATGCGCCGGAGTTCTAGGATCGCAGTTTGAAGCGATGGAAGACCTGAGTTCTTCGCCTCACGAAGCCGTTTCGCAAGCGCATCCAGATCGAGATCAGCGCCATGTTCAAATCGCTGCTTGAGCGATTGGGACTCGTCGACGTTGGGCTCGTTCGCAAGGAACAGCAGCCAAGTCTCGATGCTCCATGTTGGCACGCAGACTGCGATTCGTTCTGCAGGTCTGCGGGTTGCCTCGCCCACTGCGAGCAAATTCTGGTCGGCCTCTGCCATTCGACCCGCCGTTCCCACGGCGTCGCCATCAATTGCTGCGACGAGCGCGACGCGCTCCGCTGGGTTTCGCCGCACCCATTCCCGAACATGAACGGGATATTGTTTTAAGACCCACGCAGAGGCTGCACCTTCGCCACTCGGCGAGATCACGACGTTAAGGCGAGTGCCGAAGAGTGGTTCAAGCACCCTTCGGAAGAACGATTCCTGACGACGGTCCTCGCAGATGAGCCGCCCGCGAGTACGTCCACTCATTGTAGTTCTGCGCGAACTGACTCCGAGGCTCGCTCTCCTCTCGCACGATCAAACGTCATGGGCCGCACCCGCACGTGCCCCCCCGTCGGTCGCTCAAAGAGCCAGGTCGAGTCCGCAGCGAGGTAGTCGATCGATTCTGGGTGATGGCTCACGACGAAGACCTGAGGAGATGCCCCCTTTGCTGGTTCGATGATCTCCTTCAGCACGGGCTGGAGTTCCCGAAGCGACAGGAAGTTGTCGGGCTCGTCGAGGCTGAGAACGGCATTTCGGGTTCGAGTAGCCGCAATTGCATGGAGCACCGCCAGACACTTTTCTCCTTCAGAGAAGTCGTAAAAGGGAATCGGCTGATCGGGGTTTTGGGGCCGCGTCATCATTCCGGTGAGCAGGCGACCTCCCGCTCCAAGGTCTTGGAGCCTCAGGCTCTGAATGTGGGGTAGTGCAAGCTTCAGGTTCGACTGCCACTTCGTGTAGGCCTCTGGATCTTCCAGCGCGACGCCTCTCAGCCAATCCACGAAGTTGCTTCCGTCGCCACTCAGCCCAACGGCCTCAACAGAACTGCGAGCGCTCATCGACCATGGGTTGAGCTTGAACATGCTGATCCCGCTCAGAAGCGCTCGGCATCGAGCCAATTTAACGTTGTCGCCCATACCCGCCGAGAACGGGGAGTGTGCCCCTTCGAACGCAAAGCTCTGTGAGGTGCCGTCTTCCGCAACGATCGATACGCGTTTGTTGGCGAAGGTGATGAGCGGGCGCCCCTCGCAAGAAACCGACTCTTCGCTGATCGTGGGCGGGCCTGCATCAGCGGCATGGTGAACTTTGAGCCGATATTGAAACTCCTCTCCGCTAGTGGGGTCCCGGAGATCAAGTTCAAAGCTTTGCGCGGCACGTCTGTCCCACCACGCGAGCGATCCCGGGGGCAGCGCAGTGGTCAGAGAAACTCCACCGATGATGCTTCGTGCCGTGGTCAGTGCTTCTAGAAAGGTTGATTTGCCCGAGCCATTTGTTCCGACGATCAAATTGACGTGCGCCGGCTTGAACTCGAAGTTCACCAAGCAGCGAAAATTGTCGACGTAGACGCGCGTCAGCATGATTGATCCACTATCGCACCCATCATCGGGCCCACAAGGCTGCGATCTGCCGCAACAGGCGGTGCTGAGACTTGTACGTATTGCTCGTCGCCTGTTGTCCAGTTGGGGCGCTGTTCAACGGCTGACGATCGAGCGCTGAGTGCCCTCGATGTGCGCTTCGCCCTTGAGGCCCGAAACGAGCTCGCCCTTCGCGTTGTCGAACATCGCCTCGGCGAGGTCGCCTTTCGCGTCGCTGTCGAAGAGCACGCGGTACTTGCCCTGCGGCAGTACCAGCTCGACGCCCTGGCCTTTGATCACCTTCTCGCCCGGCGGGACCTTGACGATCGCCTTCAGCTTCGAGGTGTCTTCCACCAGCGCGATCTTCGCGTCCCTGGTGACGGGCTTTCCCTTCTCGAGGGACCCCAGCGAGAGGACACCGGAAGCGGGCGCGTAGACGTTCACCGAGGCCACCTGGGCCTTCGCGCCATCGAGCAGCGCCTTCACCGCGGCGAGCTTCGCGTCGTATTCCTCCTTCGAGAGACCGACCGCGGCGCGGGCCTTCGCGAGCGCGGCGGTGGCGGCTTCCTGCTTCTTCTTCGCGGTGGCCAGCGCCGGCGTCTGCTTGCCCTTCGCCGCGGTGGTGGCCTTCTCCAGCGCGGCGTCAGCGGTCTTGAGCGCCGCTTCGGCTTTGGTCGCCACCGCCTTCGCCCTGGGGTTGGGCTTCGCGGGCACGGGCGACTTCTCGACCTGCTCCACTTCCTTCTCCAGCGCGGGGATTTGTTGCTCCGCGGCGCTGACGTCGTACTTCGCGATCACCGCGCCCTTCGCCACCACGCCACCCGCGGCGACGGTGACTTCGCCAATGGTGCCGTCGCGCGGAGCGAGGACGTCGACGGTGGTGACGGGGACGAGCTCGAAGGTGGTCTTCACGGTGAAGGGCATCGGGACCAGCAGCAGAATCACGATGATCACCGCGACGAAGCCGAGCGCGATGAAGAGGGGCCGCTTGGAACGTGCTCGTTTGATTTCACCTGTGAACATGGTGACTTCTTACTCGGCGGCCGCCTTCAGCAGCACGTCGATCGCGCTGGAGAAGTAAGACTCGAGGGTTTCCCGCGTGACGTAGCCCAGGTGTGGCGTGGCCAGCACCCGTGGGTTCGCGAGGAGCGGGTTACCCAGGGGTAGCGGTTCTTCGTCGAACACGTCGAGGCCCGCGAAACCGGGAGTGCCTGCCGCCAGCGCCGTCTCCAGCACACCGGGGGCGATGAGACCCGAGCGGCTGGTGTTCACGAGCAGCGCGCTGCGTTTCATGATCTTCAAGTCTGACGCGGTGATGAGGCCCCGGGTCTCCGCGGAGAGCGGCAGGTGCAACGAGAGCACGTCAGCCTCGGCGAAGAGTTGCTCACGCGTGGAGGCGACCTCGAAGCCCGCCGCCTTCGCGCGGGTGGTCGACGCCTCGCGGCCGAAGCAGAGCACGCGCATTCCGAAGGCCCGGCCGGCCTGCGCGACGATCGATCCGATGCGGCCGAAGGCCCAGATGCCGAGCGTGCTGCCAGAGAGCGTGGTGCCGACAGTGGTCTGCCAGGTGCCGGCGTGCAGCGCGTTCACTTCAGCGACGATGTTCCGGCGGCTGGCGAGAATGAGGGCCCAGGTGAGCTCGGCGGGGGCGGCGGGAGTGCCGACTCCAGCGGAGACGACCTTGATGTTTTTTCGCGCACACGCTTCGAGATCGAGGTGGCTGGTGTTGCGGCCGGTCTGCGCGATGAAGCGGAGCCGGGCGGGGAGCGCGTCGACCACCTCGCGGGGGAAGGCGGTGCGCTGCTGGGTGAGCACGACGGCGTCGAAGCCGTCCAGCCGGGAGGCGAGCGCCGCGCCGCGAATGGAATCGAAGAAGGTGACGACCTCATGGCCGTGCAGCAGGCGCGCGGCGTCGAGCGTCGAGAAGACCTGCTGGTAATCATCGAGGACGGCGATGCGCATGCTCATCATCTTTCTCCCTCTCCCCGTCGGGGAGAGGGTCGGGGTGAGGGGCTAACCAAAACCAAAAGAAGCACGATGCACGACCCGGTAAACCTCAGAGCTGCTCGTGTACAAAGCAAGACTCTCAACCCGGAAGGGCACAGTCGAAAACGCGCTCAGCGATGCACTGATCGCGTCGAACGCCCCCACCCCCCGCGCGCGAGCGAGCGTCAGATGCGGCACGAACGCCTTCTCCTCCCGCTTGAACACCTCGACCGCATCGAGATGCAACGCAGTGAGCGGCTCGACGTCCCCCTGGACCCCCAGCCACAACACCGACGGTGCGCGCGCGGTGACGAACGTCCCCGCCCCCTGGAGCCTGAGCGAAAACGGCCGATGCCGCGCCGCCAGTGCGTCGATGGAGGGAATCCACTGCGCGACCTGCTCCTCCGAAGGATTTCCGAGAAACAACACGGTGCAATGCAGCTTGTCGATGCGCAGCCACTTGGCCGCCTCGACCGTGCCGCGGTGCGTCTCAATCAGCGCCGCCGCCCGGGCGCGCGTGGGCTCATCGATGTCGACGGCGAGGAAGACGCTCATGGGACCGGCCTGACGGTATACGCTCGCGACACATGGCCCCGAAGACGATGGAGTTCGAGGACTTCCATACGCAGGTCGCGGTGCGCGTCAAAGGCTTCCGGCCTGTCGTGCAGCGGCCGCACCTGCTCGAGGGGAAAGACGGCCCGGCGAAGGGGCAGAAGTTCGTGCTCGACGCCAACGAGCTGATCCTCGGGCGCGGCGAGAAGGCGACCCTGCAGCTCGACAGCGAAGAGGTGAGCCGGCAGCACGCGAAGCTCACCCGCAACGAGGGCGAGTACACCATCGAAGACATGGAAAGCCGCAACGGCATCGTGCTCAACGGGCTCAAGGTGCACGCGGCGATTCTGCGCGATGGAGACCTGGTGCAGCTCGGCGACGTGGTGCTCGCGTACCGCGAGGGGACCTGAAGTGAGCGACGACATTTTCGTGCGGTTCTGGGGCGTGCGTGGCTCCATTCCGACTCCCGGCCCGAGGACGCGGCGGTATGGCGGCAACACCTCGTGCGTCGAAGTGCGGGTGGGCGACGACTTGCTGGTGTTCGACGCGGGCACCGGCATGCGCGAGCTGGGCGTGCACCTGCTCAAGGCGCGGACGAAGGAACTGACGGTGCATCTGTTTCTCTCGCACCCTCATTGGGATCACATTCAGGGCTTCCCGTTCTTCGGGCCGGCCTACGTCGACTCGACCACGCTCTACGTCTACGGCCCCAAGGGGGACGACAAGAACTACCAGCTGCTCTCCGGGCAGATGGCGAACGCGTACTTCCCCGTGCGGTTCTCAGACCTGGGGGCGAACATCGTCTCGCGCTCGTTCTCGGGCACGTCGGTGAAGGCGGGCGAGGTGAAGGTGAAGTGTTTCGGCCAGAAGCACCCGGGTGGGAGCATGGGCTTCCGGGTCGAGAATGGCGCGAAGAGCGTCGTGTTCGCGACGGACAGTGAGTTGGACCAGGTGCTGCTGGATCCCGACATCGTGAAGCGGGATCCCGAGGCGCTGCGCGAGTTGCCGGATGACCTGGTCTCAGCGGTGAAGGGTGCAGACCTGCTGATCGCCGACGCGCAGTACACCGACTCGGAGTACCTGCAGAAGATCGGCTGGGGTCATCCGCGGGCGACGACGGTGGTCGATCTGGCGGTGCAGGCGGGGGTGCGGCAGTTGGCGCTCACGCATCATGATCCGATGCACAGTGACCGCGATGTCGACCTGATGGTGCTCGAGTGTCAGGAGCGCGCGGAGTCGCTGGGGGTCGAGCTGGAAGTCTTCGGCGCGCGCGAAGGCATCACCCTCAAAGTCTGACTCCGCTAGCATCGCCCGCTCACGTCATCCCGTGGGGGTTTCATGCACGGTGGTCTCTCTGGGCGCTTCGCGCGCCTGCTGCTCGCTTGTTGTGTCGTCACCTCGTTCGCCGCGTCGGCTGAGGAATACTTCGTCTCCATCGCGCGAGGCAAAGGCAAGGACGCCACCAAGGACAAGCCCGCCAAGGACCTCGGCAACCTCGTCGCCAAGCTCAAAGACGGCGACACCGTGAACATCGCCGAGGGCGTCTACACGGGCCGCGACGAGTCGGGCAGCGACTCCATCGGGGTGGCGGTGAAGATCGTCGGGGGGTGGGCCGACGACTTCAGCAGCCGCGATCCCTGGGGGGCGCACCGCACCATCTTCACCGGCGTCAACACCATGGGTGGGGCGAGATGCGGCGCAGGGCCTCTGGGTCGTTCTTGTAGAGCGTGAAGCACTCCGCGAAGTGTTCCTTGGGCGAGCCCTTGCCATAGCGGGTGGGCGACTGCGTCACCGGGAGCACCGCGGCGAAGGTCTTCTCGGCGGGCCGGCCCTGCGCGTTCGCCCTGTCGTTGGCGAGCATCTGTTTGACCAGACGGTCGGCTTCTTTGAAGCGGGCGTCGTTGTCAGCCTTCGCCCGGGTGAACGTCGCCTCGAGGACCTTGAGCTCGGCGGTTTCCTTCGCGTTGGGCTTGGCGCCGATGGCCGCGAGCCTCTCGTTGTACGCGTTGGCCGCCGCGTCGCTCTCTGGCAGGCGGCGCTTGTACTCGTCTGCCGCGGCCTTGCTGAGCACGCCCTTCTCCCGGAAGCGCGCGTCGGACAGCGCGTGGCCCAACTCGTGGAGCATGACGATGAGGGCCTCGGGCCGGGGCGCGAGCGCCGAGCCAGTGAACATCTCGCGGCTGAAGAGGAACGCCCAGTCATAGACGTTGATCCAGTTCGTCTCGTCCCCACGCTCGTACTTCGCGCGGTGCCCGCCTTCCGCCTTCACCCTGCGAAACGGGAGCCCCTTCACCAGCGCGAGCTCTTCCTTGCTGAGCGAGGAGAGCGCTTGCTGCACCAGGGACAACGAGGGGCCGTCCCACTTCGCGTCGAGATCGATGAAGTCGCCCACCTCGAACTGCGCCTTGAGCTTCTCCACCGTCATGGTCTCGTCGACGAGCGATTGGACCGCCGGCCCGGTCTCGAAGGTGACGAGGCCTGAGAGATCCCACGCCACCGAGACCGGGGTGCTGGTGCCGTCGGGGTCGGGAACGAGCACGTCGACCTCGGCGCCCACCAGCTTGCGACTCAGAATCGAGAGAAGCGCGCCCCGCTCTGCGCGGCTGGTCTCGCCCAGCGCCCCGTTGGGTTCCCACATCACGGCGGCCGGCGTGCCTTTTCGTTCCAGGCGGGTGACGCCGTAGTTCTTCAGACAGGTCAGCACCTGCTGCGCGAGGCCCGCGTCGGGCACCGCGGCCAGCCTCTGCAAGGCGAGCGTGCCGGTACCATAGGAGAGCTCAGCGGGCGCGGCAGCCAGGGCAAGGAAGAGCAGTGCGTGCATGCGTCGCACAGTAGTTCTCTCACACCAACTGTCTGCCTCTCCCCCGCGGGGGAGAGGGTCCGTCAGCGCACCAGAGCCATGCGGCCACGAGGCCCCTGCATGCCACGAAGGTTCAGCTTCTTTCTGCGGCGTGGTTTCAGAGCCAAACTGCGCGCGCCGCGATGCCAACCACGAACGTGTTGCTCAATGCGCTGTTGATGAGCCTTTTGGCCGGCACGTTGGCCACCTCCGTGGGCGCGCTGCCGGTGGTCTTCTTGCCCCGCCCCTCGGAGCGGCAGCGCAAGCTCCTCACCGGCTTCGCGGGCGGAGTGATGCTCAGCGCCTCGATGTTCTCCCTGGCGGGCCCAGCGCTGGCGATGCGCGCGCAGGTGTGGGGCACCGGCTGGTGGACCCTGGGCGCCGTCGCCGTCTCGTTCGCGAGCGGGGCCTTGTTGGTCGACGTGCTCAACAAGGTGGTGCCCCACGAGCACTTCGTCAAAGGCCCGGAGGGCGCGGACCCCCGCGGGCTGCGCCGCATGTGGCTCTTCGTGCTGGCCATCACCCTTCACAACTTCCCGGAAGGAATGGCGGTGGGCGCGGGTGCTGCGTTGGGAGGGCCGGGCGGCCTCACCGTGGCCATCGGCATCGGGTTGCAGAACGTGCCCGAGGGCCTGGTGGTGGCGGCGGCGTTGCTCGACAAGGGCTTCCCGCGGCGCACGGCGCTGCTGGTGGCGGTGGCCTCCGGGGCGGTCGAGCCGGTGGGGGCGCTGTTCGGGGCGGGCCTCGTTTCCCTCACGTCGGTGCTGTTGCCAGCAGCGCTGCTCTTCGCGGCGGGCGCCATGGTGTTCGTGGTGGCGCTGGAGGTGTTGCCCGAATCACATGAAGGCGGGCACGCACGCGCGGCCACCTGGACCGCGATGGCCGGGTTCGTATTGAACATGGTGCTCGACGCGGCGCTCACCTGAGGCAACCTGAACTCGCCGCAGACCCACCCCACGGAGTAGGACCGCGCAGATGAGCGAACAGCGCAGGCCCAGAAAGGTGCTGGTGACGGGGGCGACCGGGTTCGTCGGCAAGGCGCTCCTTCCGGCGCTCGTGGAGGCCGGCTGCCTCGTTCGCGCCAGCACCCGCGGCGCCGTTTCACCCGCGCAGAACACAGGCGCGGTGGAATGGGTCACCTGCGACGTCGGTCGCCGAGAGGACGTGGAGCGCGCGCTGGAAGGCGTCGACGCCGTGTTCTTCCTCGTTCACGCGATGGGCACCGGAGCGCACGACTACGCCGAGACCGAGCGGCGGGTCGCCCTCGAGCTGCGTGAGGCGGCGGCGCGGGCGGGGGTGAGCCGCATCATCTACCTCGGCGGCGTGGCGCCTGCGGCGGAGCCCTCGGAGCACCTCCGGAGCCGGCTCGCAGTCGGTGAGGTGTTGCGGGGAGGCGCGGTGCCGACGGTCGAGCTGCGCGCGTCGATGATCATCGGCAACGGCAGCGCGTCCTGGCAGATCGTTCGGGACCTGGCGATGCGACTGCCGGCGATGTTGTTGCCTTCGTGGACGGCATCCCGCACCTGCCCGGTCGCGATCGAGGACGTGGTGGTGGCGTTGGTGCGCGCGCTCGACGTGCCGCTGCCCGAGAGCGCCTGGTACGACATCCCCGGGCCCGACATCGTGAGCGGAGCGCAGATCCTCTCGACCATCGCCTCGCTTCGCGGTCGCCGCGTTCCCAGCCTGCGGGTGCCGTTCTTGAGTGTCTCGCTGTCGTCCTGGTGGCTCAAGCTCGTGACCCGCGCTGACTTCTCGCTCGCGCGCGAGCTCGTGCTTGGCTTCAAGGCAGATCTGCTGCCCGCCGATGATCGCTACTGGGGCGAGATCGACTACCGGCCGCGCTGGACCTTCGAGGCGGCTGCCCGAAAGGCGCTGGCAGAGGAACTCTGGGGCCCCGGCCTGCGGGGCGTTGCGGGCAAGTTCGAAGAGACCATGGTGCACCTCGTCTCGCCGAAGGTCGGCTCACCGGGGCCGCGGAAACCGCGTTGACGCAGCTCGGACGTCTTCAGCCCGCTGCGCGTTTGGTCTCCTGGTACAGCCACATCGGCATCGGGTGCACGAGGTCCCACTCGATCTGCATCGGCCGACTGCCGCTGTGCCTTCGGTAGATCACCGGCCCCAGGTTGACGTACGGCATGGTCTCCCCTCGATCGGTGTTCCGTCGCTGGCGCACGAAGAGCAGCGCTTGATGTCCCTCGGCACCGGTCGATCCTCCACCAGCGCGCGCTCCCAGACGGAGCGCATGTCGATGTTTTCGAGCACCGATTCCTGTGACTGCCGATCGAGTTTCGATGACGCAACCACTCGGCAGTGACGGAAATCCCGCTTCGACTTCACGCTGCACACCACGTCGCGTGCCGCCGACCATCGCCCCGATAGCGGAGATCGAACAGCGAACCCTTGTGCTGGTGGCGCCGTCAGCGCCGGGAGCGCATCGCCTTCCTACTTGATCAAAATGAAAACTCTGAACTGATCCGATCACGCACATGGATTCAGAACTTAACGCGGTTGCCGCGGTTGTAATGAGCAGGGGGAAACGCGCGACTGAGAAGATGGTGGCGGAAATCCTCCGGAGCACAATCGACCAGTTACTGGACGGTCAACATAGTGGCCGCTACCTGTGGTCAACGCTCTTCAAGACGGAGAAGACCCACGCCGGAACTCTGGTCGAAATCAACATTCAGCGCGCGTTTAGGTTCAGCGACGGCGAACTTCTCGACTTTGAAATTGCCGGTGTAGAAGTCGACTGCAAGTTCTCTCAAGACCCACACGGGTGGATGTTTCCACCTGAAGCAGTCGGGCATCTTTGCCTTGTGGTGTGGGCGAGTGATTCGTTGGGGGTGTGGTCTCTTGGATTGCTTCGGGCGAACACCGAATATCTAAATCCCGGTAAAAATCGAGACTCGAAGCGCACGCTGATGGCCGAAAAGCGCTCAGCGATATCGTGGTTGTTTCACAACCGCCCGCTTCCCCCCAACGTCTACTTGAAGCTTACCGAGCAGCAGGTGAAGGACATTCTCAGTCAGCGCTCAGGCCAAAGGCGGGTCAACCGGCTCTTCGTCCATGCGCGCAAGATGATCGTGGGCCGGGGGGCTGTGGCGACAGCGGCGCAGCAGGACGACTTCATGAAGAGAGTCCGCGAGAACGGAGGAGCGCGAACAGCCTTGCGGCCACTGGGAATTGCGATCTTCGGTCATGAGCATCGGAGGATTGCAAAAGCGCTCGGACTGCCGGTGCCCGAAAAGGGCGAACTTGTGTCGGCGCAGCTGACGAGAGCCCCTCCAAACTCCCCTCGTGCTGCCGAGATTGCGGGTGGTTGGTGGCGCGTTAGTAGCGGCCGAACCGCAGACCCCATTCTCGAACCGGCTCCGATCTTGCCTCGCTCAAGACCGCAGAGGGAAGAATCAAGGCGACCATGAGCGGCCATGAGCGGAGCATGAGCGGACGAGGCTCAGTCTACTTGTCGGTGCCTTGGACTATGGTGCCGTCCTCGTTGTAGGGGACCCAAGGAGGTCATGTGGCCAAGCGAAACAAGGTTCAGTTGGCAGCAGTGGAGCTTTGTGCGGGCGCCGGTGGGCAGGCCATCGGACTCTGTCAAGCGGGTTTCGCGCACGAGGCAGCCGTCGAGATCGACGGCCACGCGTGCGCCACGCTAAGGCTTAACCGCCCAGATTGGCCGGTTTTTGAGGCGGACCTCCGCAAGTTCTCGGGAAAGGCGTTTCGAGGGATCGACCTACTCGCAGGAGGAGTGCCTTGTCCTCCGTTCTCCATGGCTGGCAAGCAACTCGGACCCGACGATGAGCGTGACCTATTTCCCGAGGCAATCCGTCTAGTTGACGAGACCCGTCCGGCGGCCATTCTTCTAGAAAACGTTCGCGGACTGGCTTCGGACAAATTCGCTAGCTACCGCGACGGGATTCTTAAGCGCCTCAAGAGCCTCGGATACGTAAGCTTCTGGCGCCTCATCAACTCCTCGGACCATGCCGTTCCTCAGCTTCGCCCGAGGTTCTTGTTGGTCTCACTTCGTCCGACCGCGGCCAGCCACTTTAAGTGGCCGATGGCTTCTTCTTTGAAGCCTATTGTCGGTGAAGTCCTAGCTGACCTAATGGCTGCCCGCGGTTGGCCGGGAGCGAAGGCGTGGGCCGAGCAAGCGAGGACCATCGCACCTACGATCGTTGGTGGCTCAAAGAAGCACGGCGGGCCGGACCTTGGTCCGACTCGGGCGCGTGCCCAGTGGAAGGAACTGAGGGTTGACGGTCTTGGCGTTGCGAATGAGGCGCCAGGGCCTGAGTTCCCACAGGACGGCCACCCGAAACTGACTTTGCGTATGGTGGCCAGGATTCAAGGTTTTCCGGACTCGTGGCAGTTCACGGGAGGGAAGACGGCCGGGTATCGCCAGGTCGGAAATGCATTTCCTCCTCCCGTCGCGCGCGCAGTTGGTATCTCGATTCGCCGAGCGCTCGAAAAGGCATCACAATCGCGGAATAGGATCGTTGTCTCTCCGGCGCAGCTCGACCTCGACCGTGAATTGCGCCTCGTGAGCTGACGGATGGACTCGCTTTCAAAGCGAGCTCGAGCAACAACATGCGGGCCATAGGTTCGCGCGATACTGCACCCGAACTCGTAGTCCGGCGAGAGCTGCACAAGCTAGGCTTTCGATTTCGGCTCAACGTGGTGCGTGTGACATTTGCGCATAGTGGACGATCACCATCACGAAGCCAGGTGAAGTGAGTGACGAGAGTCACGCCCCAGGAGCCTGCGCGCGACGAGCACGAAGAAGGATCGCGACCCCCACGCCCCTGGTGCGTTGAGTGCATGATCAGTTTGAGCGAGCGCGTTCGGCCGAGTTCAGGTCTCGACGGATGGCGCCGTGCACAGCCAACGTCATGCGGCGGACCTGCCTCATGGCGTCCCGTTTGCGAAGCGATGGAGTACCCACTCACCAGAGCCAGACCGACTTGCGCCGATGCCCCGTTTCCCGAGTTGCGTGATCAATTCCCGCCTGTTCGCTTCTTGGGGGTCCGCGCCGCTTGGCGCGAGGAACGCGCGGCCCGTATCGACGTCGCCGACCACCACCCACGCCTGGCGCACCCGCCGCTCCTCGACCGCCGTGCTGAGCTGGAAGATCGCCCCGACCACCATCACCACGACGCAGACGGCCTTGAGCGCTCGACTGGTGGCAGGCACCACGGGGAGCGTCCCGCTCGCGCTGGTCTTCGTTCCGCGTGGGCGTGGCTTCGCTCCGAATCGGTCCCCCTTCACCAATTGCTCGATCGCCGCGCCAAGCGCCTCGAGCAGGGGCTTCGTGCTCACGCCGGCGTCGAGGGAGAAATACGCGAGCGCCTGCACTTTCTCTCTCGCAGTGGCAGCCTCGGAGATCAGGGCTCGGAGAGCCACCTGGTCCACCCCGTAGGCGTCGTCGGCAATCGAGGCGGCCACCATCGCGCGCCAGCAGCTGATCACCAGGGACGCCACCGGGTCTTCGGCGCCTGCCAGAGCGTTTGCCACAGCGTCGTGGAGGTGCGCAGGCAACAGCGTCAGAAGTCGCCTGTGCGCAGGCTTCAGCGCGCTCGCCACGCCCTTGAGCTCTGCGATCGCCTCGAGCACCTCACGCCCCGAAGGGATGCCTATCGGCCAGGGCCGCCGCACATCGATAGCCAGTGGTTCCACCGCAAGCTCGTAGGGTGACGACGCTCCTCCGGAAACGAAGGACTCCAGGGGTTCACACTCGAGCGGGTTTCGGGCCGCGCTCATGCTGCACACGCCTGAGTTGATTCCAGTGGTTCATGAGGGCGTTTGCCTTCCGCCCTCACTTGTTCGGTCCACAGTTCGCCGAGCCGCTCCACCGCGCTGAGCGCCGGCGCGAAGGGCACCACCTCGGCGTCGGCGAACCCGTCGGGCCCGATGACTGAGCTGCGGTTGACCCGGACCCACAGCTTCATCGGCTCGCCGCGCACTTCCAGCTCCGCCTCCACGAGGTGGTTTTCTGGCAGCCGCTTCTGCAGCCTCAACAACAGGTGCCGAGCCGAGAGGAGCCGCAGCTCGCCCTGCAAGCCTCCGGTCAGCCGTACCGGGAAGGGCCGCCCAAGGGGAGGTGCCGTCGGGGACAACGACACGATGGAAGAGGACGAGGAGAAGGGACGCTGATCCTCGAAGCCCGCCACCAGCCCTGCCACCCCCTCGAGCCTGCCGAACAACTGCGCCCGGCGTTGGGCGGGCACACGTTCCAGCCCCGGGAGCTGGGCTTCAGCCATCGAGACCCCGGCGTTTGCCAACTGGAGCAGTTGGTCACTGAGCCTCACCACCGCCGCGACATCGTCTACGCCGTCATCAGGGAGGTGGTGGCGTTCGATGGCCGTGCGCACCTGGCTCGGCAAGCCCCAATGAGCGGCCAGCTGGAGCCCCAGCTCGACGTGGTGACGCTCCGCCAGCTCCATCCAGGCCGTGGCTTCGAGCGCGATGAACCCCGATTGAAGGGTGATGATCTGCTCCAACGTCGCGAGCGCGATGAGGGTGCCGACGTCGTGCAGCAGGCCCGCGAGCGACAGCTCCTCGGGGGGCAGGTCGAACTCGGGCGCGAGCCGCTCGCAGATCAACGCGCTGCTCAGGGCGTCCTGCATCGCGCCGCGACGAAGCGCCCAAAGCGGGCTCGCGTCATTCGTGCTCACACCCAGCCCGGCACCGATCGCGAGGCGAACCAATTGCGCTTCGCTCAAATGGGAGACTGCCTGCCCGAGCGTGGTGACCTGGCGCGCGCTCCCGGCCTCGTTCGCCAATCGCATCACCGCGGCGGTGAGCATTGGGCACACCATGACTGCATCGACCAGGTCGCGGAGCGGCCGAGCCGGGTCAGAGACCACCTTCTGCAGGCGCTCCGCCACGCTCTGGAGCGGCAGCAGCGTCACCGCCCCCCGGTCAACGCGGTCCTTGAGCTCGAGGTCGAAGATCATTCCTGCCGGCATGAGCAAGTGCGGGACCAGCGCGAACCCTTGATCCGACTGAGGCCGGGGAGGTCTTCCTGAACGCGCGAGGCTGCGCCGACCTCACTTGTCGTACCCCTCTGGTACTCGCTTCCTCATGAGCGAGACCCACCTGACGAAGTGTCCCGAGGTCATCAGCAGCCGGCGCGACGCCGTGCAGCTCTGGAAGCACCTGCTCGCGCGGGGGATCTCATTTCGATGGCAGGACGACCCCGGCGACTGGACCGACTCGAGTGGAAAGCAGCTGCTCGCCACCCGCGACGTGAGAACGGTGCGACGGCTCTTCGCCGAGGTCGACCTCCTCGATGACCCCGGATGCTTCGAGGACGCGCGCTCGTTGCTCAAGCTCGCCACCCTGGCCGGCACCGAGAACGTCAGCCGCGTGCCTGCGCATCACGCCGGTGCGTTTCAGACGTGCAGCACTCCGGTCGAAGCGATCTGGGTCCTCGAGCACCTGCACTGATTCAGTGCGCGCCGCCGTCCGGGTTGTTGTCTCCGACCTGCGGCTGAGCGGGGATGGGCTTGCCTTCGTCGATCGCCTTTTTCACGGCGTCGTGGTGATCGTCAGCGGCTTTGCGCTGCTCGTCCGCCGCCACTCCGTAGAACCCGCTCTCGGCCGCCTTGTCGGACTTGTACTGGTGCGCCGTCGCGTTGGCCTGCGACTCCTCGGAGGTGGTGACGCAACCAGCGACGCACAGCACCGCGGTCAGCGAAAACAGGCAAAGGATCGGCTTCATGGACGGCTCCAGGGCAGGGTAGGACCCTGCTGACTGCCAGTTCCGGTCCACGCCAGACGCATCGTAAATTGAGCGTCTTGGCGGTCTGCGCGCCCATCACCCTGAACGGCCTCCATCAATTCGACGTGGTCAGCAGATTCGTGAGCACGCACGTCCACGAGTCGTGTGACACGCCGTCGGCGGCCGCGCCGGGCGCGTCACTCACACTGATCGACACACGCGCCCAATTGGCAATTCGAGCTCACGCACTCCGCACCGCTCAAACAGCTCCCTCCGGTGGGCGCGAGCGCTTCGCACACGTTGGCCGTGCACTGCGCCTGGTCCACGCAGGACGCGTACCCCGAGCAACTCTCGCCCGGCGCAGCGAGAGGAACGCAGGTCGGCCCCCCATCGGAGGCTTGCTCGCAGTTGAGTTCGCTCAGGCACGTCGACTGCTGGCACGCCGCGCCCAGGACGCCTCGGTGCTGACAGGTCTGCGGGCCGCCATCGACCGAAACGCACCCCAGCCCCGGCGTGCACTGCGCCTCGTCAGTACAGAGGCTGCCGCTCTGCAGCATCGGCTGACATCTCCCGGTCGCGATGGTCGGGGTCGCGGCGGCCAGACAGGTGAGCCCCGCCCGGCACGCCCCAAACCCGAACAACGGCGCCGCCACGTACCCGTACGGTCGCCGCGCGCACTCCGCTCCCGCCGGCCGGCTCGCGGGCGTCTGGAGCGAACACACGCCATCGAGGCACGCTTCGCCCAGCGATGAACGGCAGGCGTCGAAGCTCTGCGCCCAGTTTCTCGCGCACGGCTCGCCGATCGCCGGCCTTGGTCCGCACACCCCGGCGTCGAGCAGCCCTCCGTCCGCGCTCAAGCTCAGCCGCAGGCAGACGTTGGAGTTCTGCGCGTAGCCGCCGCAGTCCCGCCCGGAAACGCACGCTGCGCCCGCATCGAGCGCCCCGCAGTGCCCATCAGAACGGCACACGCCCTCGAGGCACACGAAGGGCTGGGTGCAGCTCGCTTCCCGCAACAGCTTCGCGACACAGGTCGAGTTCGGGCCGTTGGAGTCGCAGGAATCGGAAGGTGCGCAGCTCAGCCGGCTGCAATCACCACCGGTGGGGGCGAAGTCGAGGCAGAGGGGCGGGCCTCCGTCGAGCGACGCGCATTCGGTTCCGCTCACGCACACCCGGTTGAACTCGCTGCTGCTCGTCCCACAGCTCTGTCCACGCTGTCGCAATGGCAGACATTGCGGCCCATGGCAGCGCTCATCACAGGCAGTGCCGGTCGTGCAGGTCGAAGCGCCACATTGGTTGGGCGCTTGACTGAAGATGCCCTCGTTTCCGAACGGGCTGAGTCCGCGTCCGCGCAGCTGCGGGCAGGCGCCGAAGATGCAGCTTCCGGGAGTGACGGGGTTGGGCGCGAGGCATTGCGCCGCTGCGAAACCGTCGAACTGCACGGAACCCGCGGTCGCCCGTCGGCACAGATCGCTCACCTGCCTGGCTTCCCGCTCCGTGCACAGCGTGAAGCCCGCGTCGTCGTATTGACCGCACGCGATGCGCTGCTCGCACAACACCCGCGTGATGTTGGCGCAGAACTCGGTCAGCGTGACGAAGGGCCCGGCATCGACGCTGCCACCACCGCCTCCTCCTCCGCCCATCGCGCCGCCGCCGCCCGAGCCTCCCGTGCCGCCACCCTGACTTCCGCCTCCCGTTCCGCCGTCCGTGTTGAGGCACTTGCATGCGCCCGCCGCGCCGCTGGCGTCGCAGCTCAGGGTGCCGGTGTTGCCGTTGGCGCACATGCAAAGCGCTTCAGAGACGCACTTCTCAGGGCAGCCCGCAACGAGGAACGCCAGCAGGGCGAGGCAGAAGATGCGCATCACCCGAGCTTCCCACGTCCGGGCGGTCCGGTCGTTCGGCCTGTTCGCAACGAGGGCCCGAGATGAGGCGAGCAAGGGCGGAGTGATACCCTCGGGGCGTATGACGGAGCGCGGGAAGCACCACACAATTGAAGAATGGCTCGCGCAGCCCGCAGAGCAACGGCTCGAGCTCATCGACGGCGAGTTCATCGAAAAGGCGCTTCCCGACGTGCCTCATGCGCTCGCTCAGGCTGGCGCGTTGGCGCTCATGCACCCGCTCTTCCACCGCAAGCCCGGGGGCTCGGGGCCCGGTCCTGGTGGCTGGTGGATTCTCCCGGAGATCGATCTTCAGCTTGGCGCGAACGGCTACCGCCCTGACCTTGCAGGATGGCGACGGGAGCGCGCGCCGGTGCCTCCACCGGGGCGCCCGGTCCTGCTCCGGCCCGATTGGATCTGCGAGGTCCTCTCGGATTCGAATCGGCACAACGACACCATTCGCAAGCTGCGGCGGTATCACGAAGCGGGTGTGCCGCATTATTGGTTGCTCGATCCCGACACGGGCACCCTCAATGTTTTTCGTCACGAGACGCAGGGGTACCTGAACGTGCTCATCGCCGAGCGCGGGCAACGGGTTCGCGCTGAGCCGTTCGATGCCCTCGAACTCAGCGTCGGTTCGCTGCTGGGTGACGACCCGGAGTAGCAAGATCGCCTCACCGTGACGGGACGCCGGTGGACTGGGAGTTGCTTCATCACCCCGGCATGAACTCCAACTACATGACCGGGGTCCCCGACGTCGTCGGTGCGCGCACAGATCGCGTGCGCGGGCACACCTCGAGCCGCATCAACGAGAAGATCGCCGAGCAAACGATGCGCCGGGTCGACGAGACCGTCGCTGCGGGGCGCTCCGCCATCATCGCGCGGCTGCACCAGCTCGATCGCGAGTGGAGCGTCGACCGCGCCCTGATGGCGAACTTCGCGGTGCTCGGCGGCAGCACCTTCGCGCTCTCGCAGAAATTTCGCGGGTGGCGCTGGGTCACGGCCTCACAACTGGGCTTCTTGATGATGCACGCGGTGGTGGGGTGGTGCCCGCCGCTCCCCGTCTTCCGCGCGCTGGGCTTTCGCACCTCGCGGGAGATCGCCGCTGAACGCTTCGCGCTCGTGCTCAAGCTCGACGTGATCGAAAACCCTCATCACGAGCACGACTGAGCTCCGGACTCGGGTCAGAGTAAGAGGCTGCCATGTGTTCGTTCCTCACCGTGGGAGTCGAAGAAGAGAGGGCCGCTGCGCTCGTGGCCGCGCTGGTCGCGCTGCGGCTGGAGGTCGGCCGCGAGGTCAATCCGCACGTGGCGAAGTTGTTCGCTGAAAAAGACGTGCTCTTCCTGGTCACTCACGGCGACTGCTCGTGCGACCTCGTTCCCCTGAAGGAAGACAGTCCTCGCGAAGAGAAGCGCAGACGCAGAGGGATGGCTGGTTCACGAAAGCCGAACCAACTGTCGGACTCGCTGTTCGCGACCCTGCGCGGACATGCGCCGGTGCGGCTGTTCTTTCATGAGGTGGCAGGCGATCAGTTCGTGGGTCCCGTCAGCAGCGGTGCAGAGGTGACGGTCATTCAGTGACGCGGTTCAGCGAGCGCGCAAGACCAGCTCGTCGCCGATCAGCACGTAGCGCTCGTCGATCGGCGTCGACGCCGAAGGTTCCCCACCATCGAGCGGCATCACCCGGCGTTCACCTCGCAGCTGCACGCTGTCTTCGCCCAGCTCGACTTCCACCAGCCGCACCCGCACTTCGCCCGGCGTCCGGCCATCGACTGCATCGGTGATCAGCGGCTCGAGCAGCGCCATCGGTGCTCCAGAGACTCGTACCGGCGTCAGCGTGCCCCCCGAGGTGATGCCATCTGCAGACGAGGTGCGGGTCGAGAGCAACAGCAGCGTGGTGGTGCCGCTCGTCATCAGTCGACCCTCTGCGATGCCGCTGACCTTCACCTGCTCCAGCGCTGCTCCGCGAATCACGACCACGGCGGTGGGCCGCGGCTGATGCGGGGTCCAGGCGACCACCGCGCCGTCGCTGGTGCGAACGCGCTGCAGGCTCGACGCGCAGTCGGCCCCAGCGCCCTCGAGCTGCCCACAGATCCACGCGGCGGTGGGCACGGGCTGAGCCGGCCCCAGGTCGCTGCGAAACCCGTAGAGCACGCCGCCCCCAGCAGACTGGCGCAGCTCCACCATCGGGCCTTCACGGTGCGCCTGCACGGACCCCATCGCGCCGGCCCAGCGCAACGCAGGCAGGTCTCGGCCCGCGAGCACCAGGTCGCCAGGGTGCCCGACCAGGGCGGCGCCTTCGTCGTCCTCAATCTCATTGAGCAGCGGCGTCGCGGTCAGCACCGACACCATGGGCTCGGTCGGCACGGGAACGGGCTTGCGACAGCTGACCAGCAAGGCCAGCAGCACCAGCGCGTGGTGCGGGCGTATCCGCCAGATGCAATCTGAGGTACTTCGCGTGCGCAGCAACGGGTCGGGCTTAGCGGGTTGGGCTCTTCTTGAGAAGGTTTCCGATCCCGCCCGCGGGGGATCTTCCGAAGGAGAAGAGCCTCATGCCGTCACGTCCCCTGGGCCTGTGGGCCTGCCTGCTCTTCGTTGCCTGCGTCCCCACCGCGCCCACGCCGACGCCTCCCAGCTGCGAGAGCCTCGCCTGTGAGCCTGGCACCCGCTGCAACGACGGAGCGTGCGTGCCGGGCTGCACCACCGAGGCGCCTTGTGCCGCTGGTTCTTCGTGCTGCGAGGGGCAGTGCTTCGCGGTGAGCGCTGACGTCGACCACTGTGGCGCATGCGGGGGCTGCGCAGCCCCTGCCCATGGCGTCGCCAGCTGTGTCGCGGGCGAATGCCAGGTCTCGCGCTGCGAGGGCGTCAACGCCGACTGCAACGCCTCGTTCTCAGATGGCTGCGAGGTCGATCTGTCGCGCGATTTGCAGCACTGCGGCGACTGCGCGACCGCTTGCGCAGCCAGCCCCGGCAGCCTCGTGATCTGCGTCGGCGGGACCTGTGGGTTCGGCGGTTGCCTGCCTTCGTTCGGTGATTGTGACCTGAACCTCACCAACGGTTGCGAGGTCGCGCTCTCTTCTGACGCGGCCCATTGCGGAACCTGTGGCCACGCGTGTGAGGTGCTCCCGCACGCCGTCGTGGGCTGCGCTGCGGGCGCCTGCGGCATCGAGCGCTGTGAGGTTGGGTGGGGTGACTGCGATCAGCAGCCCGCCAACGGGTGCGAAACCCACCTCGCTGAAGACTCCGCCAGCTGCGGCACCTGCGGCCAACTCTGCCCCGTGCCCGGCAATGGCTCACCCCTCTGTCACGACGGCGCCTGTGGCGCGGGCTCCTGCAGCGCCCCTTTCGCCGACTGCGACGCGACCGCCGCGAACGGCTGCGAGGTGAACCTCAGGAACGACGCGCTCCACTGCGGGTTGTGCAGCATTACCTGCCCCACGCCGGCTCACGCGAGCGCCGGGTGCGATGGGTTTGCCTGCGGCCTCGGCGCCTGCGCGACAGGCTTCGACAACTGCTCGGGGGGCGCGGCCGATGGTTGCGAGACCTCGCTCTTCACCGACGTCGATCACTGTGGTGATTGCTCGACGGTCTGCCCCTCGGTGGCGAACGGGACGCGCGCCTGTGTCGGGGGAACCTGCGGCATCGCCAGCTG
>JAYVNA010000002.1:0-7959 GCA_043758715.1 Archangium sp.
TAAAAAAAATACCAAGAAGTAAGGCGCAGCAGTTCTTGGGGAATCGTCCAACGGTAGGACTCCAGACTCTGACTCTGGCTATCTAGGTTCGAATCCTAGTTCCCCAGCTCGTAAACACGCAGAACGCTTCAGGTTGTTGGTTGGAAGTGTCGCCGGCCGTACGTAGGAAGTCGCCCAAATTACGTGTCACACGTAATGGCGACGAGCGAGCGGTCTCTGGCGGCTCATTCGGACTTCCGGCAGGCGTCGATCAGCGCCACCATCACGGCGTGGCCGACCCCAAAGAGCCCCTCCCTGGCGCCGCCGTCGATCGCTTCTTCGAGAAATTTGGAGGGGTGATGTTGATCGCGGCGCTCGTGTGGGGCGGCACGAAGTTGGTCGATTGGTACTCGAGTCGGCGGCCCTCTCGTGATGGTTGCTTCTTCATCACCCAGCGCGATCGTGGAGAGCTGTGCGTGCGCTCACGCGATCTCGGTCGCGCGATCTCGCCAGAGTCCTTGGACAAGATCGACGCCGAGCACCCCGCGCTGTTCTGTGGCGAGCCGCTGAAGGCGGCCGAGTTCATACATCTCGCGGGTGGTCGGCTCTGCGCGCAGACCGATGTGCGCCCGGGCGCCGTTTTCGAGCCGCCTTGACTGAACAGCCTCTAAACACCTGATTCGTTGCGAGGCGGCACGCGATGGCACGCGTGCCCAACCATTGCGGGTCTCGTTTTCAGAAAGCAGAGAACACAATGGAGTGGAACGCGTGCCTGCGCGTGCCACACGTGACAGCAGCTCCAGAGACACGAAGCGCTGTGGAGTTCGTCGCCGACTCCACCGAGCCACAGTGCGTCTCAGGCCTTCGCTTTCGCCCGCTCCAGACTGAGCGTGCGCATTCGGAAGAAGAACAAGAGCCAAAGAGTAGTTGGAATCGCCATTCCGACGAGGGCAGGCACGGCGATCACGGGCTTCAACACGAGGTTCGCAATGATGCCGTGAATTGGAGGAAGCAATGCCGCCCAGTGCACACGGAGGCCGATGCCGACCGCCGCGATCGGGAACAGGATCACGCCCAGCAAGTTGTCCGCTTCGATGGGCCCGGCGACGAACTGATCGAACGCGAGAAGCAACGAGAGGAAGCCCAACCACGCAATTGCCACAACCCGCCCCGCGACGTCGCCGTTGGTTTCCATGCAACGCAGCATCGCCGATCCAGCCCCCCTGTTGCATGCCAGAGCGGGGGGGGATCAATCTCTGGAGGTCGACCGTCGAGAGACCGGGTGTCGGTTTCAGCGGTGTCCCGGCAGAAAATGAAGGCCAGAAAAAGAGACCGAGGAACCGAGGCGACCGCCGCGCGACCTCTCGCTGGCTGAGCAATGCGCGCGCGTGGGCCTCACCGTGATGGCGCGTCGAGCAACTGAGCGACAAAGGGCCTACGACAACAGTGCCACGCGACCGCGCCGCCTCAGTCGCCGCTGGTGGACGCCTTGAGTTTCGCCTCGCTGGCTATTTCTAGCTCTGCTTTCAGGGCCGCTGCGGCACGTTCAAGCACTAGATTCACGGCCGCTTTGGCTTCTGCCTCGTAGGCGCCGCGCTGGCGGAGGTAGTCCGCTGCGCCGTCGGCGCCCGCAGTGCGTGTGGAGCCGTCACTGTCTCTGATCGACACGCGTGCGATCTCGCCGTCGGCCTGGAGCAGCAGGAGATCGTTCCCGATCTGCACTTCAAGATCCGCTCGCATTGGCATCCCTAAATTCTACCGGCGTACGCGAGCATCGTGACAGCCCATTCGCGAAGAGCAGCGCGCCGCTGTAAAACCTGAGTCATCGAGTGCGACGGCGTGACGCTGGCGCGCTTGTGGTGGTTCTCCCGTGGCGTGACGCCGCCGAGGCTGCCGACGTGCACCGCGTGTTGTCGGCGAGACGCCTGGCTCCCCACGGTTCGAGCGAGCGCATTCGCGCGCGCCCAACCCAATTCAGGAGCACCCACCATGGAACACGAAGAGGAAATGAAGAAGGCACTCGCGGAGATCGCGGGCGCCGTGAAGCTGCGCGACGAGAAGCACGCTGCGGAGATCAAGGCACTCGAGCGAAAGCTGGAGATCCGCGAGGGCCGGGAGCGGTTGTTCGGCGGCTCGCGCATCGAGCGCACGGAAGGCGGCATGCCTGCAATGCCCGAGGCAGAACACAAGGCCCTCGAGCGCGCTCTCCGCACCGGCGACATGCGCGAGCTGAAGGGAATGATCGAGGCGAGCGGCCCGGCTGGCGGCTACACGGTGCCGTCGAGCCTCGCTGCCAACCTCGCGAGGCTGGCGACGGCCTTCAACCCGATGCGACAGCTCGCGCAGGTGCTCGACGTGGGAGGTGACTTCGCGTTGCCCGTCTGCACCTCGGGTGTCGGCGCCGAGTGGCGAGGGGAAGGCGCGACGCGCAGCGAAACCACTGCACCCACGTTCGCCCTCGTGCGTCCCCCGAAGGGTGAGCTGAGCGCCGTCGTGAAGATCAGCCAGGAATTGCTCCAGGACTCCGCGTTCGATCTCACTGCGTTCATCGTGCAGGAGGCTGCGCGCTCGTTCGCGGTCACCGAGGGCGCCGCGTTCATCAACGGGATCGGCGCCAACAAGCCCTCCGGAGTTCTCACGCAGCCGCTGGTGGAGACGGCCGACGCGACGCGCCCGTTCTTCTCGATCGAGTTCGTTGACAGCGGCTCGGCGGCGTCCGTCGCTGACGCGGCCGGAGGTGCGGCCGGTTTGATCAACCTCCTGCACGCGTTGAAGCCCGAGTACCGGACCAACTCGACGTGGCTCGCGTCGCCCGGAGCCATCCGCCAGGTCCGCCTGCTCAAGGACGAGAACGACAACGCGCTCTGGGCCGAGAGCCTCTCCGCTGGCGACCCGCCGATGCTGCTGGGCAGGCCGTTGCTCGAGTGCGCCGATCTGCCAGAGCCGGGCGCGGGTGCGTTTCCCATTCTGTTGGGCGACTGGAAGCGCGCCTACGTCGTGACGGACCTCATCGGCTCGGCGCGGATGGTCGTCGACCCGTACACCAGCAAGGGCAATCTGATCGTCGAGATCGCGCGGCGAGTGGGCGGAGCGGTGCTCGACTCGTGCGCGGTGAAGGCCCTGAAGTGCAGCGCGTAATCGAGCGCTCGTAGTCCAAGCGAGCCTCACCGTGCGTGGCGGTGGGGCTCGCTTCTTTTCTGGAGCTGCACATCTTGCCTGATGGGAGCCTCCGCATGACGCCACCGAAGCAACTCCAGGAAGCACGCGCCCGGTTCGCACGACAGTTCAAGCGTGCGGTGCTCGAGCGCATCGAAGCCCAGCACGCCGAGCGCGCTGCCCGATCACCCGCCGAGTTGAATGCAGAGCGTGACGAACTGATCGTCAGGCTGGCGTCTGAGGGGCGCTCGCTCGCCGAGATCATCAACGCGAGCGAGGCGAAGGGCCAGAGGGTTCGAGCGCTGTTGGGCATGCCGCCCGCGCCGCCGCAACCGCCTCGCCGTCGATCCGCGCAGCCCACCCTCTGATCGCGCTGATCTTCGCCACACGCGCGTGCCCGGAGCGATCCTCGCGCTGACTGCGTGGAGCGTAGCGACCGGAGCGGTGATCAGACCCCCGCGAGCCGTTTCAGCATCGCCGCTCTCGCCTGCGGAGCGAGCGACTTGTTCGTCAACAGCGGACCTTCGGACAACTGCTCCACCATGGCTGCCCTCTCCTCCGGTGAGAGGAGTTCCAGCATCCGCACCAACTGGTTGTACCCGTTCCGATCGCTCGGGGACGGCAGAACGCGAATCGGGCTGTGAGCAGCGAGAGTCGAGTAGATCGCACCGTAGAGATCCAGGCAGCTGTCTGAGGGCCCTTCGTTTGAATGCGTCTGAGCGAGGAGCAGCGACTGCACCGCCAAGCCCGTCTTCGCATCAAACAGCCGAGCCACGACCTCTGCCACGAGCCCGACTCGCGCCACGCGAGTGGCCTCAAACATCTGCCTCGAATCCTTCTTGGCTTTGGCTTTCAGCCGCCGAATCTTCTCGGCCGCTTTCGTGGCTTCTTTCTCGGTGCCCGCCTCGACCACCTTGTTCAATCGCTGAATCTCCGCCCTCATTTCGTTGGGTGCGATGAGGGGCGCACCTACGCTCCGAGCCACCTTGGGTTGTTTCGCCATCAGTCCAGCGTACCCAACTGCTGTGTGATCGACCTTCCTTTCCGATGCGCAGCGCATACGCGTGAGCACTTCCACGCGGCGAAGGGCTGGGCGCGTATGCGGCACGCATACGCCCTCGCGTAGTAACCCTGTCGGTGGGCTCAGCGTGTGGCGACGGTCACACGTGAACGGTCGGCTTCCCTCAAGTCGATCTGCCCAGTCTGCACTTCACCGAGGGTTGCCGTTTCTGCTGGAGGGAGCCGACCCATGCCGACGAGAACAGAGAAGACCGATCTGGCGACCGAAGTAGCCCTCGCTCGCCTTTTCGATCGAATCGATGCGGCAACGAAAGCAGAGCAGCGGGCGCATCAACTGGCCGAGCGAATAGTGCGCGAGCGCGCGCCCGTCGAAGGCATTGAGGCAGCTCTCGCCGCTGCCGCCGACACCCGTGCCGTGGCAGTCGAAGCGCGGGGGCTGCGCGTGCAAATGGAGTCTGAGGCGCTCGAACTGCGCGGGCGCCGAGAGCGAGAAGCGAACCTCTTCGCGAGTCGTGAGCGCGCGAGCCGGGCAAGCAAGGCGGCGGCGCAGTTGCGGCGGCCCGACGACGCGGCCCTGAGGGAAGCAATCGAGCGGCGCCGCGACGCCTACTTGAGCAGGCGTCAACTGCAGGACGCCCTCTGGGGCGAGGGGCTCAAGTTCGGATCGGATCGCTTCGTTAAGGCCTGCAACGATTTGGGCGTGCTGAAGAAGCCCCAACCGAAGAATACGAAGGTGCCCCGCACCTGACCGACATGGAGAGTTGCGGGTGGTCGGTATGTCGGCGCTCATGCGACGACACCGACGACTAGAACGACGGCCCTCCGAGCTGCCCGACAATCTCCGCTTCGACGCTCGCCCCGCGAAGCGCGGGCTCTTCACGATCGCCTCTGTTGCCCTCGCGGAGCGGCTCAAGCTGGCGCCGGAGTCGATCGCCAGGGTCATGAGTGCGCACGTTGAGCGGTTCCTTCCGCTCTACACGACGCTGCCCGGCGTCAACACCCAGACCCTCGACCTCGGTGGCGGCGACCTGATGCTCGTGGCCGCCGTCGACCTGGGCGAACGCGGCGTGATCGCCGCATGCGTGCTTCCCGGCGAGGGCGATGACGCGGCTCGTGCAGTTGATGCCGTGCGACGCCGCATCGAAGCCGAGGTATTTCGATGACCGCGACGATCTCCGACAACTTCCCCGAGCATGATCTCGGCGGTGGCTTCCGGCTGTTCGCCTTCGGCGAGAAGCACGTCCTGATCACCACGCGCACCGCCGCTGCCCTCGACCAGAGCCCCGCAGGCCTCGCGCGCGCGCTGATCACCGCGAATGCGGAGCGCAGGCTGCGGGCCTGCCGCCTCGGAACGGTCGACCTCGCCCTGGGTCGGCTGGAGGTGCCCGCTGCTGGGGGCCGCGTCGAAGTGACTCTCGCCTGCCTGCCGGGTGAGCAGCTCGCCGCCGCGCGGGCGTTGCGCAAGGTGAAGCGCGCGATCGCCTCGTGGGCTCGAGGTCTCCAGTGAGTCAGAAGACCACGGAAGAGCTGAGCGCGATGTTCGATCTCCGACTCGCCGAGCGTGAGCGACAGGTTCTCTCGAGGAACATGCGCGTCCTCCAGACCTCGATCGAGGAACTCAGCGCGGTGGAGCGCCTCGATCTAGTTGAGACGCTCGCGGAGGCGCACCTCCGGATCGGCTTCGCCCGCACGCGGCTCGACGAGAAGATCGAGAAGCTGCACGCGGCGAAGCGTCGGGTGCGGCGATGAGCGCCTCGATCAACCGTGACGAACTCGACGCGCGCCGCCCGCGCCGCCGCGAGGTGATGGCGCTCAGGTACGCGAGCGATCGCTGCTACGCCCCCGCGCTCAAGCTGCGCCTCTCTGGCCGGATCGATCTCGCCCGAGAGTTCGACCTCTTGCAGGTGAAGCTGCGCGCCGAGCTTCGCAAGGTCGAGGCGGCGGCCGACGCGATCACCACGACCGAGCCCACCGAATGAGCGCCGCCGCGATCAGGATCGTTCGCCTTCCGCCTGGCTTGCCCGAGGGGTGGGACGCAGCCGACGCGGCCGACGAGGGCTGGACCCCAGAGCAGGCTCGAGCCTGGCTTCGCGCGAACGTGCGCACCGTCGCCGACGTGGCGAACCTCGACGACGAAGCACCTGCGCAGCGCGAGCTGTCCCCGCGCCCCGCCCCGCCGAATCCGACTGCGCCGCAAGCCGAGCGCACCACGCATCAACCGGGAGCACCTGCTGTGGCAACTCGAAGAGCAGCGAACACGAACACGGTTGTTCCCGGCGCCTCGAGCGCGCAACGCGAGGAGCCGCCGCCACATGGTGACGAGGACGCGCCCCAGAGGGCGGCCGTACCCGTTCGCCTCGCCGAGGCCCCCCACAGCGCCGCCACGGCTACGAACCCGCGCCCGAGTGCCGTCAGGCCCGTAGCGGGCGACGATCCCTACCTCGACTCCAAGGCTCCGCTGGCTACCGCGAAGCTCTTTCTGGCTGGGCGTGTCGATCGCGACGAGCTGCCGGATCTCGTGCGGTGGCAGGAGGCGTACTGGCGCGCCGACGGCGCCCGCTACGTCACGCGGGAGGCGGAGAAGATCGCCAGCGACCTCTACGACTTCCTTCAGGGCAAGTGGGACGGCGACACCAACCTGCCGATCAAGCCGACGCGTCGCCTGGTGGAGAACATCGAACATGCGCTGCGCGCCGCAGCTCTGCGCGAGATCGAAAAGGCGCCCGCGTGGCTTGACGGTCCTCGCGATCCTGCGGCGACTCGGGTGCCCGCCGAAGAGATCCTCGCGTTCCGCAACGGCCTGCTCCACCTGCCGACGCGCCGTTCTCCCGGCCGACGCGGCGATTCTTCAATTTGAACGCGGTCGGCTTTGACTACGACGCGCGCGCACCGGAGCCCGCGAACTGGCTTCGCTTCCTCGGACAATTGTGGCCCGGTGACGCCGAGTCGATCGAGACGCTGCAGGAGTCCTTCGGCCTCGCGCTGACTGCCGACACCTCGCATCAGAAGATGTTCTTGCTGATCGGCCCCAAGCGCTGCGGCAAGGGGACCCTCCTGCGCGTGCTGACGCGGCTGGTGGGCGTCGAGAACGTGAGCGCACCCACCCTGAGCGGGCTTGCCCAAAACTTCGGGCTCGAATCACTGATCGGCAAGACCATCGCGACGATCTCCGACGCTCGACTGGGGGGACGAGTCGATCTGTCCGTCATCGTCGAGAACCTGCTGCGCATCAGCGGGGAGGACGCGATCAGCGTGCCTCGGAAGCATCGCGTTGACTGGACCTCGAAGTTGAGCGTTCGGTTCTTCATCATCAGCAACGAACTGCCCAACTTCAGCGACGCGTCAGGTGCATTGGCCTCGCGGTTCGTGGTGCTGCGGTTGGCCCGCTCGTTCTTTGGCGAAGAGGACCTTGGCCTACTCGAGCGGTTGCTGCCGGAGTTGCCGGGCATCCTGCTGTGGAGTCTCGCGGGGCTCGAACGACTCCGAGCGCGCGGCTACTTCAGGCAACCGGCGAGCGCGCGCGGTTTGGTGCAGGACCTCGCCGACCTTTCGAGCCCCGTCGACGCCTTCATTGCGGACCGCTGTGTGCTGACGCCGGGCGCGAGTGTCGGGTGCAGCGCGCTCTTCAGCGCCTGGCAGGAGTGGTGTCGGGAGCAGGGCCGCGACCATCCGGGGACAGCTCCGGTCTTCGGCCGCAATCTCAGCGCGGCACGCTCGCAGATTCACGTCAGCCAGCGCCGGACCGATGAAGGCCGTGTGCGCCACTACGAGGGGATCAGGCTGCGCGGCCCGTACGAGAGCGAG
>JAYVNA010000003.1:0-2528 GCA_043758715.1 Archangium sp.
GCCGCCGCCGCCTTCGCCGCCGCCCTTCGCCATGCCTTCGGCCGCGCCGAGCATCGCCTGGCCCTGCGCGTACTGCTGGAAGCCGCCGGCGAGGCGCGAGTAGGCCACGTCCTTGCTGAGCTTCTTGAGCGTCGCTTCGTCTTCCGGCTTGATGCTGACGGTGAAGTTACCGAAGCGGATGATCGACACGCCGTAGCTGTTCGTGTGCGTGCCCAGACCCGCGATCACCTCGGTCTCGATCTCCTCGGTGTACGCGCCCGACGTCACGTCGAGCAGCGGCCACTTCTTCTTCACCAGCAGCTCGGCGATGCGATCGCGGGTGACCTTGAGCACCTGGCTCTTGAACCAGCCGATGAACTCTTCGTTGTCGGCCTTGCGCAAGCCGACCATGCCCAGCAGCAGCTGCTCGGGGTTGGTCACCTGCATCGAGAAGTCGCCGTAGACCATGGTGCCGATCGCCAGCCCGGTCTCCGGGTCGCGGGTGTCGCCGATGGGGCCGCCGAACTTGATCTGCGGGAACTCGCGCGTGGTGACGAAGTACACCTCGGCCACGAAGAGGTTGCCGCCGGTGACCTTCTCGAGCAGCGCCGAGAGGAAGGGCACGTTGTTGGTGTCGAGGTTGTGCTTCCCCGCCCCGAGCTTGCCGGCGACGACGCCGTCCTTGACGAAGAGGGCCACTTCATCGGCCTGCACCGTCAGCTGCGTCATCAAGCGGATGTTCCGCTCGGGGTACTTGTAGATGATCTGGTTCTTGGCTTCGTCCGCGCGAGCGATGAAGTTGCGCTGCGCTTCGGACTTCAGCGAGTCGAAGATTCCCATTGTTTTCGCTTCTCCCAGGTTCCCTGCGGGTGAACTTGCACTCCGAACGTCAGAACGAACAAAGCGCTGCACGATTGCAGAACGGAACCCGTTGATCCATGAACTGATTCCTTGAGCGCAGCCGTCCAAGCGAAGCGACCAGAAACATGAGTATGAAGGCGGGTCCATGAGCGAAGAACTCCACAAACACGGGCGGTTCTTCGACGTCTGGTCGCGTTTCTACCGCGCAGGCCCTTTTGGACTCGAACTGCGCCGCATTCAGCGCATGGCCATCGAACGCGCCCGCATCGCTCCGGGCGAGCGCGTGCTCGATCTCGGCTGCGGACCGGGCGACGGCGCCACCGCCATTGCGCAGACCGGCGGCCTCGCCATCGGCCTCGACTACTCAGAAGGCATGTTGAAGAGCGCCTCGGCCGAGCCTGCGCTTTCAGGCAGGCTGCTGCGCGGAGACGCCGGCCGGTTGCCCTTCGCCGACGGCAGCTTCGACAAGATCGTCTGCACCAACTCGTTCCACCACTACCCCCAGCACATCCCCGCGCTGCGCGAGATGCGGCGCGTGCTCAAGCCCGGCGGCGTGCTCAGCCTGGTCGACCCCCGGAAGGATCATTTGTTCGGCTGGGCGGCGATCGACCTCATCGAGAACGCGGTCTTCGGTCTCGAAGAGGTGCGCATCTTTTCGGTGCCGCAGTGGTACCGCATGTTGTCGGAGTGCAACTTCAGCAGCTCGAAGGTCGACGTGGGCCCCTGGTGGAGCCCGGTCGAGCGCGCCGAAGTGTTCATTCAGGCCACCGCGTAATCAGCCCCAGCGCGACATCAGCCGCTCGCGGTCGAAGAGGCGCCGCGCGCTGAAGACGATCACGAGATCGAGCACGAGCACGATGCCGCCGATCAGCGCGTAGTACTCGGCCCCGGCCTTCAGCACGCCGCCGAACTGCCCCGCCGCCAAGCCCACCAGCGGCAACACGAACAACCCCGCCAGCTGCTGCGCCAGCCGGCTGTCTCCCACCCGCGCGCTGATCAGCACGGCCACCCCGTTGCCGAAGAACGCGAACAGCGGCGCGATCACGAACACGCCGAAGGTCCACATCGCGTTAGGCAAGATGAAGTCGTGCGCCAGCGGCCAGGCCACCGCATCGACCCCAATGCAGAGGAAGAAGAACGCAATCAGGCAAACCGAGACCGAAGGAATCAGCGAGGCCAGGCTCTTGCCGATCACCAGCTCGAGTGGTGTGACAGGTGAGCTCAGCAGCGGCTCGAGGGTGCGCTTCTCCTTCTCGCCTGCGACCGCGTGCGACGAGATCAAGATGGGCACGAACACCGGCATCATCAGGTACAGCACGAACCAGTCCGCGAGCACCTTGTCGACCAGGAACCGGGCGGCGTTCGCGGTGTCGACGGTGAAGTCGTAGTAGAGCGCGATCGCTCGGAAGTTGGGGTCGTTCGGGTTCGACACGTACGTGCGCATGATGCCCAGCGGCACCAGCACGATGACCGTCGGCAGCGCGAGCATCGACCAGATCATTCCGTTGTTCTTCTTCAGCTCGAGCAGGTCCTTCCACAACACGGCCTTCACCCGGGCAAACGAGAAGTCCCTCATGCTTCGGCCTCCTCACGCACCAGCTCGAGATACGCCTCTTCCAACGGCCGCGCGGCGCGGGCCACCGAGTGAATGCGCGCTCCGGCCGCCACCAGCGCAGTCACCACGTCAG
>JAYVNA010000004.1:0-22840 GCA_043758715.1 Archangium sp.
AACACCTTGCGAAGGTGCTCGAGCGCTTTGTCGTGCAGCCCGTACTTCACGTAGACGTCGGTCTCCGTGAGCAGCTTGCCGAGCGCGTCGGCGCCGGGCCTGGCCGGGGCGCGCGGCGCCATCGCCGGCGTGGCCACGGTGGCGGACTGCGAGGCGTGATGGGGCTGCTGAATCGCGGTCGCCTGGCCCGCGGGCGGGTACGCCGGCATCGCGGCCGTCGCGCCGACGGGAGCCGCCGCGCGCGCAGGCGGAGGCTCGGGCGCGGCGGGGGCCGAAGACGCATAGCGGGCCTGCACGTCGGGGTCGGCCGGGTCGAGCTGACCGACCTGGCGCCACACCTGGTCGGCCTCGTCGAGGAAGTTCTTGTCTTCGTACGCGCGCGCGAGCTCTTTGAAGACCGAGATGGTCTTCGACATCTGCCCCAGGCCCTGGAAGGCCACGGCCAACAGGCGAAGGGTGTCGATGTCGCGGTTGTCGGCCTTGAAGCAGATCTGCAGCTTCGCCAGCGCGCGCTTCTGATCGTTCTTCTGCAGATACGCCTCGGCGAGCTCCTTCGCGAGCTGCAGGTTTTCAGGCTGCAGCGCCGAGAGGCGCTCGGCGACGCGCAGGTAATCGTCGGTGCGGCTGTTGCGCTTGAGGTGCTCGGCGGCCTTGGTGAACTCGCCCGCGGCCTCGGCGTTCAAGCCCTCGCGCACGTAGAGATCGGCGAGTTTGACCCGCGAGGCGACGTTGTCGGGATCGAGGTCGACCATCTTGCGCAGCACTTCGAGGCTGCGCCGCGTGTCGCCCTGCTTGTCCCAATGCGTGGCGACGATCTGAAAGTACGCCATCGCTTCGCCCATCAGCTGCAGCTGCTGATGTAGCTCGGCGAGCTTGATGTTCACTTCCATCAGCGACGGGTCGAGCTTGAGGACCTGCTTGTAGAGCGCGACCGCTTTGAGGAAGAAGCCGTCGTTCGTGTAGCTCTCTGCGACGCGCGTGAAGTACTGGGCGGCCTGAGAGTTGTCGTTCTTCTTTTGATACAACTCCCCCATCTTCTGGAGGATCCGGACGTCCTTCGGGTCCGCGTCAAGGACCTTCTGGTACTCCTTGATCGCCTTGTCGTACGCCCCCTTGGCGACGAGTTTGGCAGCTGCCTCGATGATCTTGTTCTTGTCCAAGGATCAGGAACGACTGAAGTTTTGACCTGGGGGAAACCCGCAGGGGCGCGCGAACGCTACCAGACGCAACCACACGGTCAAAGAAGCCTGATCGCTGTTCAGGGGGTCTCTTCGACGGCTTTGCGCAGCCGCTGGGTGCCGGTCTCGGAGGCGTGCATGCGCTCCACGAACCGGGTGTCGTACTCGCCCCGGATAAAGCTCTCTTCCTGGAGGGCCGCGCGGTGGAAAGGAATGTTCGTGCGAATGCCTTGAACCACGTATTCCGAGAGCGCCCGCTGCATGCGCTTGATCGCCAGTTCCCGCGTGTCGGCGGTCACGATCAGCTTGGCCACCAGGGAGTCGTAGTGCGGGGGAATGGTGTAGTTCTCGTAAGCGGCTGAATCGATTCGAACTCCCAGCCCACCGGGAGGGTTGTAGGCGGTGATCTTGCCCGGCCACGGCGCAAAGGTCACGGGGTCTTCGGCGTTGACCCGGCACTCGATGGCGGCGCCCTTGATCGAGAGGTCTTCCTGCTTGAACCAGAGCTTCTCGCCGGCGGCCAGCAACAGCTGGGTGCGCACCAGGTCGACCCCCGTCACCTGCTCGGTGACCGGGTGCTCGACCTGCACCCGGGTGTTCATTTCCATGAAGTAGAAACGACCCTTTTCATCCATCAGGTACTCGATGGTGCCGAGGTTGCTGTACCCGATCGACTTCATCGCCTCGACGGACACCCGGCCCATCTCCTCGCGGAGCGCCGGGCTGACGGCCATCGAGGGGCTCTCTTCGATGAGCTTCTGGTGCCGGCGCTGCACCGAGCACTCACGCTCGAACAGGTGCACCACGTTGCCGTAGTTGTCGCCGACGATCTGAATCTCGATGTGGCGCGGCTTCTCGACGTAGCGCTCGAGGTACATGTCGCCGTTCGAGAACGCGTTGACTGCTTCGGCCGACGCGGTGGCGAAGGCCTGCGCGATCGCCCGCGGTTCCCGAACGATCTTCATGCCGCGGCCACCACCACCGGCAGCCGCTTTGAGAATGACCGGGTAGCCGATCTCCTTGGCGAGCGCCTCGGCCTCGGCGGCGCTCTTGAGCACGCCGGGCGAGCCGGGCAGCAGCGGCAACCCCGCCGCCTTGGCCGCGTCACGGGCGCGCACCTTGTTGCCCATCAGCCTGATGTGCTCGGGGCGCGGGCCGATGAAAGCGATCTGGCACTTCTGACACACCTCGGCGAACTCGGCGTTCTCCGAGAGGAACCCGTAGCCCGGGTGAATTGCGTCAGCGCGGGTGATCTCGGCGGCCGAGAGCAGCGCCGGCACGTTGAGGTAACTCTCTTTCGAAGGCGGCGGGCCGATGCACACCGACTCGTCCGCGAAGCGCACGTGCAGCGCGTTGGCGTCGGCGGTCGAATGCACCGCAACCGTGGCCACGCCCAATTCCTTGCACGCGCGGATCACGCGCAGCGCGATCTCCCCGCGGTTCGCGATCAGGACCTTCTTGAACACGGTGGCTCCCTGGGCTCTGGAACAAGTGAGGGCGGAAGGCAAACGCCCTCATGAACAAGTGAGGGCGGAAGGCAAACGCCCTCATGAACAAGAAGGGTCAAGCCGGCTCGATGCGGTAGAGCGGCTGCCCGAACTCGACGGGTTGACCGTTCTGCGCGAGCACCTCGGCGACCTTGCCGGCCACCTCGGACTCGATCTCGTTCATCAACTTCATCGCCTCGATGATGCAGATCACCTGGCCCTTCTTCACCGAAGTACCGACCTCGGCGTAGGCCGGCTGATCGGGCGCGGGCGAGCGGTAGAACGTACCGACGAAGGGCGAGGTGATCAGGTGGCCCTTCTTTTCGCCGGCGCTTTCCATCGGGCCGCGGGTGGGGGCTGACGGGCGCGGCGTGGCCGCGGGCGGGTGCGAGAAGTTCGGCACGTGGGACGGCATCACCGTCACCGACGGGCTCGAGGCCATCGGCGCGCCCATGTGCTGCACCACCTGGGTGGCGGGCGGGCCCCGCCGAATCGTGAGGCGCTCGTCGCCGTTGGTCCAATCGAGACGAGAGATCTCGCTCGACTCGAGGATCTCGACGATCTGCCGCAGCGCCTCGACATCGAGTGAGGTCGTGCCGCTTACCTGCACGGGGTCCTTCGACTTGACCTTCGTCGCCATGTTCTTGTGGGTTCCTGTGTCAGCAGTGTTGGGAAGCGTCAGCGCCTGTCTTCGAGGCGCGCTTCAGGTCGAGGTGCGGGTCAGGTCGAGGTGCGGGTCAGGTACTCACCCGAGCGGGTGTCGATCTTGAGCACGTCGCCTTCGTTGACGAAGAGCGGCACGTTGATCTGGTAGCCCGTCTCGAGGATCGCCGGCTTCTGCGCACCCGACACGGTGTCGCCGCGCACGCCGGGATCGCACTTGACCACCTTGAGATCGACCGAGTTCGGCAGGGTCACGCCGATCGCCTTGCCGTTCCAGAAGAGCACCGAGGCCTGAATGTTCTCTTTGAGGAAGTTCTTCGACTCGCCGAGGGTCTTGGCGTTCAGGTAGGTCTGCTCGAACGACCGCTGATCCATGAAGTGGTACTCGTCGCCCTGAGCGTAGAGAAACGTCATGTCATGCTCTTCGATGTCCGGGCGCCCGACCTTGTCGCCGCTCTTGAAGGTGGGCTGCAGGTTGCGGCCGCTCAAGATGCTGCGAATGGTGGTGCGGGTGAAGGCTGAGCCCTTGCCCGGCTTGACGTGCTGAAAGTCGAGGATCTCGAAGGGTTCTCCGTCGATCTCGATCTTCATGCCCTTCTTGAACTCAGATGTGTCGATGACGCCAGCCATGGTGTTTCCTCATCTCGAGAAGGGAAGGCAGTTGAACGCGGGCGTCCATACCCCTGCCCCCACGCCCCTCGCAAGCAACAACGCGCCTTTGCAGCCCACCAAAGAACAACGCGCCGGCCCTCGGTTCGAGGCCCGGCGCGTCGGGGTGGCTCAGGCTTTCGGCCTAGAGCAGTTCTTTGGCCAGCTTGGGAGCGGCCATGCGCAGCGCGTACCGGCCTTTGCCGTAGTTCCCGTCGGGCAGGAGCGCGAGCACCACGTAGTACTCCTGATTCACCAGTCGCATGATGGTGATCACCTTCTCGGTGTTGATCGACATCTCGCCGATGGTGCCCGTCTTCAGGGTCTGCGCGGTGGCCTTCAGCTGACTGAGGAGGTTGCCGTACTCGGTCAAGGCCGCCGGCAGTTCGATGCTGGCCGCGTCTTCGGCCCGGGCCTCGGGCTGGTGGGTGTCGACCGCGATGCCGTCGAACCCGACCAGGCTGCAGGCCACCGAGCCACTGACCGACGACACCACTGCTTCGAGATGCTCGCGGAAACCCATTTCAGCACCCAAACCCGGGGCAACAGGCGATGGGCGGCGAGGGCTGCTGAGTCTGCGTGTACGACTGGCCCACGTACCGGCATTCGTCGGTCGAGAAGACGATGCCGCCGTCGCCATCAGACAAGGCGCTCGTGAACGGCGCGAAGCCCGAGGCGCAGGTGCCCGGGTTCGACCGGTAGGCGCGAATGGGGAACGTGAGGACGCCGGTCGTGAACGGCGCCTGGGAGACCGAGAACTCACCCTTGAATTCCACGTCCACGTTGATGTCGACGAAGTCTTCGATCTGCGAAGAGGGCGCCACGCCCGAAGAAGGCGCCAGCGCTTCGAGCTGGAGCGCCAGGTCGGCGCTGATCAACTGAATGCCTCCGAAAATCTCACCCGCGGCCGAGAAGGGGGCGGTGAAGTTGGTGATGAACGGCTTGGGCGCGCCGCCCACCCGCTTGCTCAAGCGGTAGTTAATCACCTGCTGCTTGACGATGGGCTTGTTGCGGTCCTCGCGTTCGAGCGTGGTGCTGCCCACGATCACCGGTGCCTGCTTGATGTTGTTGCCACCGACGATTCGCACCCCGACGAAGTACTGCGGCTTACCCGCCGCGACATCGAGGTAGCCGTTCGCTGCGATTTTGGTGTCGCGGAAGGCCAGGGAGTCGCACTGCGCCCCCAGGGGGTAGAAGGAGGCGATGTAGAACCCCTCCGACTGGTTCGCGCACGAGCTCCAGCCGAGGAGCGCAACGGTGATGATCAGTGCTTTGGTTTTCATGGCTGTCCTCAGGGGTTCTGTGCGACCGCGCTGCGGTTCAGAATGCGCGGGGTGACGAAGATCAGAAGCTCGTTCTTGGTCTCGAGCTCCGTCGAGCTGCGGAAGAAGAAGCCCAGCACGGGAATTTTGCTGAGAATGGGCAGCCCCGCCTGCGAGTTGGACCCACCTCGCACGTAGATGCCGCCGATGACCGTGGTCTCTCCGTCCTTCACCAGCACGTTGGTGGTCGCTTCCTTGCGGGCAATACCGGGCTGGCCGTTGGAGCCGCGGACTGCAGGATCGGGCTGGTTATTCTCGGCGCGAATCTGCATGAGCACGCTGGCGTCCTGCGTGATGTGAGGCGTGACCTCCAGTGAGAGTCGCGCTTCGAAGAACTGGGTGTTCGCGCCCGCCGCTGAGACCTGGCTGAAGGGAATCGAAACGCCCTGGCTGATTCGCGCCGTGGCGTTGTCGAGCGTGGTCACCTTGGGCGCCGAGATGGTCTTCACCGCGCCTTGCGCTTCCAGGGCCGTGAGGCGCAGGTTGAGGGCAACCGCCCCGCCCGCCGAGCCGAAGGCCATGCCGAGAGCGCCACCGGCGCCCGTACCTGCGCCGACCGGCAAGCTGACCGCGTAGTTCGATTGGCTGGGGTTACCGGGGCTGCCGTTCTCGACCGCCGCGCCCGTCACCGCGACAGAGCTGGGGAACACCAGGCCCGTCGGGTTGCCCGTGGTGCCGGACATGACACCCTGACCACCCCACTGAATGCCGACTTCGCGCCGGAACGAGGTGCTCGCTTCGACGATGCGGCTCTCGATCAGCACCTGCGGAGTCTGCAGGTCGAGGCTGGCCACCAGCGAACGAACCTTGCCCATGTTCTCCGGCAGGTCGCGAACGATGAGCGTGTTGGTGCGGGTATCGACCGTGACGTTGCCGCGCGACGAGAGGATCTCCTTCACGCGGGAAGCCATGTCGGAAGCGGTGGCGTAGTTGACCGAGATGAGGCTGACGGTCAGGGGGGCCGACTTGAGGAGGTTCTCGCGGCGGTCAGCGCGGGCTTTCGCTTCGCTCTCGAGCAGCGCCAAGGGAGCGACGCGAATGATGTTGCCGAACTCTTCCTTGCCCAGGCTCTTCGAGCGCAGCACCAGGTCGAGGGCCTGGTCCCACGGCACGTTGCGCAGGCGCACCGTGATCTTCCCCTGGACGTCGTCGGCCACCACGATGTTCTTCTTCGAGATCTCCGCGATGATGCGCAGGAGGTTGTGAATGTCGATGTCCTTGAACTCGAAGGACACCCGCTTGCCCACGTAGTTGCGGCGCTGCTGCGGCGCGCCCTCTTCAGAGACCGCGTCGGCCTCGGTGGAGAAGCCGGCCGAGCGATCCTGAGAGATCACCTGCTCCGAGCCGCCCTTGGTGCTGAAGCGCCACTGCATCACGCCCGGACGCTCGTTGACGAGCTGGTCGAGGGCCTGGCCACCGGCCACGACCACGCGAACCTTGTTGCTCGAGCCCGGCACGGCGAACACGCTGACCATCTTCACCGGCGTCTCCAGCGCGCTGGTGTCGAGGCTGCGCTCGAGTTGGCGGGCGATGTGCGCGCCCTCGAGGTTCAGCACGGCGCTCTTGCCGTCGGGGCGCTCGACCGTCCATTTCGGGTTGCCCTTGAGCTTGAGCTGCACCACCCCGCCGTTCGCCGATTCCATGAAGCTCACGTCGGTGACGTCGACCCGCGCATCGGGGGCGGCGGCCACCACGGTGGAAGTCTCCACCGGCACCGGGGATCCGTCGATCTCGACCTCGGCCACGTCGCCCGCCGGGGCGGCGGCAGCCTGGGCCAGTTCCTTCGAAACACCCTTGATGCCGATCGACACGCCGTCAGAACGGCGGCGCACGTCGAAGGTGGGGCGCTGAGCGAACTCGATCACCACGCGCACCTTGTCGTCGTGTGCACCGACGCGAACGTCGCGCACGTTGCCCAGCGCCGTCTTCGGAGCACGGGGCGAGCCCTTGAGGCCGAAGAGGTCGATCGCGAGCCGCGAGGGGTCCGCGAGCTCGATCACTTCGAACTTCGCCACTTCGCCGTCGGTCACCAGCTTGAGGCCCTCGGAAGAAGCGGTGATGCCCCTGAGGCGGGTGGCCGGCTTCTTCACCGGCTTCTCGTCGACTCGCGAGGCGACGATGGTCTCACCGGCCACCGACGGGCGGGCCGTCTCGGCCGTGGCGATCGCGGCAACCGCCGCGGGTTCCACCACCGCGGCGACGGGAGCAGCTTCCTTCGAAGGCTCGCCCTCGATCGAGATGATGAGCGCGGTGTCGACGGCCTTCACGTCGTAGCGGCGCGCGTTCGAGAGCCCCAGCAGCAGCCGGCCGACTTCGGCTTTCGCGTCGGAGAACTGCGAGGCGACCACGCCGGTCACCGGGCCTGCGCCCTCGTGGTGACCCTTGATGGCCTCGACCGTGGCGCCTGAGACGTCGACGACCAGACGATCCGGTTCCTTCAGCCGAAAGACGTTGAACACGGGCGCCTGGCTGCAGCGAACGGTGACCTCGACGCCGTTGGGCGTGGTGGCGACCGAAACGCCGGTCAGCGCGTTGCCCGAGGCCCCGAAGGCCGTCGACGCGAGAAGCCCAGCGAACAACAGGGCACTGTTCATGATGGTCTTCTCCTGGCTCATTGCTCTGCCGCTCTGGGTGCTCATTGAGTGAATTCTTTCCCCTTGAGCAGATCGAGTGGCTCGACGCTCCGCGAGTCTGTCTTGACGCACATGTTTTGTTTGTTCGCCTGCGGCTTGCCGTCAGGCCCGCCAGTGATGAACGAGGTGACGACAATGCAGTCCCGGAGGATCTGTGTCACTTTTCCGCCCTGCTTTCCCACCCGGGTATTGCGCCGTACGATGTGACCCACCCCCCCGCGATCTTCGACCATCGCCAGCGGGTTCGCGTCGCCGCTCACCACCGCCACGACGTTCAGATCGTCGATGTCGACCAGGCACAGCGGCTCGGTGCACGAGATGTCCTCGCCCTTGTCACTGGGGCCTTTGGTTTCGGCCATCAGCGGGCGAAACGGGTCGCGCTTGTTGATGGGGCTGTAGGCGTAGTCGACCGAAGCGATCGCCACCACGGGAGCGGCCGACTCGGCCTTCTTCCTGGCGGCGGCGGCCGGGGCGACGGTGGGCACGGGGTCATCACCGCAGCCCGCCAGCGCGCCGAGCGCGACGGTGAACAACAAGAGACGAGGCGAGGTCACGAGGGTCATCACTTCTTGGCTCCCTTCGTCTCGCTGAAGCGGAAGGTGGTGGCCATGAAGTCGGAGTTGAGCGTCACCTTGTCTCCCTTGATGGTCGGCGCGCCGAGCTTCAGATCAGACACGTTCACGATGCGGCGCAGGTTGGCAATTTCCTGCAGGAACATCGCAATCTCGTTGTAGTTGCCGCTGACGGCCATGGTGATGGGAATGCGCGAGTAGAAGCCTTCGGCGGCTTCGGGCTGCGGCGTCACGCGGCTGATCTCGAGGCCCGACTTCTTGCCGACGTCGCTGAGTTGAGAGAGCAGCTCTTCGATGTCTTTCTTTTCAGGCAACTGGGTGAGCGCTTCCTGAAAGCGCTGGTCGAGCGCGTCCATTTCCTTGCGACGCTCGTTCAGGTTGTCTGCGATGGCCTGCTTTTCAGCGAGCGTGATTTCCTTGTTTGTCTGATCTGCCTTGATGCCCGCGATGGCGGTATCGAGGTCTGCGATCAGCAGGAAGTAGGTGCCGGCCGTGAGCAGCAAGATGATGCTCGCGATGATCGCCGCTTTGACGGGCAGCGAGAGCTTGTTGATTCTTTCGATGAGCTGTTCCACGCGGCCTCAGATCGCCAGGTTGACGGTGAGCGTCATTTCGAACTTCACGGGCTTGCTGCCACCCGCTTTGGCCACCCCGGCCGCCGCTTCAGTCGACTTCAGTTCGATGTTCGAGAAGAAGAAGCCCAACTCGGTGGGGGTGACTTCGAGAATTTCAGAATCGCCCCCGAGCATCTCGACCCGGAAGCTGCCATTGCGCTGCCGCTCGACCACCCGCGCCATGCCCTTCGGGCACCAGACGATGTTGTTGAGACCGCGCATGAACTCGGACACGTCGTCGAAGCTCTCGGCCGTGCCGACCATGATGGCCGCCGCGCCCTTCTCTTCGAAAGACGTCAGCCACACCTTCTTGGGGGTGGCGGTGGCGAGCGCATCGAGCAGCTTGACCGGGCCTGCCCGCTGCTTGGTGAGCTTCTCCAACACCGCAAGCTTCTCTTCGACTTCCTTCTTGCGCTTCTGGAGGTTGGTGACTTCACCGATCACCTTCTCGAGCTGATCGATGCGGGCGTTGGTGTCGTCGAGGCGGCGCTGCGCAGCTTCACGCTTGCCGTCCATCCACACGTACCAGTACCCGTTGGCCAGGCCGGCAATGATGAACATGCCGACCATCAGCACCAGGAACTGGCGGCCCTGCTCTCGCTTCTGGACCTGCCTTACCGGCAGGAGGTTGATGCGGATCATCATCTCGTGTCAGTCCTTGTCCGATTTGTCGCCGGGCTTGCGGAGCGCGAGGCCCACGGCCACGGCGGCCTGGGGAGCCACGTCCATGATGAAGGCAGGGTCGAACTTCCGGTTGTCGATCTCGATGCGCTTGAACGGGTTCAAGATTTCCACCGGCACGCCCACGCGGGCCTCGATGGTCTTGAAGAGCGCCGGCACCTTGGCGGTGCCTCCCGAGAGGTACACCTTGCTGAAGTTCGCGTCGGCCGCGGTGCCTGCATAGAAGTCGAGCGAGCGCTGAATTTCACCGGCGACCTGCTCGGCCACCTGCGTCATCACCTTCTCGACTTCCTGGGGCACGACGGCATCAGCGTCGCCGCGCCCACCACCGACCTTCAGCGCCTCGGCCTCTTCGTACGAGACGTTGAGCTGCTTCTGAATTTCTTCGGTGAACTGGTTGCCACCGATGGTGACGTCGCGGGTGAAGGTGGTGATGCCCTGCGAGAGGATGTTGATGTTGACCACCGCGGCGCCCGCGTTGATCAGCACCACCGTCTCGTTCATCGGCACTTCGTAGTTCCGCGAGAAGCAGTTCTGCACCGCGAAGGCGTCGACGTCGACGACCACGGGAATCAGCCCGGCCTCGGTGACCACCGACGAATAGTCGTTGATCATGTCTTTCTTGGCGGCGACGAGCAGCACGTCCATCTGGCCGGTGGCGTCGTTCGCGTCGGGCCGGAGGATCTGGGTGTCGAGGTTGACGTCCTTGATGTCGAACGGAATGTGCTGTTCCGCTTCCCACTGGATCGCTTCCTCGAGCTCGTCCTGCGACATGCGGGGCATCGAGATCTTCTTGATGATCACCGAATGGCCGCTGACGCCGATCGCGACTTCCTTTTGTTTGACCTTGAGCTCGCCCAGCAGCTCCTGGATCGCCTGGACGATCGCGGTGGAGTTCATCAACGCGCCGTCGACGATCGCCTCGGGAGGCAGCGGCTTCATGCCGAAGCTCTGCAGGGCGTACGTCACTTCGCCCCGGCGCCGCTGCTCTTTGAGCTGAATGAGCTTGACCCCGGAAGATCCGATGTCGAGCCCAAGCGCCAGTTTGCCCTTCGCCATGCCGGCTCCTTCAAAAAAGTACGTCAACTGCTTCGGGGTGAAGACTACGGTCGTTTCAACGACCTCGAAAAAAATTGGCCGTCAGTCTTCGAAAACTTGCCCACGGTCGGTGACCTTGAGGCCCAGCGCGAGGATGATCTTGCGCTTGGTATCGAGGCGGCACTGCGCGCCCCGCTCCACCCGATCAATCGTGAGCACCGACACGCCCGCTCGCCTCGCCAGTTCCGCTTTCGACAGCAACCGGTCTTCCCTCAGCTGCTGGACACGGTTGGCTTTCTTGTCGTCCTCGTCGCTCATTCGGATCAACATCGTCCCCCCGGAATGCGGGGATGTCAAACAAGTGTGATCACTCTTTGATAACATAATTATACGTCAAAGATATGTAGGTATACAGTCAAAGGGGTGTGTGACGTTTCACACCACCAGCTGTGGTGGATCAGGATCGGGGATCAGCCGGGCCTTTTTCGCCCTCGGCGTCCGGATCGATTCCGTAGTCCTTGATCTTGTAGAGCAGCGCGCGGTGGCTGATCTCGAGCAACTCGGCGGCGCGCGTGCGATTTCCCCGCGTCTGACGCAGGGCCGCTCGAATGAACTGCGCTTCGACCGCTTCGATCGCGCGCTTGAGCGAGTACTGCATCGATTCCGGGGACGGCAACGCGAGCCCCGGGGACGCCGCTGGCGCGGGCCGCGCGGCCCACAACTTCTCGGGCAGATTCTCGGGCGCGATCAAGGTGCCGTCGGCGAGCAGCACCGCGCGCTCCATCGCGTTCTCGAGCTCACGCACGTTGCCGGGCCACGCGTAGCTCGAGAGCATCTGCTCGGCTTCGGGGGAAAGCCCGCTGATCGGCGGCTCGCGATTGAAGTCGCGGTTGAAGCGCGCGAGGAACGCCGCGGCCAGCAGGGGCACGTCATCTCTGCGGTCGCGCAGCGGCGGCACCTTGAGCTGCACCACGTTGAGGCGGAAGAAGAGGTCTTCGCGGAACTCACCCTTCTCGACCAGGCGCTGCAGATCGCGCAGCGTCGCGGCGACCACCCGAACGTCGACTTTTTCCGAGCGGCTTTCGCCCACGGGCCGCACTTCGCTTTCCTGCAACACGCGCAGCAGCTTCACCTGCGCCTGCATCGGCAGCTCGCCCACTTCGTCGAGGAAGATGGTGCCGCCGTCGGCCTCGGTGAAGAGCCCCCGCTTCGCCACCCGGGCATCGGTGAAGGCGCCCCGGGCGTGCCCGAAGAGCTCCGACTCGATCAACCCGGCGGGAATGGCGCCGCAGTTCACCGCCACGAAGGGCATGGAGGCGCGGGGCGAGAGCTCGTGCAGCGCGCGGGCGACCAGTTCTTTACCGGTGCCAGATTCCCCCACCACCAGGATGGTGGTCGAGACCGGCGCCAGGCGGGAAATCTGTTTCTTCAACACCGCGAGGGGCTCGCTGTTGCCCAGCAGGCGCTGGAGCGGGCCGTCGGGGGGCGGTTCCCCTCGCAGGCGGCGGTTCTCGCGCACCAGCCGCAGCCGCTCTTCGGCCTTCTTGAGAATGAAGACGATCTCTTCGGGCTTGAAGGGCTTCTCGATGAAGTCGTAGGCGCCCTGCGCCACCGCCTCGAGCGCGAGATCTTTCGAGCCGTACGCGCTCATCACCAGAAAGGTAAGCTCGGGGTTGGTCGAGAGCGCCTGCTTCATCAGCGCCAGGCCATCGACCTTCGGCATGCGCACGTCGGAGATCACGACGTCGTAGCTGCGCGCCGCGAGTTCCTTGAGCGCCTCTTCACCGTCGGCGACCGCGCGAACCTCGTAGCCGCTCCCGGTGAGCACGAGCGTGAGCACGTGCCGAATCGATGCTTCGTCGTCGGCGATCAGCACGTGACGGAAGGCGGCCATGGAACAGGCTTACCGTGTTTTCGGCCCCTCGGGGCTGCTCAGGGCCTTCAGGGAACGGGCAAGGCGATGGTGAAGCGCGCCCCACCGCCCGGGCGATCACCGACTTCCAGGGCGCCCTCGAATTGCGAGAGCAGGTGCCGCGAGACCGCCAGCCCCAAACCCGTGCCCTTGCCCGCGGCTTTGGTGGTGAAGAAGGGCTCGAACAGCCGCGCCTTCACCTGCGCGCTCAAGCCCGGCCCTTCGTCTTCCACCACCACCCGGCCCCACGCTTCGCCCTGCTCGGTGCGCACCACGATGCGCCCCCGCCCCGACATGGCCTGGGCGGCGTTGAGCAGCAGGTTCACCAGCACCTGCGAGAGCGGGCCGGTCTCGGCGAGCAACCACAACGAGCCGGGCCCTTCGATGTCGACCTTCACGCCTTCGAAGTCGCGGCTGGCGCCCAGCAGCTTCACGCACGACTCGATCACCGGACGCACGTCGATCGGCTGCGCCTTGCCGCGCGAGGGGCGGCCGAGCTCGAGCAGCGCACGCACGATTTGATCGATGCGCTGCACCTCGGCCTCGATGCGCACCACCAGGTCGAGCAGTTCCGCGTTCTGCGGCTGGCGCATGCGAATGACCGAGAGGTAGCCCAGGATTCCCGAGAGCGGGTTTCCCACTTCGTGCGCCACGCCCGAGGCGAGCTTGCCGAGGGTGGCGAGGCGATCGCTGGAGACCAGCTCGGCCTGCAGCTTCACCAGGGCGTCGTGCGAGGCGGTCAGTTCCTCGAGGCGCGTCTTGTTGAGGCGGCGCTCTTCGCCCAGATCGAGCGCGAGGCGGCGCAGCGCGCGATCGAGCCGCAGCAGCGTGCCCCCGCTTTCCAGGTCATCACGGGCGAGATCGCGCACGGTCTTCTCGATGCGTTCGACCGGGCGGCCGATGGTGAAGTGAAGCACCAGGTACACCAGCAGCGTGGCCAGCCCCAGGTCGAGCGTGAGCACCAGGGCACTGGCCCGTTGCCAGGTCTCGGCCTGCCCCAGGGCGCGGCGCAGCAGCGGCTGGAGCGACAACCAGGCCGGCAGCACCGTCACGATGGAAATCAGCAGCGACGTCACCAGCAGCCGGGCTCTCATGCGGTACTCATGTTTCTTCTCGTTCTCCGAGGCCGTGCTTCGCCAGGCGGTAGCGCAGCGAACGGAAGGTGAGCCCGAGCAACTGGGCCGCCCGCATCTTCACCCCGCCCGACAACCGCAACGATTCCTGGAGAAAGCGCCCTTCGATCATGTCGAGGTGCCGCTCGAGCGAAAAGCCCTCACCGATCTTCACGTCGGCCGCGACCAGGCTCTCGCTGGTGCCGCGCACGCCCGGAGGCAGGCTGTCGGGCCCGAGCTCTTCTGCGTCGGCCAGGGTGGCGGCGCGTTCGACGATGTTCTGCAGCTGCCGCACGTTGCCGTGAAACGAGTACCCCTCGAGCAGCTTGAGGGTCTCGTCGGTGAAGTGCAGCCCGGGCCGCCCCAGCTCTTCGGCCACCCGGCCCAGAAAATAGATCGCCAGCGTGCGGATCTCGTCACGCCGCGCGCGCAGCGGGGGCAGCTCGATGTTGATCACGTTGAGGCGGAAGAACAGGTCTTCGCGAAACCGCCCCGCCTTCACCTCGTCTTCGAGGCGCCGATTGGTGGCCGCGAGCACGCGCGCCTCGAACGGCACCTCGCGCGACGAGCCCACGGGCTTGACCCTGCGTTCCTGCAGCACGCGCAAGAGCTTGACCTGGGTGCTGGGCGGCAATTCACCCACTTCGTCGAGCAGCACCGTGCCATCGCCGGCCGACACCAGGATGCCGGTGCGCTCGGTGTTGGCGCCGGTGAACGCGCCTCGCACGTGGCCGAACAGCTCACTCTCGAGCACGCCTTCAGCCAGCGCGCCGCAGTTGACGGGAACGAAGGGTGAAGTGGCGCGGGCCGACCGGGCGTGAATCGCGCGGGCCACCACCTCTTTACCGGTGCCGGACTCGCCGGTGATCAGCACGGTCGAACGGGCCTGAGCGACCTTGTCGACCAGCGTCCACACCTGGCGCATCGCCGCGCTGCTGCCGACGAAGTATTCCGCGCGCGGCAGCAGGCTGGCGCGCAGTTGCCTGTTCTCTTCGGTGAGCCGGCTCTTCTCGAGCGCGCGGTCGACCAACAGCACCAGCTCGTCGTTGTCGAACGGCTTGCTGATGTAGTCGTAGGCGCCCTGCCGCATCGCCTGCACGGCCGAGGCAGGCGTGCCGTACGCGGTGATGATGATCACCTCGGGCGGAGGCGAGAGCGCCCGGGCGGCCTTGAGCACCTCGATGCCCGATTCCTGCCCGATGCGAAAATCGCTGATGGCGAGATCGTAGCTGCGGCTCGCGAGCAGCCCGCGCGCACTCTCGAGGGATTCCGCGAGCTCGACCACGTGCCCCGAACGGGACAGGAGCACCTCGAGGTATTCCCGAATGGATTGTTCGTCGTCAACGACCAGGATGCGCGCCATGAGATGCCCCTTCTTCATGAGGGCGTTTGCCTTCCGCCCTCACTTCTGCCGGGCGGAGCTTGACCGAGAACGTGGTTCCCGTCGCTGGGCTCGAATCGACACTGACCGAACCACCGTGAGCGTGGACGATGGTGTGAACGGTCGACAGCCCTAGCCCCGTGCCCCCCTTCGCCCGGGTGAAGAACGGCTCGAAGATGCGCTGGCGATCTTCCATGGCCAGCGCGCCCGCGCTGTCCCAGACCTCGATCACCGGGCCGTCGGTTCGGCTCGCGACCCGAATGCGAATGCGCCCGCGGGGGGCGGCGCCAGCGATGGCGACGGCCGCGTTGCGCAGCAGGTTGATCAGCACCTGCTTGAGCTGACCTGGGTCGCAGACCGCTTCGATCGGCTCGAGCCCCTCGTCGACCTGCACGCCCGCGAAGGCAGGGTCCGCCCGCAACAGCGCCAGGGTGTCTCGCACCACCGCGTCGAGCCGGGTGGTGGTCAAGTTGGGCGGCGGGGGGCGGGCGAGCTTGAGGTAGCCCTCCACCAGGCCCGCCAGCCGGTCCGCCTCGCGCAAGATGAGGTTCGCCAGCCCCGCTCCGCTGGGGGTGGCCGCGTCACCGACGAGCATCTGGGCCGAACCGCGCATGGCGGCCAGCGGGTTTCTGATCTCGTGCGCGAGCTGGGCGCTCAAGCGGCCGAGGGTGGCGAGGTGATCGATGCTGTCGAGCTCGCTCTCGATGCGGCGCAGCTCGGTCAGGTCCTGAAAGACGATCAGCACGCCTTCCGCGTTGCTCAACGGCGTCACCGACAAGCCCAGCGTGCGCCCGCCCTTCGGGGTCTCGACCTTGAGCTCTGAACGACGCCCCGCCACCAGCTCGGCGGCGCCGGGCAGCAGCTCGTTGATGTTCCGGTGGCGCATCACCTCCGCCATGGTGATGCCGAGAATGGCCTCGGCCGCGGGGTTCACGAAGGTCACCAGCCCGTTCTGATCGCAGGTGATCAGACCCGAGGGCATCGCGCGGACGATCTCGTCCTGCAGTTCGGTCAACGAACGCAGATCACGCTCGCTCGCCGAGAGCCGGCCACCCGTGCGGGTGAGCTGCTCGCCGACGTAGCCGCTGAGCACCGCGATCAGCAGCTGCGCCATCAGCTGAATCAACACGTCCAGGCCGAAACGCTGAACGGTGTCGGCGGTGGGCGTGGTCAGGCTCACCAGCACGAGCACGTAGGCGGTCGCCGCGCCGATGAACCCGACGATCGCGCCGCGCGTGCCCAGCAGCACGGCCGCGCCGACGATGGTCACCAGGAACAGAAAGGTGAACGGCGATCGCGCGCCCCCGCTCAGGAACACCACGCTCGCCGCGAGCAACACGTCGAAGATGATCTGCGTCCAGGCGGCGCCCGGGCCGACTTTCCCGGTGCGCAGGAGCAGCCCGGTCACCAGCGTCAGCACGTAGCTGAACGCCAGAATGGCGAACGAGGTGAGGTCGGCGGTGGAAAGCTCGTTGTTGCGAAGCGTGCCGGCGGAGATCTGCGCGGCCAACACCCCCAGGATAAGGGTGGTCGCGACGGTGCGGAAGAGCGTCAGCCACAGCAGGCGAACCCGAAGGTCCGCCGCGGCAGCAACAACGCCACTGCTACTTGATTGCACCGGCGATGCTGAAGATGGGCAGGTACATGGCGATGAGGAAGCCGCCGACCGCGCCGCCGAGGAACACCATCATGATGGGCTCGATCAGCGCGGTGAGAGAGGAGACGCCGGCGTCGACTTCGTCATCGTAGAAGTCGGCGATCTTCCCGAGCATCGCGTCCATCGCGCCGGTGGCCTCGCCGACGCCGATCATCTGCACGACCATCGAAGGGAACACCTTCGTGTCCGCGAGCGGACCGGCGATGTTCTTACCTTCGGAGATCTTCGCCCGAACGTATTGGATGCCCTTCTCGATGGTGCGATTGCCGGCGGTCTTCGCGGTGACGTCGAGCGCGTCGAGAATCGGAACGCCCGAGCTGATCATCGTGCCCAGGGTGCGGGTGAAGCGCGCGACGGCGATCTTGCGCAACAGGTCGCCGACCAGCGGCGCGTACAAAATGCCCTTGTCGAAGATCTCGCGGCCGCGGGGGTTTCGGTAGAACGCCTGGAAGGCGAAGATCGCAGCGGCGATGCCGACGATCAGATGAATGATGTACAGCTGCAGCCACTTCGAGAGATCGACGACCACCTGGGTCGGGCCCGGCAGCGCTGAACCGAAGTCCTTGAACATCGCTTCGAAGACGGGCGTGACCTTGATGAGGAGAACGCCGGTGACCAGCACGCCGATGCAGACGACGGCGATCGGGTACGTCATAGCGCCCTTCACCTTGCGGCCGAGCTTTTCCGCCTTCTCACGGTAGATCGCGAGGCGGTTCAAGATGGTGTCGAGAATACCGCCGACCTCACCTGCGGCGCAGAGCTGCACGAAGAGTTCGTCGAACACCTTCGGGTGATCTTTGAGCGCGTCGGAGAACGTCGAACCACCTTCGACGCGCGTCTTGATCGCGAAGATGACCTTGCGGAAGGCCGGGTTCTCGGTCTGGCTGCCGAGAATGTCGAGGCACTGCACCAGCGGCAGACCTGCGTCGATCATCGTCGCGAACTGACGCGTGAAGATCAGAATGTCTCTGGAGTTGACGCTCCCAGGCAGGGCCAGGTTGATGTCGAGAAGGCCCTTCTTGCGAACCTTGGTGGGCGTCATGCCCAGCGACGTGAGGCGCGCTTCGACCGCCTTCAGGTCGCCCGCTTCCATCTCTCCCTTCTTCACTTCACCCGACTTGGTCTTCGCCTCCCAGATGAACACGGGAGCGGCGGACTTCTTGGGAGCGGCGCGAGGTGCGGTCTTGACGGTGGCGGCTTGAGCCATGGCTTGGGTCCGTTGAAGGGGTGCTGCCGAGAGAATGGAAGCGGGGCCATGCTAGCCCCGCTGGGCGAAACTCCAAATGCGCGCCGATTCTTACCCTTGCCTACCGGCCTGGTGCGGGAGGCCGGGCGGCCTGATTCTGGAGATTGCCGCCGCCGCCGCTGGCCACCATGTTTTTCAGCTCATCCGGGTCGCTGGTGCGGCCGAACGCCTCGTCCATGCTGATGATTTTCTTCTGGAGGAGCGAGGCCAGCGCCTGGTTGAAGGTCTGCATGCCGAACTTCGACTGGCCGACCTGCATCTGCGAATAGATCTGGTGAACCTTGTCTTCGCGAATGAGGTTTCGAATCGCGGGGTTGGGGATCATCACCTCGAGCGCCAGCACCCGGCCACCGCCCGTCGCCTTGGCGAGCAGTGACTGCGACATGATGCCTTCGAGCACGAACGAGAGCTGCGCGCGCACCTGCGGCTGCTGGTACGGCGGGAAGACGTCGAGAATGCGGTTGATGGTCTGCACCGCGCTGTTGGTGTGAAGCGTCGCGAAGGCGATGTGGCCGGTCTCGGCGATCACCAGGGCCGACTCGATGGTCTCGAGGTCGCGCATCTCGCCGACCAGCACCACGTCGGGGTCCTGCCGGAGGATGTACTTGAGGGCCAGCTTGAAGGACTTGGTGTCGGCGCCCACTTCGCGCTGGTTCACCAGGCAGTTCTTATGCGGGTGCAGGTACTCGATCGGGTCTTCGATCGTCATGATGTGCTCGTGACGGTCGGTGTTCACCTTGTCGATGATCGAGGCGAGCGTGGTCGACTTGCCTGAGCCCGTGGGGCCGGTCACCAGCATCAGGCCGCGCGGCCGCTTCGAGAGTTCCTGCACGATCGGCGGCAGGCCCAGCTCGGCGAACGTGAGGATCTTGAAGGGAATGGTTCGGAAGGCGCCTGCCACCGCGCCCCGCTGCATGAAGATGTTCGAGCGGAAGCGCGAAAGACCCTTCACGCCGAACGACAGGTCGAGCTCGTTTTCCTCTTCGAACTTGTGCTTCTGCGCGTCGGTGAGAATCGAATAGCAAAGCTGCTTCGTCTCGACCGGCGTCATCGCGTTCATCTTCAGCGGCACCAGCTCGCCGTCGATGCGGAGCTGGGGCGGTGAGCCGGTGGTGATGTGCAGGTCGGACGCGCCACGATCGCACATGGCCTTCAAGAGCTGATGCAGGTTCGCCACGAAATTCTCCTTTAGAAACGGTCAGGAGCGGTGTTGCTCACCGCTTCTTCGATGGTGGTCGAGCCGGCAATGACCTTGGAAAGCGCGGCCATGCGGAGCGTCTGCATGCCCAGGCGCATGGCTTCCTGCTTGAGCTCGGCGGCCGAGGCGCCGTTGATCACGATTTCCTTCAACGGGTCCCAGAACGGCATGACCTCGTAGACGGCGACACGGCCGCGGTAGCCGCGGTCATTGCATTCCTTGCAGCCCGCCTTCTCGTAGAGGGCGAACGAGCCGATCTTGTCGGCCGGAATGCCGGCGTCGATCAACGCCTGCTCATCGACGTTCTGCACCTGCTTCTTGCACGTGTTGCAGAGGCGGCGGCACAGACGCTGGGCGAGAATGAGGTTGAGTGACGCGGTGACCATGAAGGGCTCGATGCCCATGTTCAAAAGCCGGCTGACGGTGCCTGGCGCGTCGTTGGTGTGCAGGGTCGAGAGCACGAGATGGCCCGTGAGCGCGGCCTTCACGCCGATTTCCGCGGTTTCGAAGTCGCGGATCTCGCCGATCATGATGGTGTCGGGGTCTTGCCGGAGGAAGCTGCGGAGCGCGGCGGCGAAGTTGAGGCCGATCGACTCCTGCATCTGCACCTGGTTGATGCCGGCGAAGTTGAACTCGACGGGATCTTCGGCGGTGCAGACGTTGGTGGTCGGGTCGTTGAGGGCCGCCAGCGCCGAGTAGAGGGTGGTGGTCTTGCCCGAACCCGTGGGGCCGGTCACCAGCACCATCCCGTACGGGCGATCGATGGCTTCCTTGAACCACTTGAGCGGCTCGGCATCGAAGCCGAGCTTGGTCATGTCGAGCTGGAGGTTCGACTTGTCCAGCAGACGCATGACGATCTTCTCGCCGAAGAGCGTCGGGCAGACGCTGACGCGGAAGTCCATTTCCTTGCCGCCGCCCAGCTTGATCTTGATGCGGCCGTCCTGAGGCAGGCGGCGCTCGGAGATGTCGAGCGAGGCCATGATCTTCACGCGCGAGGTGATGGCGCTCTTGAGCTTGATGGGCGGCTTCATCACTTCGTACATCACGCCGTCGATGCGGAAGCGGACCCGGAAGTCCTTCTCGTAGGGCTCGATGTGAATGTCTGACGCGCGCTTGCCGATGGCGTCTTTCAGAATCAGGTTCACCAGCTTGATGACGGGCGCGTCATCGGCGGCCCTGGCGGCTTCTTCGACCCCGAGATCGGCTTCGGTGTCGGCCATCTCGACGTCGTCTTCCATGCCTCCGACGATGTCTTCGAGGCTGGGGCCCTTCTCGGCGTAGTAGCGCTCGATGGCCTCGCGAATCGCGGGCTCACTGGCGACCACGGCTTCGATGTTGTAGCCGGTGAGGAACTTGAGGTCGTCGACCGCGTAGATGTTCGACGGGTCGCACATGGCGACGATCAGCGCGCTGCCGGCGCGGTTGACGGGCACCACCAGATGCTTCTCGGCGACGTCCTTCGGGACGAGCTTGATGATGTCGGGCTCGACGTCGAATTCCTTCAGGTTGATCGCGGGCACGCCGTACTGCTTCGACAAGAAGTCCGTGAGCTTGGACTCCTCGATCGCGCCCACCTTGATCAGCGCGGTGCCGATGCGGGTGCCGGTCTTTTGTTGTTCTTCCTGTGCTTTGCGGAGCTGCTGAACCGAGATGAGATTTTCGCGAACGAGCAGCTCGCCGAGACGACCTGACATGGGGTGGTGCCCTCAGAGAAACGGAATAAAACGCCGGAAAAGAGCGCGCGAATTCAAACCTTCTGGTTCGGGCAAAGCAAGCAATCACGCGCGAGCGTGTGCGATCGTCACGGCAGGCTGCGGGCGACCGCGGCGCGCGCCGCCTCCAGGTCCCGACCGATCTGCGAGGAGAGCTCGTTCGCTGACGCGAAGCGCTTTTCCGCTCTCAGCCGCTCCAGGAACTGCACCCGGAGGCGCTTGCCGTAGAGGTCGGCGTTGAAGTCGAAGAGGTGCGCTTCAATCGTGACCTCCCCACCTCCGAATGTAGGTTTCACACCGATGTTGGCTGCGCCCCCCCGCCACTCGAACTTCGTTTCACCCAGAGTGCCGACGCGAATGGCGTACACGCCGGCGGCCGGACGCAGCTCGTTGGTGGTGTCGACGTTCGCGGTGGGAAAACCGATGGTCCGGCCGCGACCCGCCCCGGGAACCACCAGGCCGTCGAGATCGAAGGGCCGCCCCAGCAGGCGTGCGGCGGCTTCGACCCGGCCCTCGAGCACGTACTCGCGAATCTTGCTCGACGAGACCACCACGCCCTCGAGGCTCACCGCGGTGACCCGTTTGACCTGGGCGCCCCGCGAGGCCGCCGCCCGCTCGAGCGTTTCGACGGTGCCGGCGCGCTTCTGGCCGTAGGTGAAGTCGTAGCCCACCACCACGGTGCGGGCGCCCACGCCGTCGAGCAACGAGGCCTCGAACGTCTCGGGCGAGGTGCGTGCGTACTCGAGCGAGAACGGCTGCACGATCACCGCGCTGACGCCGTGGGCTTCGAGCAGCTCGAGCTTGCGCGCCTGGGACACGATCAGCCGCGGCGCGAGCTGGGGCTGCAGCACCTTGCCCGGGTGTGGCTGAAAGGTGAGCGCGACGACCTGGCCGTGGAGGGCGGCCTCGGCGAAGAGCGCCTGGTGGCCGAGGTGAACGCCATCGAAGTTTCCCAGGCAGATCGAGCAGCCCTTGAGCGAACCGTCTGACGCTTCCTGAATGGACGAGAAGAGCTTCATCACTCAGGGGATATAGCCGACGTTGTAGGGTGGCACGCGTGTCGAGTCTGCTGCTGGCGCTGGTGCTCTCGGGGTGGCCGCTGCCGCGTGACGCGGGCGCGAGCGAGTACGCAGACCCCGCGAACTGGCCGCAGGAGCCGCAATGGAGCGACGCCTGGCCCCTGGTCTCGTACGGCCCCCCGGCTGGTCCCTCAACGCGCCCGAGCAGGATGCGGGGGTCGGGCTTCGGGTCGATCGCGCCTGGAGCGTCACGCTCGGCAAGCCCGAGGTGGTGTTGTCGATCATCGCGACGCAGCACGAGCTGGGTGACCCGGTGCTCTCGCGCGCCTGGCGGCTCAACCCGGGCGAGTTTCCCGACGCGGGCGACGTCAACGGCAACGGGCGGCTCGACGTCGGCGACTTCGCGGGCGATTCGTCGATCGCCGACGTGAATGGCAACGGCGCGCTCGATCTCGAAGATCTGATCGCAGCACGCTCCGACGGCGTCGACTCCGACAGCAACGGACGCGTCGATGATCTCTGCGGGTGGGACTTCGATCGCCACGCGGCCTTGATGGCTGCCCACGATGCGGGGACTGGGGCCTGGCGCGCCCTCGCGGCCCCGGTCGGCGACGGGCTGCCGGGAATCGGCGTGTGTCCTGACTGCACCCTCCTTCCCATCGTTGCCACCGTCGCGACCCTTCCCGAGGCGCTCCGCTTCGCAGCTGATGCGGGCGTGCGCGCGGCGTTGCTCCCCAACACCGACGCAGACCTCAGCGCCGAGCTCG
>JAYVNA010000005.1:0-22829 GCA_043758715.1 Archangium sp.
AGGCTCAACTTGTCCATGCCAGGCGATCAGCAGGCACGCCCACTCAGCTTCACGCTGGCGCAATCTTCATGAGACAGCTCCACACGAAGTCTGGAGCCCTCGAATGTGATCGTCGTGCCAGTGCGTTGCAATGACCTGTGTGATGGCACTCGGCGACACGCCCAGCGCGCGTAAGTATTCGAGCGCGACAGGCTCGCCATCGTCAGCTAGGCACGAATCAACGACGATCCAACGGCCGGCTCCCACGTGGAGCACGATGCACTCACCTACGCCCGGCCCGAAGAGGGATATCTCCAGAACTTCAGCCGGAGGCGGGTCAGCTGGATACAGGGGAGTCAAGGGCATCGGCGCGCGCGACTATCGGCTCTGAGCCTCGCGAGCAGCGCCCAAAAAATAGGTGCTCAACTCGCTCGCCTTGGCCTTTGCCGCTTCCAGGCTCTTTCGGCTCCAGCCAGGCAACCGCCGAAACCTGATGATCGACTTCCTCTCCCTGCCCCTCGGCGTGTCCTCGTATCCGACGGACCAATAGAAGATCGCGCCTAGCTCGAGCAATGGCCGGTCGCTCTCGCCGACATCATCAAAAAACAACTCGGAGGACTCCTCCGGGTTCGATGGATCCGTCAGGTCCTTCAACGTGACCACAAAGGAATCCTCGAGAACCTCTGCCACGGTGCCTTCCCACTGCTGTTTCAACTCGAAGCGAGTATTCAATGTGTTCGCAGAAGAGATCGCAGTTGGGGCAAGTGACTCGAGAAGCGGCGCCGTCAGAAGGCGTGACGACGCCGGGACCCCCACGGTCGCAGCCGCGGGCAGGTCAACCACAGGTAGGCGTTCGGTCAAACCCGCGGTCGCCGACCATGCCTCGGGCCGAGACTCTGACGACTCGGTGGCGCCGCTCATGTTGCCCCCGTGAGGGTCAGCAACTCGTTGGCAATATGCGCGGACTCGTTACGCCACTTCTCCCACCACGTCTGAATGATCTCGATGAACGCATCGACACTGACGGGACCATCTCGATCGGGCCCGTTGATGTCGTTGTTGAACTCAAATCGAACGCCATTCGGAACTGCTGGCGCGATCGGCTCGATCTTGACGTTCAGTTGGCCCCGGAGTCCCTCAGGAAGTGCCCCCTGAACGGTGATTGCCTTGAGACCCGGGCGCCCCCGAAGGACCTTCGACCACACGTCCTTCGGGGCGAGCAGATCACCCGTTCCGTGCCACTTCTGCTCACTCTCCAAACGAAAGACCTGTGTCCAGTTCACACCCATTCTGGTGACCGGAGTCTCGGAGAGCACTGCAAAAATGCCGATGACCAGATCCCGAAGGCGAACTTGGTCCAGTGGCTCATCCGCTTGGACCAGAAAGCGGTCGGGGAGTACCTCCAATATGATTCCGCCCGCTTTGAACGCGGCGAACTGAGAACTGATCAGTCTCACCTCCGCTGTCAGAGCGTCGTTCGCTGAGATCAAGTTCTTTGCTGCCAGCCACGCGGGCTGGAAGATCGCAGGGTTGAACGCGCCCAAAATGACGATGGAGGCAGACTCAGAGACTGGCTTCATGGCGGTTGGACGAAACCTAGGCGCGGAGGGCGGCACCCGCAAGGAAGGTTGCGCCGACCACTGCGCCCACCCTGCCCGGCCGGCCAACGGGTCAGCCGCTGCGCCAGACCTGGTCTTGGAGTTCGGCCAAGACTTCGGTCAGCTTGCCGTCGAACACCATGTCGATGCGCGTGAAGCCGCCCTCGTTCTGGTAGGCCCCTTCGTCGAAGCCAGGTCGGTCAATGACCTCATCCTCGCGGATGGACTTGGCGATGCGGTTGAGCCAACGCACCTGCGGCGAGGTCCACCTCCGTGATGCCAGCACCCGCTGCAGCGCCTCATCAACGCGCACGGCGTACGGCTTGAGCGGCTCACCAAGCGCGCGCTGGCGGATGTAGCCCATGATGCTCGCCGCCACGTCGGCGTTGGTCGTCGCCTTGTACGCAGCCCGGAGCTCCGCCTCGGAATACCCGGCCACGTCGAGGTCGAGCTTCAGCTTGCGGAGGTCAGCGCGGGTGAGGTCACGCGGCCGCTGCAGCACCACCTTCAGCGCTTCGACCTTGTTCTGGTTCTCCGCCACGTAGCGCTTGAACCCGGCGAGGTAGTCGTCGGGCTTCGCGCGGCCCGGCCCGAAGCCCTGGGTGACGCTGACCAGCTCGTCCGCGTGATCGGAGATGTAGACCGGCATCCGTTGGCCGGTGACCTTGTCGAGAAGGAGCACCAACTGAGCGTGCGCCGCGATCCACCTCGCGAGTTCAGTCGGTGAAGCCGCAGCCAACTCCTTCACGACCTCGTCGACTGCCCCTCCGGCCGCCGCCTCGAAGAGCTGCGCGTTCTTGCCGTCCTGAAAGCTGCGCTTCTTGCGCTGCAGCTTGGCGATCAACTGCTCCGCCACCAGCGTGAGCGAGTCGAGGTCCTTCAGGGTCGCGAGCTCCTCCGCGAGCTGCGTGAAGGTGACGTACGGGTTCACCACCACCGGTTTCATCGAGCTGAACGGCTCGAGCGACTCGTAGAGGTCGACCGCGTCGAACACGCGGAAGAACTCCTTGGTGAAGTCGCCCTCGGTGAAGAGGCGCGTCGCCCGGCCCAGCATCTGCTCGTACAAGATGCGGCTGCGCACCCGGCGCAGGAAGACCAGGTTGCAGATGGAGGGCACGTCGATGCCGGTGGTGAGCAGGTCCACGGTGACGGCGACCGCAGGGAACTTCTCGTTGCGGTAGCGGCGGATGAAGTCGAGCGGCTTGTCGCTGGCGCCCGTGATTTTCTTCACCGTGTCGGCATCGACCGAGCCGTACTTCTTTTGAAACGCCTCGCTGAGCAGCTTCACCACCAGGTCCGCGTGGAGGTCGGTCGCGCAGAAGACGAGCGTCTTGCCAGGCAGTGACGGGTCAATCTGCTCCGCAAGCTCCGCGCACACCACGCGGTTGAAGTTCTCGGTGACGACCTGGCGGTTGAACGCCTCGACCTCGAAGTCGAGCTCGTCCTTCATCATCACGAAGTCGAGTTTCGCCTGCTCGGGCTTCCACGCGGCCACCTTCTCGCCGACGACGAAGTGAATGCCCTCGGTGGAGAGCTTCGTGTCGATCTTGATGGGCGGCTCGTGGTCCGCGAGGAAGCCCTCCACGACGGCCTCGCGGTAGGTGTACTGGTACACGGGCGCGTCGAAGATCTCCGTGGTGTGCAGCGCCGGGGTCGCGGTCAGCCCAATCTTCACCGCGTCGAAAAAGTCGAGCACCCGGCGGTAGGTGGAGAGGTAGTCCTCCTGGTTGCGGAAGGTGAGCTCGCTCTCCGACATCTCCTTGTCGAGCGTGTAGCCGCGGTGGCACTCGTCAACGACGATGCAGTCGTAGTCGTCGATGTGCAGCGCGGGCGCGTCGTCCTCGCCGTTGTGAAAGAGCCGCTTGGCGACGGCCTGCACGGTGGCGAAGTGGAGCCGCGTCTCGCGGTCGGGCTTCAGATCGGCGAGGTCCTTGATGTTGAAGATGTCGCTGAACTTCCGCGTGCCGTCGACGAACTCGTTCTTGAACGCCGTGGCGGCCTGCTCACCCAGCGCGTTGCGATCGACGAGAAACAGCACGCGGCGGAAACGTCTGCTTTTCACCAAGCGGTAGATGAGCCCGATGAAGGTTCGCGTCTTGCCGGTGCCAGTGGCCATCGCCACCATCACTTTGCGCTTCTCCGCCGCGAGCGCGTCCTCGACGGCGCGAATGGCCTTCACCTGGTACGGGCGAAGACCGGGGAGCTCAGTAGGAGACTCCTCCTTGAGCTTCTTCGCGGCGGCGTCGACGTCTTGGTTGAGTTCACCCCGAAGGCCGTCGGGAGTAGGCCAGCCCATCAGCGGACGCGGGAGGTTGGTGTTACGCCGCACGTCCTGGAACCAGATGCCCGACTTCGTATCGAGCTGCTTGAACCAGGGCCGGGCGTTGGTGGCGTAGAGGAAGGGCACGCCGTACTTGCCCCACGGCCCACCCTCGGGAAGCAGCTCGTCACCGCGAATCTCGAAGTCTCGCGAGTACCGACGCGACTGCTCGAGTGAGCCGCTGACGTCCTTCGCCTTGCGCTTGGCCTCGACGACTCCGACGGCGGTGAGGCCGATGAAGAGGACGTAGTCGGCGGGGCCGCTCTTGGTCGGCCACTCCGCGATAGCCATGTTCTTCCCGGCGACCGGGCGCGAGCCCGACTTGTAGCGGAGCACCTGCGAATCGGTCTCCCACCCCGCCTGCCGGAGCTGCTCGTCGATGAGCATCCGGGTGTCGGCCTCGTCGATGTCCACCGCCCCGCCCGCCTCGACGAGCTGGTCGGTGAGCATCTGAAGCTGCTGCGGCTTCTGTTCGACCGCCTTCTTGGTGACGGCAACGAGGGAGGCAGAGAGCTTCGCCTGCGCCTCGGAGGCGAGCTGTTCCCAGAGCGTGCGTTCTTCCGCGTCTCTCTTCGAACGCTCCTCCGCGTCGAGGCGGAGTCGAGCCTGTTCAGCGGCGACGGCCTTCGCGGTCTCGGCGGAGAGCTTCACCTCATCGAGGTGTTTGCGGAGCCGCTCGAGCTCGGAGTGCAGCTCCTTCGTTGCGCTCGCTGGATCGCCCGGCGGAATGAAGGGACCCGGATTGAACTTCTGCCCGCCACCGAAGCTGCGGTGGAACCAGATGCCGAGTTCGCGGCAGAGCTTGAGGCAGTGGAGTGCGTCGCGGTGCGTGCCGAGGTTCTTGTGCACTGCCTCGTTGCCCGCGCGGCGAACGGAGCCGAAGAGCTCGTGAACCTCTGGGGTCAGCGCGCGTGCAGTGCGGAGGCGTTGCAGCAGATCGATCTGCTGCTCCTGCGAGATGGCGGGAAGGCCCAGGTTTGCCGCGGTGTGCTGCGCCAGCACCTCTGCGAACTGACGCAGCTTGATGACCGCGGTCGTTGGGTCGTCGGCGAAGTAGCGCTCAGCGAGCGCACCGAGTGAGACCAGCAACGGATCATGTGTACCCAGAAACCCAAAGTTGACCGACTCAGGTCCGCCGCCCATCACACGTCCATCCTAGCGGATGAGCGACCTCAGGGCTCTCGATGCGGTGAGTCGACGCCCATCGAACCGTTGGCCCCTGAAACCTCAATGCCCTCGAGGCGCACAACCACTTCGGCGGCTAGACGCAGCTTGGCCGCAGCCTCCTCCTCATGGGTGAAAATCAGCCGGTGGCCGGGGAGATCGCCAGGCGCGGTCTCAGGATCTGCAACGAAAGTGAGATTCAGGAGGGTCACGACCTCGACAGGAATTGCCGCGATGCCCCACGTGGGCGCAGGGTGCTTCTGCGCCACTTCCGCGATCGTGTTGATCGAGCCAAGGTAAACGCTGATACCCCGCTTCTTGCTCTTGAATAGGCCAGACGACAGCCTGTAACCGGCTGCCGCTGGCGTGATCTGCGACGGGATGTTCTTGAACGCGCGGTAGAGGAGATGCGGATGCAACTCCGTCAAGCTGAGGCTCACGACACCGTGCTGGCGCGCTCCGACAGCCACTCCGTCAGCTTTGAGGCCTCAACAAACTTCAGGGAACCCGACTCGATGATCTTGTCCCCCGCGACCGCGACGAACTTGAAGGTCCCGCTCGAGTCCTTCACCCAAACATCCGCCTGACGGCCGCCGTTTCCGAAGATCGAGAGCAGAACCTCGTCTTGGTCGTCGGACACAGCGAGCGAAAGCGTAGGAGGCTTGGGAGCGCTCGAACCGATCAGCAAGTACCCGAGCTCGGCGGCGCACTTCATCGTCTCGGACGGAAGCTCGGTGTGCTCGCGCGAAAGGTCGACCACCTGCTTGAGCAGCGCGACGACCAACTTCTCGTGCGTCTTCGTCTCTGCGTTTGCAGGCTGACGGATATCGGGGCTCAACGTTTTCGCCGCGTTTGCCATGGCTACGTCTCCAGGTCGTCCTTTTGGCGGTTCGCCCTGACCGGCCCTGAGGGCGTGCGAGGGATTCGTAACAGTAGCGTTCTGACGCAGGGCGGGCACCTATCGGACGATTCGATGTAGGTACAACCCAAACGTGAACGTTGAAACTCCCGGCGATGATCGGCGTGTGCTGCAACCCCGTAAAGTTCTTTGTGATTCACCGCCCGACAGCGAAGCAGCTGGCATGCCGGCGCCAACCCCCGGGAATTTGCCGCTATGGGCCATCGAGCGGGCCCTGGTTCGAGGATGGGGCGCGGACGCTCCACAAACGGTTCTCGTTCGCCGCGTATCCCGCAACGAAGAAAGGCCCCCGTTGCCGGGAGCCTCTCGTGTGCCCAAGAAGGGATTCGAACCCTTACGCCTCGCGGCGCCAGCCCCTCAAGCTGGTGTGTCTACCAGTTCCACCACCTGGGCATTTTTATGAAGACCGACCTGTTTGAAGCGATGCCCTGATACCAGAACGTCTGACGAGCGGAAGAGGGAAATTGAAGCGCCCGACGACTTACTTCGCGGGCACCTTCTCGGCGGGCACCGCGTCGTTGGCAGAACCGTTGTCCGGAACGGCCGGCGCGGTGGGCTGCGCCTCGGTCGGGGTGGCGGGCGCCGCCTGGCCCGAGGGCGCCGGCGTGGTGGTGCCCGTCGTGGGAACCGGAGTGGCCGGCGCGCTGGCCGCCTTCTCCTCGATGAGGTCAGCCGCCGAGCGACGCAGGCCGACGAACGAGAGGCCCAGCGAGGTGATGAAAAAGCCCATCGCGCAGAACGCGGTCAGCTTGGTGAGGAAGGTCGCCGCACCGCGGCCACCGAAGGCCGAAGTCGCCGCACCGCCACCGAGCGCCGCCCCCATGCCCGCGTCCTTCCCCGGCTGGAGGAGGATCACGAAGATCATGAAGATGCAGAGGAGGATGTGCACGATGGTGAAGAAGACGAACATAGAGGTCGCCTCCTAAGCACACGGCGGGGAAAAGACAACGCCCGTTCTATTGCCCCTCTCCCCAACCCTCTCCCGCGGGGAGAGGGGGAACCTCAGGCGAAACTCAGGCCTTCGCCTTCACGATGGCCGCGAAGTCCGCCGCCTTCAGGCTGGCCCCGCCCACGAGCGCCCCGTCGATGTCCGGCTGGGAAAGCAGCTCGGCCGCGTTGTCGGCCTTCACCGAGCCACCGTACTGAATGCGCACCTGGCCGGCCGTCTCCGGCCCCCAGAGGCCGCCCAGCAGCGCGCGGATGTGCGCGTGAACTTCCTGCGCCTGGCGCGAGCTCGCCGTCTTGCCTGTGCCGATCGCCCACACCGGCTCGTACGCGACCACGAAGCGCGCGCCATCGGTGGCGCTGAAGCCCGCAAGGCACGCCTTGACCTGCGTCTCGACCACCGTGAGCGTCTTGCCGCCTTCGCGTTCTTCGAGCGTCTCACCCACGCACACGATCGGCAGCATTCCCGCCTTGAGCACGGCGCTGACCTTGCGGTTGACCCCCGCGTCCGTCTCGCCGAACAGCTGACGGCGCTCCGAGTGGCCGAGGATCACGTAGCTGCAGCCCAGCTCCTTGAGCATGGGAGCGGCGATTTCCCCGGTAAAAGCGCCCGACTCAGCAGCGTGGCAGTTCTGCGCCGCCAACATGATGTTCGAGTCTTCCAGCGCCTTGGCCACCGGGTGGAGCGCGGTGAAGGGCGGCGCGATGGCCACCTCCACCCGATCTCGCACCATCGACACGGCGTTGCGCAGCTCGCGCACCAGCGTGAGCGACTCCGTCACCGACTTGTTCATCTTCCAGTTGCCCGCGATGAAGCAGCGCCGCGCCATGGTGTTGATCACTCCAGGGCTTTGAGGCCCGGGAGCTCCTTGCCTTCGAGGAACTCGAGCGACGCACCGCCGCCCGTCGAGACGTGAGTCATCTTTTCGGCGAGCCCGAAGTCGTTGACCGCGGCCGCCGAGTCACCACCACCCACCACCGTCTGGGCGCTGCTGTTGTTGGCCATCGCGATCGCGACCACCCGGGTGCCTTCGGCGAACTTCGCCACCTCGAACAGCCCCATGGGGCCGTTCCACAGCACGGTGCGCGCGTCGCGGATGTACTGGGTGTACATCGCGCGGGTCTTCCCGCCGATGTCGAGCCCCATCAGGTCTTTGGGAATGGCGCGCTCGTTGACGTCGATCGCCTTGGTCTTGTCGTCCGGCGAGGTGCCGCACACGTGATCGACGGGCAGCACGATCTCGATGCCCAGCCGCTTGCTGGTGTCGAGCAGCTTGGTGGCCAGCGAGAGCTTGTCCTCTTCCACCCGGCTCTTGCCCACCTCGATGTCCATCGCCTTGAGGAACGTGTACGCCATCGCACCGCCGATCAGCATGGTCTGGCACTTGGGCAACAGGTTCTCGATCACCTTGATCTTGTCGGACACCTTCGAGCCGCCGAGCACCACCACGAACGGCCGCTCCGCGCCCTTGATCACCTTGCCGAGCTGCTCGAGCTCTTTGCGAATGAGCATGCCCGCGCACTTTTCCTTCATGAACGGCACCATACCCGCGGTCGAAGCGTGGGCGCGGTGCGCGGTCCCGAAGGCGTCGTTGCAGTAGACGTCAGCGTTGGCCGCGAGCTGGCGGGCAAAGCCCTCGTCGTTGGCCTCTTCCTGCTTGTGGAAGCGCAGGTTCTCCAGCAGCAGCACCTGGCCCGGCTTGAGGTCCTTGGCCTGTTTGCCGACGCCCTCGCCGATGCAGTCGTCGGCCATCAGCACTTCATGATCCTTGCCCAGCAGCTCGGAGAGCCGCCGTCCAATCGGCATCAGTGACAGCTTCGGGTCGACGCCCTTGGGCCGCCCGAGGTGAGAGGCGAGCAGCGGCTTGCCGCCCGCCTTGAGCACGGCCCGAATCGTCGGGAGCGCCTCGCGAATGCGCGTGTCGTCGGTGATGTGCTGCGCGTCGTCGAGGGGGACGTTGAAGTCCACCCGGATGAAGACGCGCTTCCCCGTCAGCTGCAGCTCCTCGATGTACCGGACCATGGCGACCTTTTACTTCTTCGAGATGAGGTACTTCGCGACGTCGACCATGCGGTTCGAATAGCCCCACTCGTTGTCGTACCAGGCGAAGACCTTGAGGAACGTGCCGTCGATGATCTGCGTCTGGGTCGAGTCGAAGATCGAGCTGTGCGGGTTGTCGTTGTAGTCGATGCTGACGGTCTGCTCGGTGTCGTACTGGAGCACGCCCTTCATCGGGCCATCGGCGGCCGCCTTCATCACCGCATGTACCTCTTCGACGGTGACGCTCTTCTTGAGCGAGACGGTCAAGTCGACCAGCGACACGTTCGGGGTCGGCACCCGAATCGACGAGCCGTTGAGCTTGCCCTTGAGCTCGGGGAGCACGAGGCCGATCGCCTTGGCCGCGCCCGTGCTCGAGGGGATCATCGACAGCGCCGCCGCGCGCGCACGCCGCATGTCGTCGTGCACCAGGTCGAGAATGCGCTGGTCATTGGTGTAGCTGTGAATGGTGGTCATCAGGCCGCGCTCGATGCCGAACGAGTCGTTGAGCACCTTGGCGACGGGCGCGAGGCAGTTGGTGGTGCAGCTCGCGTTGCTGATGATGTGGTGCTTCTCGGGCTCGTACTTCGTGTGGTTGATGCCGAAGCAGACGGTGAGATCGACGTCGCCCTTCGCAGGCGAGCTGAGCAGCACCTTCTTGGCGCCAGCCTGCAGGTGCAGCGAGGCCTTCTCCATGCTGGAGAACTTGCCGGTGCACTCCATCACCACGTCGACGCCCAGCTCCTTCCACGGGAGCTTGCTGGGGTCCTTCTCGGCGAAGACCTTGAAGGTCTTGCCGTCGATGGTGAAGCTGTTCTCGGTGCTGGTGACCTTGCCGGGCCAGTTGCGGTGCACCGAGTCGTACTTGAAGAGATGGGCCAGTGCAGAGGGCTTGTCGAGGTCGTTGATGGCGACGATCTCGATGTCTTCCTGCCGCGAGAGCGCAGCTCGGAGAACCATGCGGCCGATCCGGCCGAACCCATTGATCGCGAACTTGATGGCCATGTGAGGCTCCTGGAGTGAGAGGCCGCGGACCCTATATTTCCGCCCCCTCCGCCGCCAGCACTCAGAGGCGGGAGGTGCGACCCGCAGGGTCACGTCTTCTGAGGAACAGAAGGAGCGGCAACACGCTCATCAACCATGGGGATGAAGAGCAGCCGCCCCCCTGGAAGGCGAGGACCGGCTGCTTGAGGCAGCTCGAGCTGACCTCGCCAACAGGCCGGCGGCACACGAACGGCTCTGCGCAGTCAGCGTTGGCCAGACAGGGCGCCCCCTCGAGCCCCAACCCCGGCACCGAAGTGCCCGCGTCGCCACCGGTACCCGCATCGGTGCCCGGGCCTGCGTCGGTGCTGCTGCCGGCATCGATGGGCCCCGCATCAGGAACGCCGGCGTCGACCACCGCACCCGCGTCGACCTGCACCAGCCCACCGTCGAAGGAGCTCGGCGTGAGGAAGACCAACACACGGCGCATCACGTCGACGCGCGTCGGCTCGCCCACCAGCGTCTCGAAGGGGAACCCGAACATCACTGACTGCGCCGGCGTACCGATCGCCGCGCTGCCACCAGACGCGTAGCTGGCGAGCTGCACGGCCGCTCCCGAAGCCGCGAGCGTGGGCGGCGCGCCGGTATCGAACGAGCCCGAAGTGCCATCATCGAGCGCGAGGCCGTTGAGCCCCGCCAGCGCGTCGGCGCCGTCGACGGCGAGGCCGCCCATCGTTCCGGGGATCGTTCCCGAGAACGCGGTGACCAGCGCTGGCGTCGCGGTGCCATCACCACTGAAGAACACGGGCAGATTGCGCGTGCGAAACCCGGTGACCACGGCCTGCTCCTGCGCGGTGAGCGCCGCGCCACCCTGCTTGCCGCGGCCGACGAACCAGGTGAGCAGCTGGTACGGCGCCTGGCTGACGTCGCCCGACGTGACTGCGTCGGTGTCGGCGGTATCGAAGCCGACGTCGTTGGCGTCGAGCGCTTGTCCCGTCAGTCGCGCGGCGCTGCCATCATTCATTCGCTCGACGAAGATGCGCAGCACGTTGCCCAGCGCGTATTTGGTGGCGAACGCTTCGGTCTTGCCGATCGCCGCTTCGAGCCGGTCGTAGCCATTGACCACCAGCACCAGTGGCTTGCCGTTGACCGGCGCCTTCACGCCCACCACCGACGACGGAAACGATTCGCCGCCACCGTTCGTGGCCGTCACCCGGAAGTACTTTGCAGCCGTCGCGGGAATGGTGAGACGCGCGCTCGTGCTCACCACGTCGATGCCGTTGTCCCACGCGAGCCCGTCGTCGCTCGAATAGAGCCGGTAGCCGCTGGCCGCTTGCCCCCGAACGCCCTGCGTATCGGTCGAGGGCGCGCGCCAGCGAATGACCGCTTCTCCGTTGCCCTGGTTTACCGCGGCTGCGTGGGTGGGCGGCTCCGGAGGCAAGCGCACCGGCACGCCGTCTTTCTGGGCGAAGTACTTGATCAACCCCTGCGAGATCGCGCGCGAAGCCAGATAACGAAAGCCGGGTTCTTTGAGCTGCGTGGCGTCGGGCGCCGCGTCGTGGAAAGCGACTTCGATCAGGATCGACGGGGTCTCGCCGTTGTTCGAGGGGCTGAGCTCACCGAAGTACGCGGAATCGACGCCGCGGTTCGTCCAGGTCGGCTTGTTCCAGCCAGCGTCCTGCCTGATGTCGTTGATGAGCTCGCCGTGAATTGCGTTCGCCAGCTGCATGCCGCCGTCGATGCCGGTGAAGTTGAGGGTGCCGTCGGGCGGGTTGGGCCCGTAGACGTAGGTGTTGGTACCCACCGCCGACGCGTTGAAGGCGTTGGTGTGCCACGCGATGTAGACCGCGTCTTCGCCCGGGTCGTGCGCCCACGCGGCAAAGCGCGAGCGGGTGCCCACGTCGTTGGTGCGATCGTCGCTCGGCGTGTTGCTGCTGGGTGCCCAGACCGAGGTCGGCGCGCCGGCCCACTGCGCCTGGTACCGCGCCGACTCTTCGAAGCGCGGCCGCCCACTCACCCCGCCGCCGCGATCGATGAGGCCCATGCCGCCGCCGAACTTCACCGCGTCGAGCGAGATGTTGCTGCCGGCCGCGTTGGTGGAATCGTTCTGCACCACCACCTGCGCGGTGCCGCCCTGTCGAAAATAGAAACGGCCGAGCTGCACCCAGGTGCCGCCGTGACGCTGCTGGTTGACCCGGAAGCCGGTCTCTCCGCCCGCGTGCCGCACGAGGTAGTGCGCGTCGGTCACTCGCGCGCTGAAGGCCGTGTAGGAAACCGAGACGTCGTAGTACCCGTCTCGCGGAATGACCGCGGTGTAGGTGGCGCTCGCGGTCATCGTGGTCGATGAGGCCATCAGCCGGTTGGTGCCGATCGAAAACGGGAGCGCGGCGCCGTCCATCGGGAAGGTCGGCCGGCCCCAGCTCATCAGGCTCGAGTTGGTGAAGCCTGCTCCGGTCTCGACGTAGCCAGCCTCGCCGTTGTCGACGAGCACGAGGTTGGTGTTGAGGTCCAACTCGCGCACCGGCATCACCCGGGCGCCTGCGTTGAGCAGCATCGGCACGAGGTACTGGCTGAGCGTCTCGATGCTCACGAGATCTTCGACGATGGCGTTGGTGGTGGGCCGCTGCGTGCGCCAGTTCGAGGTGCCAGGATCCCAGGTGAAGCCGTGGCCGGGGCTCAGGTAGACGACCTTGCCTGCGAGCGGGCCCACGCCTCTCACCGAGGCCGTCGAAGGGAAGCCGACGCGGGGAACCAGGCGATCGGAGCGCACCAGCGCGGGCGAGTCAGGGGTGAGCTGCGGTTCCCACAGCTTGGCCTCGAGCGGCACCACGGGCACTGAGCCGGGCGGCTGCAGACCGCAGTCATCGACCCACGACTGGGCGGAAGCGGTCGAGGAGATCAGGAAGAGCGCGGTGAGGAGCTGACGCATCAGCGCTGCCCTTAGCCCAGGAGCGACGGCGAACAGAAGGGCATGCCCTCTCCCCGACCCTCTCCGCCGTACAGGGCCCCCGCGGGGAGAGGGGGACAAGAAAAGGCAAAGGGGAGCGACGCCCTGGCCGCCACCCCTTCGCCTTGTCACGCCTTGAGCTGAAGCTTGTCGAGCGCGCCGTCACCGAGCACGAGGTGAACCTGGCCGACCTTGGCCGCGAGCTCCTTGTACGCCTCGAGTTCCTTGAGACGCATGAGGAGCGGGTTCTCAGAGAGCACCTTCGCCGTCTGAGCCATGCTGCGCGTCGCCGCCGTCTCCTCACGCCGGAGGATGACGTTGGCCTCTGCTTCCTTCTGCGCCTGGATCACCTTGTTGAGCAGATCCTTCATTTCGCCCGGCAGAATGACGTCCTTCACGCCGAGCTCGATCAGCTCGAGACCCACGCTCTCGGCGCGATCCCGCACCGAGGGCGTCATCACCTTCTGCAGCTCATCACGCAGGCCCAGCAGCTCATCGAGCGTGCGCGTGGTGACGGCCTCGCGGGCCGCCAGCTGCATCGCGAGGTAGACCACTTCATCCGGAGCGCGAGCGACCACGGCGAGCCGCTTCGCGTCCTTCACCTTGAACGTGGCCGAGAGGTTCAGTCGCAGCGACACCCGGTCCTTCGTCATCACGTCCTGGCCATTCACAGCCAGCACGCGCTCACGAAGGTCGATCACCGCGAGGCTCACGGTGCGCATGGTGTTCCAGGCCGCGTGACGGCCAGCCGGGAGCACCGCATCGAGCTGACCGTCGACGTACCGGACGGCCACGCTGCCTTCAGACGCCGTCGCCTCCACGTAGTCACGAACCTTCGCGAGCGCCGCGACGTCGGTGGGAAGCAGCTTTGCCTCGATGCCAGAGGTATCGAACACCTGCACTGCGATGAGCGAAGTCACGTTGCCGGTCGCGCGATCGACCTGGCGATCGACCGTCCACACCTGGTGGACGCCCGCGCCCAGCCAGAGCGCCGGCTTGCCACGCCGGGTCACCAGCGCGCGCTCGTGCTGCGCGAGGGTGATCACCTGCAGATCACCCGCCGGCACCAGCGCCAGGCGCAGCTCATCGAGCTCGGCGAGCAGACCGGCCGTCGCGACCTTCTCGATGCGCACCTTCTGGAACGTGGACCACACGCGGTGCACGCCCGGCGCGAGGTACTTCACGGGGGCGCCATCCTTCACGAGGAAGGCGCGCTCATTCGTCATGATCTCGATCTGCATTGGAGCTCTCCTTGTTTCTGGTCGCTGCGCCTTGGCGCCGCTCCGGTTTTCGTGCCGTGCGTAGAAAGTGGAAAGCCATCGGGCTCACGGGCGACCGCGACGTTGTCTGACGCTTTTCCGTCAGACGCCCAGCGCGAACGGGAAAACTTCCCCGCTGCCGTGCCGTGAAGGCGGCACCCCGGGCGACCTTCGTTCGGACTCGGACGTGACGACGTACGAGCTGGAACGACGTGGCTTCGAAGCGAGTCCTTCATTGCACACGGCGCGCTGAGCCGTGCATCACCAGCTCACCCGACAGCTCTCCGGTGAAGCGAGAAGGAGTTGAACCTTCGACCGCGAGACTACGAATCTCGTGCTCTACCTGTCTGAGCTATCGCTCCGGCGTTGGGGCCGGTGTCCCCACTGGGTGGAGACGTGTCCCATCGATCACTCCCGTTCGAACCGCCTGGCGTTGACGTGGAAACGTGAACGGTCTCCCGTATGAACCACGAACCGGCGCAGCCTGTGACCGACGACACCCTCCCCGACGTGGGCTCCTTTTTCCACCTGACGGTGGTAGTTCGAAAGTCGCGATGTCCGCGCCTCCGCCCTTCCAGTCGAAGCACCCGCCGACGAGCTTCTACCGCTCGGTGTTGCACGCCTGGAACGGCCTCATTCACACCGTGGTGCACCAGCGCAACATGCGCATGCACATCGTCTCGGGGTTGCTGGTGGGGCTGGTGGGCAGCGGCATTCCGCTGGGGCTCGCCGAGAAGGTGACGCTGATCTTCTGCGTGTTGCTGGTGCTCTTCGCCGAGATGCTCAACTCGGCGCTCGAGCAGTTGGTCGATCTCGCAGTTCAGCAGTTCGACGAGAAGGCGAAGCTCACCAAGGACATCGCCGCGGCGGCCGTGCTGGTGCTGGCGATCGGCACGGTGGTGCTCTTCGCGGCGGTGCTGGTGCACAACGCCAACGTCATCTTCGCGAACCTGCCGGCGATCGAGCGCCAGGTGCTCTTCGGAGCCCCGCTGGTGTTTCTGGGCGGCGCGCTGATGCACGAGCAGGTCAAGCCCGCATGGGTCGACGTGGGGTTGGCCCTGGGCGCCCTGGTCCTCTGGGGCTTCCTCACCTCGTGGACGGAGAGCGAAGTCTTCTCGGCGATGACCCTGGGGCTGCTCTTCGTCTGTGCGTCGGCGGCGTATTCCCGCCAGGCGCAGCGGCGTCGAGACAAAAAATAAGGCCCGGGGTTGCCGGGCCTTCTCTTACTTCCGCAGCGACGCCAGGCCGCTGGTCTTCTGCTTTCCCTCGGGGTCTCCCTCCCGGCGCCTGGCCGGAACGGGAACGACCCGTCGGGTTCGCATCTATTTAGGCGCTGGCCCGGTTTTCCGGGTTCGTGCCTTCGACCGGCTTCACTTCCTTCAGGTCGGTGGTGACCAGGTCGATCAGCTCAGTCGCAATGTCGAGAATCTGGTTGGGAGTGTAACCACCAGCGCGGAGCTGGGCAAAGAACGTGCGGGCGAGGATCTTGGTGCCCTTCTTATCGGTGCTCATTGTGATTCCTCCTGTGAAGCGGAACTGCAGCTCAGCGATGGCGCCCACCAGTACACCCGGCATGCCATGAATTTGACCTCCCGATTTCGGAGCGAATTCAACCGGTTGACTTCGTTTTCGGGTGTCAGGTGCGAAGGCCGCTTCGCACTTAGCCGCCACCAGCCGCGTAGTTACTGAAGCACCACCACAAGTCGAATCATGCACTTGCGAAATCGGGTCTGCCGACGGTAAGGGCCGCTGGTGCCGTCCTTCCGGGTCAACAACCTCGCGCTCTGGCTCGACGAGCCCGAATCTCTGCTGGCCCAAAAAGCCGCCGAGAAGCTGGGGGTCAAGCCGGCCGATCTCGTGAGCGTGCGGATCGTGCGATCGGTGCTCGACGCGCGGAAGAAGAACAGCCCCCGCTACATCCACACCGTCGAGGTCGAGTTCGCCAAGGGCAAGTTGCCCAGGACGGTGCCGCCCGACGTGAGCGAAGTCGAGCCGCTCGCGCCCCCTGCCCTGCCCGTCAAACGCGTGCCCGATCAGCGGCCGATCATCGTGGGCATGGGGCCAGCGGGTTTGTTCTGCGCGCTCGAGTTGGCGCAGCGGGGCGTGAAGTCGATCCTCCTCGATCGCGGCCGCGAGGTGATTCAGCGCCGCAAAGACGTCGCCAAGTTGATGCGCGACGGCACGCTCATGCCCGAGAGCAACATGAGCTTCGGCGAGGGCGGTGCGGGCGCGTACACCGACGGCAAGCTGTCGACGCGCATCAACCACCCTTCGGTGCGCAGGGTGATCGAGACGTTCGCGAAGTACGGCGCGCCCGATCGCATTCTGGTGCAGGGCAAACCGCACATCGGCTCCGATCTGCTGCCGTTCGCCGTCGAGCGCATGCGCAAGGAACTGCAGGAGATGGGCGTCGAGGTGCTCTTCGAGACGCGCGTCGAAGACATCCTGAGCCGCGATGGCGCCTGCACCGGAGTCAAGCTCAGCGACGGCCGCGAGCTGCACAGCGACCGGGTGATCCTGCTGCCGGGCAACTCGGCGCGCGAGCTGTTCGAGCGTTTCGCCGGCGACACCCGCATCTTCATCGAGCCCAAACCCTTCGCCCTGGGTTTCCGCGCTGAGCACCCCCAGGGGCTGATCAACGCCATTCAGTACGGAGAAAAGACCGCGGCCGAGTCGAAGCTTCCCCCCGCTGATTACAAGCTCGCGGAGAACCTCTCGGTCGATGGTGACATGCGCGGCGTGTTCTCGTTCTGCATGTGCCCGGGCGGCATCGTGGTGCCCACGCCCACCGAAGAGGGCATGCAGTGCACCAACGGCATGTCGAACTCGCACCGCAACTCGAAGTACGCGAACGCGGGCATCGTGGTGTCGGTCTCGGTCGAGGACTACGCGCGCGAAGGCTTCACCGGGCCCCTGGCGGGCGTCGAGTTCCAGCGGCACTGGGAGAAGAAGGCCTACGAGCTGGGCGGCGGGAAGTTCTTCGCACCGGCGCAGTCGATCCCCGACTACCTGGCGGGAACGCTGAAGAAGAAGCCGGAAGGCACCTCGTACCGGCCCGGCCTCGCGCACGTCGATCTCAACCGGCTGTTCCCCGACTGGCTCACCTCGTCGCTCAAGCAGGCGATGAAGGCGTTCGATCGACGCATGAAGGGCTTCATCACCGATGACAGCCTGCTGCTCGGCATCGAGGCGCGCACCTCGACTCCGCTGCGCATCACCCGCAACGAGCAGCTTCAATCGGTCTCGATGAAGGGGCTCTACCCGGGCGGCGAAGGTTGCGGTTACGCCGGGGGCATCGTCTCGTCGGGCATCGACGGCCTGCGCATCGCCGAGCAGATCTGCACCGAGCTGTCGGGATGAAATACAGGGTTCGCAGCAAAGACGGCGAGCTCGAGTACGAGTCGTTTCAGCAGCTCGAAGACGCCGCGCGCCTGGGCTTCGTGGAAGCCGAAGACGAGCTGCTGCGCGAAGGCGAGACCGAATGGAAGAAGGTCTCGAGTCAGCCGGCGCTGGTGAAACACAAACGCACCGGGCTGGCCGCCTTCAACACCCCGCTGGTGCGGTGGATCGCGCTCTCGGTCGCCGGCGCGGTGTTCGCGTTCTATGCGATTCACCGCGGCACCACTGAAGACAAGCCGGAACTCTACGCGGCTGGCCTCACCGCGGCATTTCTCTGCGTGGGCGTGCTCTTCAAGGTGACGGCCGACGCTTCGAAGCGCCGACGCTAATCACTCACTTCTTGATGAGGGCGTTTGCCTTCCGCCCTCACTTCTTCGCAGCCCGCTTGTCGATCACGACCTTCTTGATCGAGTCGAACACCTTGGGCACCGCCATGCCGTTGGCCTGGTTGATGATGAACACGGGGATCGAGCCGCCGGGCACGGTGTAGACGTAATAGGTGGCGAAGGTCTTCTTGCCGTCTTCGCGGGGCTCGAGCAGCCAGTAGCCGTTGTTGGTGCGCACCCGAACCACGTCCTTCTTCTCGGGCATCAGCGAGTCCTGCTCTTTCGGGGCGGCTGTCCAGCTCACCTTGTAGAAGCCCTTGCCTTCCTTCCAGTCAGACTCGTCTTTGAGGGCGATGATGTAGTCGCGCTCGTCGACCATCGGCGTGTTGAGCCGGCTGTAGAAGAGAACGTCTTTGCCGTCCTCGCTGCGGGTGAGCACCTTCGCCTCGGCCGTGTACGGCATGTTTTTCGGGTAGCTGTCGAGGTCCTGGATGACGTCGAAGACCTCCTTGGGGGTGGCGTTGATGAGCCCGATGGCGCGCATCTCGCGTACCTCGCTGCCCTCGACCTGGCGGCGATAGACCTTGACGCCTTCGGGCTCGGCGGCGAGCTCCCAGCGGGGCGTTTCAGAGAGCAGAAGGAGGGGGACGAGGGCGAGAGCGATCATCATGCACATCCTGTCGATACTTGGGGTGGCGCGGGGTAGTGTCGCACGGCCTTGAGCCAGACTGAAAACCCAGAAACGAATTCAGACGAGCGCATCCGCAAGATCTACGTGAAGGACCTGAAGCTTGGTGAGGCCCTGCACACCGTCTTTCGCGCCGCTCGCAAAGAGAAGCACACCAGCCGCGGGGGGAAGTCCTTCCTCGCCTTGACGCTCGTCGATCGCACCGGCGAGGTAGACGGCCGGGTCTTCGACAACGTCGATGCCGCCGACCAGGCCTTCTCGGCCGATGACTACCTGCTGGTGAAGGGGAAGATCGGCCAGTTCCACGGCAAGTCGCAGGTCGTGATTGAACGCCTCGAGCGCCTCGATCCCGGCCCCATCGACGCCGCGGAGTTCGCCTTCACGCCCGCGCCCGTCGTCGAAAAGACCGACAGGACCGAGAAGCCCGCGCCGGCCGCTCGTGAAGCGACCGCGACTCACGAAGGGGCCCCCGCGCCGAAGATGCACCTGAGCCGCCGGCTCGCGCGCCTGCTGGAAAACCCGCAGGTCGCCCAGGCGCTCGACGCCCTCGCCGCCCAGCTGGAGAAGGCGATCGAGAAGGACCTGCACGCGAAGGCCGGGCTGCCGCCGCCCGCGCCCCGCGAGCGCGCTGATCGCCCCGAACGAAAGCCCCGGGGCCCGCGCGTCGAGCACAAGCCGCGCTCCGAAGCCGAGGCCGGTCATCACAAGCCTGCCGAGCCGAAGCGTGACCCGTCACTGCCTGAAGGCCTCGCCTTCAAGCCGTTCAACGCGCTCGTTCCCGAGGGCGAAAAGACCGAAGCGCCGAAGCCTGAGACGACCAACAGCTGATCATGGCGAAGCGACTCGGGGAAAAGCTCATCGAGGCTGGGCTGGTCTCAGCCGAAGCCGTCGAGCAGGCGCTCAGCCATCAGAAGATCACCAGTCACCGGCTGGGTGACTGTCTGGTCGAGCTGGGGCTGATGCAGGAAGGTGCGTTGCTGCGCTTCCTGGCGGCCGAGTTCAAGACCCGCTTCGTCTCGGCCGAGAAGCTGGCTCAGGCGAAGATCGCCCCCGAGGTCTTAGAAAAAGTGCCGGTTCGCATGGCCGAGAAGCAGGACTTCCTGCCCATCGCCTTCGATGCTGAGCGGCGCATTCTTTCGATCGTGATGGCCGAGCCTCAGAACGAGGCCCTGGTGAAGGAGATCGCGATCATCACCGAGATGACGGAGGTCTTCGCCTACGTCGGGGTGCGCAGCGCCATTCAGGCGGCGATCAAGAAGCACTACTACGGCGACCCCACTGCGTTCGCCTCGATGCAGAACGGCGCCAGCATGCAGCAGGACGCGCGCAAGCTGGCCGGCGCGTACGAGAGCAGTGACCCGCGCATCGACAGCAACCGTACCAGCGCCAGCAGCAGCAACTCGGGCAAGACGTCGAGCCGGGTCAACCCCACGCAGCTGCGTGAAGCGCTGGGCGCCGTGCGCGGCACGGTCGGCGAGAATGACTTCGTCGAGACGCTCAACATCCTCGTGGGCTTGCTCGAGATGCCCCGCAAGGAATTCCGTGGGCACTCCGCGCAGGTCGCTCGTCAGTCGCAGTTGATCGCCCGCCGCATCGGGCTTCAGCCGCGCGACGTCGCGCACACCTCGGTGGCGGCGTACCTGCACGACCTCGGGAAGAAGCCCGACAAACATTTCACCCTGCCCCTGCTGGCCGCCTCGCCTGAGGCCCGGGCCGAGGCCAAGCGGTACGCGCGCGCGCCCATCAAGCTGTTCGAGACGGTTCACCTGCCCGGCGGCGTCAACGCGGTGCTCGCGCAGCTCTACGAGGCGTACGACGGTACCGGCGTGCCGCAAGGCGTGAAGGGCGAAGACATCAGCGCGGGCGCGCGCATCATCGCGGCCGTCGATGCGTTCTTCGAGCTGACGCGCAACCCGTTCAACCTGCACGGCCGGGTGATGACCAAGCAAGAGGCGATCGCCTCGATGCGCGAGCAGGCGGGCACGCTGTTCGACCCGGTGGTGGTCGACACCCTCGACGTGCTGCAGAGCGGCGATCTGCTCAAGCAACGCGTGGTGCAGGACGGCCGCCAGGTCTTCGTGGCCGACCCCGACGAGGCGATGCGCACCGACCTGATGGACTCGCTGGCCAAGGACGGGCTGGTGGTGCAGTCGGTCATCAAGCTCGACGGGCTCATCGACGCGGTGCTGGCGAACGAGGCGGACACCCTGGTGGTGGGCCTGGGCTACGGCGTCGGCGACATCGTGGCGCTGGTGCAGTTCGTTCGGGCGCGGCCTGAGAGCGCGGCGCTCCCGGTGCTGTTGCTGGGCGACCCCACCGATCCCGCGAGCCGCGAACGGCTGGTGCAGGCGGGCGTGAGCGGGTTCATTCCGATTCCCCTGGTGCCGGACGAAGCCGCCGCGACGATTCGCGCCGCGTACCTCGATCGCCTCGAACATGGTGGGCTGGCCCACGTGGTGCGCGGCAGTTTCGACGAGCTGGGTTCGATGGAGCTGGCGAAGGTGCTGGGCGCCACGCGCAAGTCAGGCCGCCTCACCGTTCGCAACGGGCCGCAGGAGGGTTACCTGCAGTTCGAGCGCGGGCTGATCATCTACGCGCAGTTCGCGGAGAAGAAGGGCGAGGCGGCGATTCAGCCGATGCTGACCCTGAACCAGGCCGACTTTGCATACGATCCGGAAGCGCTGCTCACCGACATGCCGAACGTCGAGCGGGACTTCGATCTGGTCGCGCGTTCGCTGGGCGCATAGCTGAGGGCTAAAACCCGATCTCAATCTTCAACAGCGCCGCGGTGTTCCGAGCACAGGCCAACGCGACCTCGTCGGCATCGCGGCCGTGCAGCTCGGCCACCTTGCGCGCGGTCTCCACCACCCGGCTCGGCTCGTTGGGCCACTTGCCGCGGTACGGCATGGGCGAGAGGTACGGGCTGTCGGTCTCGACCATCAATCGATCGAGCGGCGCGAACTTCACGGCTTCCTGCAGGGGCTCGGTCTTCTTGTAGGTGACGACGCCCGAGATGCTGAGGAAGAACCCCAGGTCGAGATACTTCCGGGCCGCCGCAAGATCGCCGGTGAAGCAGTGAATCATGCCGTCGTGCATGCCCTCGCTCTCGAGGATCGCGGCGCATTCCTCGTGAGCATCGCGCACGTGGATCACGATCGGCTTCTTCAGCTGCTTCGCGAGCTGGCACTGCCTTCGAAAGCCGAGCGCCTGCACCTCGCGAGGTGAATGGTCGTAGAAATAATCGAGGCCGGTCTCGCCGATCGCCTTCACCTCCGGCAACGCAGCGAGCTTCGCGAGCGTGTCCCAATCCTCCTGCGTCGCCACCGCCGCATCGTGTGGATGAACGCCGATGGTGGGAGTCAGGAAATCAGGGTGCGCGCGCGCGGCGGTGATCGCGTGGCCGAAGTCGCCGGGCTTTTGCAGCAGACCCACCACGACCGCGTGCACCACGCCGGCAGCGCGCGCGCGCGCGATCACCTCGGCGGCGACCGGGAAGTCCTTCGTCTCGAGATGGCAGTGCGCGTCGATGAGCTTCATGGGGCAGCTCTATAGTCGGCGAGGACGGCTGCCAGCTCTTCAGCTGACTCGGCGTCTTCGAACTTCAGCGCTTCGACCGCGGCGCGCGCTGAGGGCGTCCCGAGCAGCAGCAGGCCTTCAGCGGCGTCGAGCTTGAGATCATCGGCTGCATCGCCAGCCCCGAGCAGCTTGAGGAGCGCGGGCTCGGCAGAGGCATCGCCCAAACGACCGAGTGCGCGCGCTGCGGTGCCTCGGGCCGGATCTTCGGGATCAGCGAGGATCTCGAGCAGGCGAGCGAGCGCCCCCGGGGCCTTCACCACGCCGAGCAGCTCGACGGCCATGGGCTTGTCCATCGTCCACTTGCGGCCGGCGCGCTTGAAGAGGTGCTCGGAACCTTGGGAGTCTCCGAGGGCAGCGAGGGCCCCGGCGAGCTGGGTCTTGTCGAACGCGGGAATGAACCAGCTCGAGAAGGCGCGCTTGAGCGCGGGGATGGCTTCCTTGTTTCCGAGCTGCGCGAGCGCCGAGGCAGCGCGAAACCGCAGATCAGTGTCTTCGAGGGCGGCGAGCAGCACCTCGAGGCCCGCGGGGTGGTTGAGCGCCACCATTCCGCGTGCGGCTTCGAAACGAACGGTGAGCTCAGGATCGGCCAGGGCTGCTGCGAGTGCGCATCGGGTGTCGGGCAGCGCGAGATCGGCGAGCCGGCCCGCGGCCTCGACGCGTACCCGCGCGACCTTGTCGCCCAGGTGACGA
>JAYVNA010000006.1:0-2519 GCA_043758715.1 Archangium sp.
TCTGACAACGTGAGTGAGACAGCAGCCACCCCGAAGTTTAGTGAGCAGGGCGAGCAGAGTGACCCAACATGTCGTGCATGATCAGTTGTCGTCGTTCCATCAAGGCCAGTTGTCCGTGGGCAGGCCAGCCCGAAGGGCGCGCGTCAGCGCGTGGTGAAGCCACTGGCCGGAGCAGTCCCGCGGTGGGCGTATGACCGAACTCGCGCAGGTAGCGGAGGTCGAGGTGTCAGCGAAGGCGAAGCGGCAGCGGCGCAGCGCCGCGGAGAAGCTGCGCATCCTCAAGGCAGCGGATGCATGCACGAAGGTCGGCGAGCTGGGCGCGATGCTGCGTCGGGAGGGCATCTACTCGTCGAGCCTGTCGAGCTGGCGGCGCGCCAGAGATCTGGGCGAGCTGAGCGCGCTGGGGCCGAAGAAGCGCGGGCCGAAGCCCGTGATCCCGGACGCGCGAGACAAGAGGATCGCCGAGCTCGAGAAGGCGGTGGTGAAGGCCGAGCTGCGGGCGAAGCGGGCAGAGGGATTGGTGGAGCTCCAAAAAAAAGTGTCGGAGTTGCTGGGCATCCAGCTCCCGAAGGAGGGCGAGAATCCATGATCGACCTCGTCCATGCAGTCGGTCCGGAACTCGGCATCGTCGCCGCCTGTGCGGCGCTGGGCCTGGCGCGAGCAACCTACTACCGGCAGCTCGAGCCGCCGATGCTCGGGCCTGCGCCCAAGAGGCTCAGCCCTCGGGCAATGACGGGCGACGAGAAGAAGGTCGTGCTCTCCGTGTTGCACGAGGAGCGCTTCATCGATCTCGCTCCGTCCGAGGTGTACGCGACCCTTCTCGACGAAGGGACGTACCACTGCAGCGAGCGGTCGATGTACCGCGTGCTGGCGGAGAACCAGGAAGTCCGAGAGCGCCGCGCGCAGTTGAGACACCCGAAGTACGCCGCACCGGAGTTGCTCGCCACCGGTCCCAATCAGCTCTGGAGTTGGGACATCACCAAGCTGCACGGGCCGACGAAGTGGTCGTACTACTACCTGTACGTCATCCTCGATGTGTTCAGCCGCTACGTCGTGGGGTGGTTGGTGGCGCCTGCTGAATCGAAGGCGTTGGCCGAGCGCTTCATCCGAGAGACGTGTGAGCGCCAGGGCATTGTCCCTGGAACCCTCACCGTCCACGCGGACCGCGGCTCGTCGATGAAGTCGAAGCCGGTGGCGCTGCTGCTCGCCGACCTGGGCGTTACGAAGAGCCACTCGCGGCCGCACGTCTCGAACGACAACCCGTTCTCGGAGGCGCAGTTCAAGACGCTGAAGTACCGACCCGACTTTCCGGCGCAGTTCGGGTGCATCGAAGACGCCCGCGCTCACACCAAGGATTTCATCGACTGGTACAACCTTGAGCATCATCACTCGGGAGTCGGCCTCTTCACGCCCTACGACGTGCACCACGGGCTGGCGGCGCAGCGACACGCGGACCGGGCGATCGTGCTCAAGGCCGCCCACCGCGCTCATCCTGAGCGATTCGTCCGAGGGGTCCCCGTGCCGCTGTCGCTGCCCACCGAGGTCTGGATCAACAAGCCGGCGAAGGCCGAGGAGGCGTCGATCGAACGAGTTGCAGTCTAAATTCTGAAGGACGTTGTCTCATTCACGTTGACAGGTTCCGACTGTGCAATCACGGCTGAGTTGAGAGTCGTTCGAACGCACTTCTCGACCTCGCTCGGGATGGGGAAGAGCGATTCACAGCCCGCTCGAACTCGCGCCACCCCGCCAGGAACCAAATCCGACACGGTCATCGTCTTGATCGTCTTTCGGTTCTCGCACCTGCAGTTACTCGTAAGCAGGAACAGCGAGAGAACTGCTGAAGAGTGAAGAGACATGTTGTGCGCCTGGCTCGTGAGTGTACCGGCGAAACGTCGTGTGGTGGCAGGTGGGTCTTCCTCGCCGAAACCGCTCGGGGGCCTCGCGCGTAATCCGGGGCATCGACGCTCAACTCGCCACCTTGCCGTCTTCTTCGCCTGTCAGCGCATCCGGGGCTAGCTTCCCGGCCTCGATGCGCTCGGTGATGGTCGAGGCCACGTACACGCTGAAGGCACCTCCTGAGCAGGTGTGGCCTTTCATCGCCGACACCGATCGCATGAACCGGCGCCTGGGCCTGGGTCAGGTGAAGTATTCGCCCCTCGATGAGCCGGCCCGGACGTCGGCGCGCACGGTCGGTGAGACGAAGCTCGGTGGCTTCTCGACCCGCTACGAAGAGCAACCCTGGGAATGGACGTGGACGCGCGGCTTGTCGGTGCGCCGCGATTTTCAGGGCAGCCCCATCGCGTGGTTACTGCTGACCTGGAGGCTCGAGCCCTCGGGCACCGGCTGCGTCTTTCACGTCAAGCTCGAGGCGATGCCCCGGTTCTTCCTGATGCGCCCGGTGGTGTGGTTCAACCTCAAGCAGAGCGCGGCGGGGCTGACGACGTTGGCGAAGGAGATCGACGCGCACCTCGCCAGCGGCGCCCCCAACCCCTTCCTCGGGCCGCGCACCTCGACCAATG
>JAYVNA010000007.1:0-7908 GCA_043758715.1 Archangium sp.
GTGCGGAATGCCGGCGAAGCCCAGCCGGGCGCTGAGCGCGGCGGTGGCCTGCGCGAGTTCGAGTGAGGTGACCTGCTCCGCGCCGACCTGCAGGGCGACGTCGTCAGCGGGCTGAGCCAGGCGCGGGAAGAGCGCGCTCATCGGTCACCGCCAGGTGGCGAGGAAGTGGCTGACGCCTTCACGGGTCGCTTCGAGCGCGACCGTGGGGCTCTTGCCGCCGAGCATGGTGATGGCGGCCTCGAGCAACCCTGCCAGAAAGTCGGACTGCTCGGTGTCGTCGACGGTGATCGCGAACTCGTTCTTCGCGCGCTCGGTGAGGGTCAACTTCACGGGGCTGCGATCGGTGAAGTCCATCGCCTGCTTGAGCGCGCGCCGGGGGCCCATCAGGCGCGCCATCGAGAGCCAGGGGCCCTTGATGATGTGGCGGGACTGCAGCGAGGCAATGATGTGCGCGCCCAACTTGCGCAGCTGCACCGCGAGCGGTTCGCTTGGGAACAGCGCCTTGGCGGTGAGCTCGACGGCGAGGTACCAGGCAGTGCGGGGGTAGTCGACGGGTACGGGGACTGCGAGGTCGACGCCCACGGCCGCGAGCTGGGCGATCAAATCGGGGGTGAGGTCTTGCACGAGCACCTTCTTGAAGACCCCTTCGACGAGCTTTCCTGGAATGTTGGTCATGGGCGAACGATCACGGTGCGCGGAACTGCAGGCGGAGCGGCTGATTCCTCGCGAAGGACTCGGCGACGCGGGGCTTCTCTTCCTTGCCGAAATAGATTTCGGCGAAGCCGCCGCACGCGCCGCGCACGGTGATCTCCTTGGCCGAGGGGGGAACGGGGAGCAGGTCGCCGGTGCGCGCCTGCACGGGGCCAGGGAGCACCTCAGCGATGCAGGCTGAGCTGGTGAAGACGCGCACGTAGACGCGGCCTTCTTCGCGCGAGGGAATCGGCGCGTAGTCGTTGGGCTTGAGAAAGTCGCTCGCCGGGCCCACGGGGTCAGGCGCCTTGGTGATGATGTAGGCGGTGCCGTTGTTCTTCGGAGCGGTCGTGCCGTTGCCGGCGACGGTGGGCTTGCCCCCGGTCTGCTTCTGGCGCGCGGCTTCGACGCAGCGGGGCGGCAGGCCGTTGCCGTCGTCGCTGCGCTGGAGCACGCCCAGCTCGAACTCGGTGAGCTCGAGAGCGAGGGTGCACTGCTTCTGGCTACGCACTTTCCACTTCGGGTACGAGTCGAGCAGGCACAGCTCGCAGCGGGTGTTCTTGTCGTCGTCGGCTTCGAGCTGGGTGATGCGATCTTTGTTCTCGAGGCGGCGCACCAGGTCGCCGGGCACCGGGCGCACGCAGCGGCAGTCGCGCAGTTCACGCGAGGCGAGGAAGCCCGCGACCCAGTCGCCGTCGACTTCGATCTTGCCTTGCTCGACGAGGAAGTAGCGCCACTTGTCGAGCAGGCTGGAAGAGAGCGCCTTCTCGCGTTCGGCGGTGGGGCCTCCGAGCGTCACGCCCCCTGTCACGCCACTTGTCACGCCACTTGTCACGCCACCTGTCCCCCTCTCCCCCGCGGGGGAGAGGGTCGGGGAGAGGGCATTCGGGTTTCCGGGGGCGGTGGTTTTGCCCGTCGCGATCGGGTTGCTGGAACCAGTGGTGTTGCCGGTCGCAGTCGTGTTGCCGGTCGCAGTCGTGTTGCCGGTCGCTGTCGTGTTGCCGGTCGCTGTCGTGTTCGCGGTTACAACGTTTCCAGTCGAAGGCCCGTTGGCCCTCTCCCCGACCCTCTCCCCCGCAGGGGAGAGGGAGGCAGTTGTGGCAGTTGTTGCAGTAGCGCCGGTTGTGGCAGTTGATCCAGTTGGCACCTGCTGCGTCCCACCGCTCTGTGTCGGCGTATCAATCGCGATGCCCCTGCGCGTGTAGTCCTTGTCCCCGCGCGCGACGGCCTGACCGCACTTCAACCCCTCAGAGAACAACCACGTCTTGTAGTTCGCGTATTCGTTCTGAACCTGGCTCGCGAGCCGCGCCAAATCCATCCGCGCCTGGGCATGACCGAACAACGTCGAGCGATCGCGCGAGGTGCACTCCGCGACTTCCGGAGGCCGTTCCGCCAAACCGCTGCGCTTGGGTTTGTACTTCACTCCCAGAAACGGCCGCTCGATGTCCTTGAGGGCCTCGTAGAGCAACTGCCTGGTGTCCGCCGAGATCGACGCCCGCGCCGCCTCGCACGAGATGATCGCTTTCGCGCAATCACCCGTGGGTTCGGTGTTCGAGGAAGGCTTGCCCTTGACCGCCGGCCGCCCGCCCGTCCAGGTGCCGCCCGAGTCGAAGCACCAGGTCGCGACGCTATCGAGCCCCACCGAAAGCGAGCCCGACGACTGCGCGAAGCCCGTCAACGACGACACTTCGCGCGTGGGAGGCGCCTGGCATTCCGGAGGCAGCTCCGGAGACGAAATGACGAGGGCGACGACCAGGGACAACACGCGCGCACTCTCTCACGAAATCGACTCTTCAGGCCGCGTCGAAGGCGGCCTTCAGGTCATCAATCAGGTCGGCAGAATCTTCGATCCCCACGGAAAGCCTGATGAGCCCGTCGGTGATGCCGAGCTTCTCGCGATTCTCTTTGGGGATTGACGCGTGCGTCATGATCGCCGGGTGCTCGATGAGCGATTCCACCCCGCCGAGCGACTCAGCGCAGGCGAACACCTTGACCGTCTTGAGGAACCGGCGCGCAGCCTCGAGCCCGCCCTTGATGTCGAAGGTCATCATGCCGCCGAAGCCCGACATCTGCTTCTTCGCCAGCTCGTGCTGCGGGTGCGAGGTGAGGCCGGGGAAGGTGACCTTGTTGACCTTCGGGTGGGAGACCAGGAAGTCGGCGATCTTGTGCGAGTTCTCGGCGTGCCGCTGCATGCGTACGTGCAGGGTCTTCACGCCGCGCAGCACCAGGAACGAGTCCATCGGGCCCGGCACGCCGCCGATGGCGTTCTGCAGGAAGTACATCTTCTCGGCGAGGTCCTTGTTCGAGGTCGCCACGAAGCCGCCGACCACGTCGGAGTGGCCGTTGAGGTACTTGGTGGTCGAGTGGGTGACGATCTCGAAGCCGTGCTCCAGCGGGCGCTGGAAGTACGGCGTCATGAAGGTGTTGTCGCAGACGCTGATGAGGTTGTGCTTCTTCGCGATCTCCGCGGCGCGCGAGAGGTCGACGAGCTTGAGCATCGGGTTGGTCGGTGTCTCGACCCAGATCATCTTGGTCTTGGGGGTGATCGCCTTCTCGATGTTCTCGGGGTTCGTCATGTCGACGAAGGAGAACGTGAGGCCGTGGCGGGTGAAGACCTTGTCGAACTGGCGGAAGGTGCCGCCGTAGACGTCGTCGCTGCACACCACGTGATCGCCGACCGACAGCATGTGCATCAGCATGTCGGTGGCCGCACAGCCAGAGCCGAAGCACGCGCCGAACTTCGCGCCTTCGAGCGCGGCCAGGCACTGCTCCAGCGCCACGCGCGTGGGGTTCTTGGTGCGCGAGTACTCGTACCCCTTGTGCTCACCGGGCCCGTCCTGGACGTAGGTCGAGGTGAAGTAGACCGGCGTCATGATGGCGCCAGTGGTGGGATCCGGGTGCTGGCCTGCGTGGATGGCGAGAGTGTCGAAGCGCATGAGCGCTCCTTCATCACAGAGCTTCGCCCCGGGAAAGCGCTGCGAGGCTGTACCGGCCCCGCTTACTTGCCGGTGAGTTCGGTCACCAGACCAGGGGCTTTCTCGACCGAGGTGAGCAGCCAGAGCAGGTAGCGCACGTCGACGCTCACGTTGCGCGCGACCTCGGGGTTGTAGCCAAAATCGTTGGCCACGTTTTCCCAGACCCGATCGAAGTTCACCCCCACCAGGCGCCCCTTGCCGTCGATCAGCGGGCTGCCGGAGTTCCCCCCGGTGGTGTCGCAATCGGCCAGGAAATCCACCGGCACCTGGGCGAACTTCCCCGAGGCGTAGACGTCGCGAACACGCTGTGGAACGTCGAACGGCTCCTGGCCGGTGTCCTTGGCGATCATCCCCGCAAGGGTGGTGTTCGGCAGCATCACCACCGCCTCGCGCGGCGAGTAGCCCTTCACCCGGCCGAAGCTCACCCGCAAGGTGAGGTTGGCGTCAGGCGCGACCGGATGCCCGGCCTCGGCGATCACCGCGCGGCGCCAGGCAGGCCGCAACGCCAGCACCCGCCCGGAATACGCGTCGCGGCGATCACGCAGCGCCCGGCGATCGGCGTCGAGCGCGAGCCCCAGGTCCAGCAGGGGATCCTTGCGGGCCCTGAGCTGCTCGGGCGTCTCGTCGAACATTTTCTGACGCTGCTCCAACTCGAACACCTTCGAGGCGGCGCTCAGCTCAGCGACCCTTCGGGCCAGCGCGGCGTCGTCCTTGAGGGCACCGAAAGCCGCGTCGATCGCCGCCAGCCGCTGATCTTTCGGGAGCGCGAGCGCGCGTTTGACCCACGAGACGAACAACCGTTGATCGACCGGCGGTGAATAGCGCTTCTGATCGCGCTCGTGCCGCTCGCGCAGCCGCGCCAGATCCCGTTCTTGAAAACCGGGCTCGCGTTCGACGTCGGGCTTCTGGGCCTCGACGCTGCGGCGCACCACCAGCAGCGGCCACCCCACCGCGCGCGCCCCGCGGCCAGCGAAGTCGAGCAGAAAGTCCCGATCCCACGACTGCACCCGCTCGTTCATCAACTGCGTGAGGCCGGTCTGCGCCGTGAGGGCGCTGGCGAACTCCGGCTTCTTCTGCGCGAAGGCCCGCACCCGCTCGTCGGCGGCGCGCTGCTTCTCGACGATCTTCCCGCGCGCGAGCCCGGCCAGCTGACCTTCAGCGTTCTTCCGCGCGTTCAACAACCCGCGCAGATCGTCGGAGGTGGCGATGAGCGCGCCCGGTGATTTCTTGCCCTCGTCTTCCATGATCGACACCCACTCAGCGGCGATCGACTGCAGCGCGGGGAAGTAGCGCTGCTGCCGCTCTTCCATTTCCACCGCGAGCCAGGCGCGATAGCTGGTGCCCGGGTACCCGAGAATCGCCACCGCATCGCCTTCCTTCACGCCCTCGGTGGACAGCGGGAAGAAGTACTTCGGCTGGTACGGCTTGCCGTCCTGGTACACGCGCACCAACGAGAAGTCGCCGGTGTGGCGAGGCCACATCCAGTTGTCGATCTCGCCTCCGAAGTCACCGATGGCGACCGGCGGCGCGTACACCAGGCGCACGTCGGTCAGCTCGGCGAACTCGGTGAGGGTGAAGAAGAGACCGCCGTCGAAGGTCGCGAAGGTGCAGCGGGTGCCGGGCTGCTTCTCGCACTCGGCCACCAGCTGCTTCTGGGTGGCCTCGACGGCCTTGAAGCGCGCCAGGTCATCTGCGCCGGCGGGAATCGCCGCGAGCACTTCCTTGGTGACGTCGACGAAGCGCCGCGGCACCTGAATGCGAAAGGACTTCGAGGCCTTCTCTTCGGCTGCGCTTCTCGCCACGAAGCCATCCTTCGCGAGGTTCTGCTGAGGCGTCGAGTGTTCCTGAAGAATGCTCACCACGCAGTGGTGGTTGGTGATGAGCAGCCCGTCTTTCGAGACGAAGCTGCCGGAGCACCCGGGGATCTGCACCGCGTTGCCCAGCAGACCGGTCTGCGTCTTCTCGTCCCACAGCTGGCGAAGGGGCAGCCCGAACCCCTGCTGCTTCACCCAGCCCGGGCCCAGCTCGAGCACCTGCTGCGGAGTCCACTTGCCCTCGGCGGCCAACACCATGCCTGCGATCATCGTGGCGAACATTCAGGAGCTTCCCTTCGCGGTGCGCATGGCATCGATTTATGCCACGTAGCGTTCCGTGTCTGATTTCGAGAACCGGCTGCGAAAAAACGCGAAGCAGCGCTTCAAGTGGGCCGAGCGCGAAAAGGTCACCGCCTTTCGCATCTACGATCTCGACATGCCGGAATGGCCCTTCGCGGTCGACTGGTACGAGGGCTTTGCGCACGTGATGGAATACCCGCGCCGCAAGCAACTGCGCGACGGGTCGATCGACGAAGCGAGGGCCGAGGTGGTGCGCGCGACCGCGGCCGCGCTCGAGCTGCCGCCCGAGAAGATCTTCACCAAGACCCACGAGAAGCACGCCTGGGGCAGCGCCCAGTACGAGCGCCTGGGCACCCGCTCGACGCTGGTCAACGTGAAGGAACACGGGCTCACCTTCGAGTGCAACCTCTCTGACTACCTCGACACCGGCCTCTTCCTCGATCACCGGGTCACCCGCGCGCGCGTGCGCCAGGAAGCCCGCGGGAAGCGCTTTCTGAACCTGTTCGCGTACACCGGCGCGTTCACCGTGCACGCGCTCGCGGGCGGCGCGGCGGAGACCACCACGGTCGATCTCTCGAACACCTACTGCGAGTGGGCCGAGCGCAACTTTCGCCTCAACGGGTTCGAGCCCCGCGGCAAGCACCAGGTGATCCGCGCTGACGTGCTCGGCTGGTTGGAGACTTGCCGGCAGCAGTTCGACCTCATCGTGCTCGACCCGCCGAGCTTCTCCACCTCGTCGAAGAAGATGGGGCGGCGCTTCGAGGTGCAGCGCGATCACCGCTGGTTGGTCGAGACCGCCCGCTCGCTGCTCTCTGCGCAGGGCGCGCTCTACTTTTCCACCAACTTCCTGGGCTTCGAGCTCGACGCGCGCTTTCGCGACGCGGAGCCGGTGGCCTCACTGCCCGGGGATTTTCGGCGAGCGGTCCATCGGTGCTGGCGCTTCGACGGGCCGGTTGGCGTCGTGGATGGCGTTGATCGTTCTCCACCCCGCCCAGCCGGCGACCAGAAACACCACGACCAGCAGCACCCACCGAAACGCCGATGAGTCGTCTTCCGGCGGGGCGGCCCAGGTGCTCAGGCCCAGCGCTCCGCCGACGCCGCCGTACTCGCCGGCATAGCGGGCCATGCGCAGGTATTCCTCGAGGAGCATCGACAACGAGCTCATGACGGCCGCCTCGCCCCGCTGGGGATCGGTGAGCCGGCCCTGGGCCAGCGAAGCGACCTCGACCAGCTGCCTGACCACGTCTTCGATCAGCGCGGTGCGATCGAGCAGCGGCACCCGCACGTCGAGGCCCTTGACCTGACCCTCCTCGAAGAGCGGGTCGATGGTCACTTCGCCGTCGTTGAGCTTCCAGGTGCCGCGCCCTTCCGGGCTGAGCGTCGCGCCCCGGGCGCCCAGGGCGCTGACGAGCGCAGCGACCGGTGCAGCTTCGCCCGGTGCGCTGGCCTGCAACAGCAAGTCGTACGTGTGCGCCACGACGGCACTCTACCGCCGTGGAGCGGACCGCGAAGGGCTCTTCACCCGCCGTCGGCGCCGGCGTCCGTGCCCGCGTCGTCGATACCGGCGTCCACGCCCGCGTCGGTGCCCGCGTCGAGGCCCCCGTCCGGGGTGTTGTCCCAGGTGGCGTTGACGGCCACGGTGGCGACCGTCACGCACTGGCCAGGCGACACCGCGACGTCATTCATGAAGTCCCACTCGGTGAAGCGCACGTTGCTCGCCGTGGCCACGAAGGAGCCGAGGTTCACCACCCGGGTGGCCGTGGTGATCACCAGGCTGCCCGAGGTGGCGAAGTAGCTGCGGGCGCAGTTGCCGGCGTTCATGTCGCAGGCCTGGTCGAGCCACACGCAGTCGGCGCAGTCGCCGTAGGTCGCGTCAGCGGGGCTGGGCAACGGCGCCGTCTGGGGGAAGGTGGGCGACATGTTGTCGCCGAAGTACCAGCTCTCGACGCCCACGAAGTCGAACTTGCCCGCAACCGTACTGGGCGCGCGCACGAGCGCCTGGTGGTTGGGCGGGTTCATGCCCATCACGAGCGAGTACTGGGCGCCCACGGTCTGGGCCTGCGAGAGGTCGAGCACGGTGCAGGTGCCGCTGCCGCCACCCGTCGCCGAGCCGCCGCCCGTGGCGCTGC
>JAYVNA010000008.1:0-7905 GCA_043758715.1 Archangium sp.
CGCCGCACCACGCTCACCGGCGTGCAGCCCCCGGCGTTCTGCGAGGCCGTACCGCTGGCGGGCACGGTGAACTGCAAGGTGGGCGCGGCCGGAGTCACCTGCAGGTTCACCGTCGCCTGCTGCGAGACGCTGGGAATGGCCACCGTCACCGTCTGTGAGCCCGCAACGCGCAAGATGGCCGAGAACGAAAGCGTGTTCGTGTTCGTCATGGCCAGCGCCGCGGAGCCCGTGCAGTTGGTGTTCGAGAACAACGTCGAGTTCGCCGGGAGCGTGACGTTGACGGGCGCGGTCCCCGAGACGGGCGCCGCGTTGCCGAACGCATCGCGCCGGCTGACGGTGATGATCTGACAGGCACCCGCGGCCATGGTGGCCGTGCCACCCGCGGGCACGTCGACCTGCAACGTCGAGGGGCCGGGGGTGACGGTGAGGTTCGCCGGCGACGCGGTGGAAAAGCCGCTGACGGTCGCGGTGAGCGCGTAGCTGCCGGTGACGGTGTGCTGCGCGGTGAAGCTCGTCTGCGTGGCCCCGGCCGCGAGCGGGACGGTGTTGCCGCTCGTGCAAGTGGCGGTGCCGATGGTGACGCCCGAGCCCACCGTGGGCACCGAGGTCACGTTGAGCACCTGGCCGGTGGTGAAGCTGGTGGCGTTGTCGAAGAGGTCGAGCACGTTGGCCACATAGGGCCCCGAGGTGCACGTGCCGGCCTGGGCGGTCTGCGTCAGCGGAGCGGTGAAAGTCAGCTTGCCCGGCGGCCCGGCCCGAATGGAGTTGCCCGGAATGAACGTCGTCGGGGGCGAGAGCACCCCGGTCGCCGCGCGGATCTCGAAGGCCGCCACGGCCTTGTTGCCCTGGTAGGAGAACGTGCCGCTGTTCGCGCCGACGGGCACCGTGAGGGTGCCGCTGACGGGCGTGACGCAGCCCGGGCCCACGTAGAACTTGAAGCTCGGATCAGGAGAGGCAGGAAAAGCCGAGAGCGTGAACGCGGTGTCGGTCAACGAAGAGGCCGGGTTGTTCGCGGCGTCGAGCAGCTCGACGCTGAACGGGTTCTGGCTGCACTGGCCCGCGAGCGGGTTGGTGGGCAAGCCGGTGAGCTGGAACTTGCTGGCGTAGCCGGCCGAAATACTCAGCATCTGGCTGGCGCTGGTAATGGGCGCGCCGTTGAGCACCTGCACAGCGATGGTGCCGCTGTTCGGCGGCGCCGTCATGCCCCGCGCGCGAAACGACACCGAGTTTGCCCCCGAGGGGATGATGAAGTCGTTGGTCGCCGCGGTGGAGCAGCCGCCGTTGGGGTCGAAGAAGCTGACGTTGACGATGCCCGTCACCATGAGGCGCACCGGGAGATCAGCAGTGGTAAGCACGGGGTTTGCAAACATGTCCTGCAGTTGCACCGTGAAGAGGCCCAACGAACAGTTCTGGGTGGTGTTGAGCGTCTGCAGTGAGTTGGTGAACGCGAGCTTCGAGCCGGTCGAAGGCGCGATGATCAGCTGCTGGCTCTGACCCAGGCCCGCGCTCGGGGTGGCGGTGACCGAGAAGGTCCCCGCGCGAGCGACCTTCACGTGCAACGAGAGCGCGCCCTGCCCGGGCAACAGCTGCCGCATCGCCGCGGGCGCCGCGCAGGCCGCGTCGCTGAAGAAGATGTTGGCGTTGCCGATGTCGCCGGGCGTCGAGCTGAAGGTGACGGTGGTGGGTGAGTCGACGTCGGTGCGGCGGTTCATCGCGTCACGGAACTCGACGGTGAGGACCTCGGTGCTGCAATCGCCCGCGGTGACCGTGCGCGCGGGAGTGGTGAACTCCAGCTTCGCGAGCGGCTGCGGGTGTACTTCGACCGTCACCGAGCCGGGCATCGCGACCTTCGCCGCGGTGGCGGTGAGCGTGGTCGTGCCGTACGCCAGACCATCGGCCTTCAGGTACACGTCGAGCGCAGACGCGCCGTACTGAATCGGCAAGCTGGTCACCGCGGTGTCGCTGCACGAGGACGTGGCGTGCACGCTGGTGCCGGCGAGCGAGGTGGCGAGCGTCACCACCGTGTCGCGCACCGCGACGCGCGGCCCGGTGGCGTTGCGCAGCTCGACGTGGAACGGCCCCTGGCACTCGTAGCGGAGCATGGTCACCACGTTGCTGGTCACCACCACGCGGTCGGGTGGGAAGACGCAGACGGTGGCGCTGCCGCACTCGCTGTCGTCGCAGCCGCCCTGCCCGTCACAGTCGGTGTCACCGGTGTTCGCGCAGACCTGGCCCGCGCCGGGGAACACCGTGTTGTCGTCGTCCTTGCAGTCGAGGCCGCCCTTGGCCGCGGCGACGAAGCCATCACGATCCGCGTCGAGTGAAACACCGGGGGGATCGACGAAGACCTCGACGTCGAGCACGCCCTCTTCCGGGAAGTTCGCGACGATCGAGTCGCCCTGCGCGTTGAGCTTGAGGTTGGCGTCGTCAGCGCAGTTCGCGCCGATGACCCCGCTGGCCTGCAGCTTCACCGAGGCGGGGAGATCCGTCCCGCGGCGCACGCCGAAGATGGCGTCGTCATCGCTGGGCCGCTTGATGGTCGCCGACTTCAGCTCCTGCGTGTCGTTCGAGACCGTCAGCTTGATGCAATCGGCGCGCACCCGGGCGGTGCCCTGCGCACGAACGGTCACCTTCACACGAAGACCGCTCTCGCGAGGCGCACAGGCGCTCAACAGCGCGAGCGGAATCAAGGTCAGCAGGCGGAGTCGTTGCATGGTTTTCAAGAACCTCGTGCTCCAGTGGGGCCCAATCGAAGGGGAGCACAACGGCCCGAAGCGTACCGCACCGACTGCCCCACCCGAGAATTCAATGTGGGCCTGCTGAGTACACAGGGCCGTGCTACCTGAGCGCCGGTGTTCTTCATTCTTTCCAAGCTGCTCGACATCGCGATCGACCCGCTGTGGTGGGGCGGGCTGCCGTCGCTGGTGGGCCTCGTGCTCCTGGCGCGCGAGAAGCGCAGGAGGCTCGCGCTGACACTCGTGAGCTGTGGGCTCGGCGCGCTCTTTCTCGCGGCGTTGCCCGCGGTTTCGAATCGGCTCTGGCAATCGCTCGAAGACGGCGCTGTCTCGACGATGCAGGAAGGCGTCACCTACGACGCAGTGGTGCTGCTGGGCGGAGTGGTCTCGCCGCAGGGCAGCCTGGTCAATTCACCCGCGTGGAACGACAACGTCGAACGGCTGCTCGAGGTGCGGAAGCTGGTGCTCAGTGGGCGGGCGAAGGTGGCCATCGTGAGCGGCGGCGAGCTGGGCGGCGGGCTGCGCACCGAGGCCGACTATGACGCTGAAGAGCTGATCGCGCTGGGCGTGCCGAAGGAGCAGGTGATCATCGAGCCCAAAGCGAACAACACGCGCGAGAACGCGACCGAGAGCAAGAAGCTGCTCGACGCCATGGGCGCGAAGAAGGTGCTCCTGGTGACCAGCGCCTTCCACGTGCCACGCGCGGTGGGGTGTTTCAGAGCGGCGGGCGTGGAGGCCGACATGTGGCCCGTCGATTACCGGCTGCGCGCACCTGAGCTCGAGATGCACGTGCTGCCGCGCGCGGAGTACCTCTCGCAGACCGCCCGAGCGTTGAGGGAGTGGCTGGGCCGCGGGGTGTACCGGGTGCTCGGTTATACAAAGTGAAGCGAGAGCGGGTCGAGTAGACAGCTGACGTGTCTTCGGTCTGGCCCTCGGGCCCGCTTCACCCCGCCCAGCGGCGTTACCTCGCAGAGGACCTGGTGCGTCTGCGGTCCGCTGGTGAGGCGAGGCGGGCGACCGCTCCTCAGCGCGCGGCGAAGATCGACCCGAACCCGCATCAGATCGAAGCGGTCATCTTCGCGCTGGGCCGTTTGAGAGAAGGCGGCTGCATCCTCGCGGACGAGGTGGGGCTGGGAAAGACCATCGAAGCGGGGCTGGTGATTGCTCAGCTCAAGGCCGAGGGCGCGCGGCGGGTGCTGTTGATCGCGCCCAAGTCACTGCTCGGGCAGTGGCGGCAGGAATTGTTTCAGCTGTTCAACCTCGAGGCGCGTGAGGGTTCGGCGAAGCCGGGGCGGCTCGACGGTGACGGCGTGTTCCTGATCAACCGCGAGGCGGCGGGTTCTGAGAACGGGCAGAAGGCGCTGCAGCTGGCGGCGCCGTTCGACCTCTGCGTCATCGACGAGGCCCACGAGGTGTTCGCCGGCATCTACAAACGGTACACGCAGGCGGGCGACTACGACCCTGAGTCCGAACACGCGCGCACGGCCGGGCGGGTACGCGAGGTGCTGGGGAACACGCCGGTTCTTCTACTGACCGCGACTCCGATTCAGAACAACCTCGCGGAGCTGTGGGGGCTGGTGCAGTACGTCGACCCGCTCGGCACCCTGCTGGGTGATCTGCCGACGTTCCGCGAGGTGTTCTGCGGGCCTGATGATCGGCAGGTCGCGCCCGGGCAGGAAGACGAGCTTCGCTCACGGCTCAAGCAGGTGCTGCAGCGCACGTTGCGGAGGCAGGCGCAGAGCTTTCTCGAGAAGCCCTTCGTCAATCGAGAGGCGCGGCTGTTCGAGTACGAGATGAGCACCGAGGAACGCGCGCTGTACGACGACGTCACCGCGTACGTGCTCGAGCCGGGCATCAACGCGTTCCAGGGGCGGCATCGGCAGCTGCTGTTGATTGGGTTTCATCGGCGGATGGCGAGCTCGACCCGGGCGTTGCAGGCGAGCCTCGAGCGGGTGGTGCTGCGGCTGCAGGGCAAGGCCGAAGCGCCCGACGATTTGGAAGAGCTTGAAGACGATCTCCCTCTCCCTGAGGGAGAGGGTCGGGGTGAGGGGCTCGCGAACGGGCCGTCAGTCGCCGCCGAACTCCAACGCGTGGAAGGCTTCGTCGCTCGCGCCCGCCGACTGGCCGAAGACGACAGCAAGTTCCGCGCACTGCGCCGGGCGTTGTCCTTCGTCTCCACCCGCGCACGCGCAGGTCAAGGCAGCGACCGGGTGGTCATCTTCACCGAATCACTCGTCACCCAGGCGTGGCTGCGCGAGCGACTGATCAGCAGCGGCGTCGTCACCGATGAAGAGGTGACGCTGCTCTCGGGAACCAACGATTCACCACGCGCAAAGCAGGCGCTCGCGCGGTTCAAGGCAAGTTTCGCCCCTCACCCCGACCCTCTCCTCCGCGGGGGAGAGGGAGACGAGGTGGCGATTCGACTCGCGCTGGTCGACGAGTTCCGCACCCGCTCGCGCGTCTTCATCTCGACCGAAGCTGGCGCCAAGGGCCTCAACCTGCAGTTCTGCAACACGGTGGTGAACTACGACCTGCCGTGGAACCCGCAACGCATCGAGCAGCGCATCGGCCGCTGCCACCGCTACGGTCAGCAGCACGACGTCACGGTGATCAACTTCCTCGCGAAGGACAACGAGACCCAGCGCCTCACCTTCGACATCTTGAGCCAGAAGCTCGAGCTCTTCGGCACGGTGCTCGACGCGAGTGACCAGGTGCTGCACCGCGCGGGCAGCGCCCCCGGTGACGTCGTCAGCGCGATTGGCGCAGAGTTCGAAGGCGAGCTCCGCCGCATCTACGAACGCGCCCGCACCGTCGACGAGGTGCACGACGAACTGCGCGCGCTGCGCGATCGGGTGGCCGACGAGCGCCGCCGCTTCGAAGAGACGAACGCCCGCACCGCCGGAGTCCTCGCCGAGCGCTTCGACGAAGAAGTGCAGCGCGTGTTCCGCCGGCATCAGGTCGAGTTGCCCACCGCGCTGGCCGAGCTCGACGCCGACCTGCTACGGCTGGTGACGAGCGACCTCGAATCGCGGGGCGCGAGCTGGAAACTTGTCGGCGCTCAGCTCGAACTCGACGGTCAGCTCCAGGGCCCGCTGCATCTCTCGCACCCGCTGGTGACCGCCGCGGTCGCAGCGACGCGAACGGCGCAGCCGCTTCATCCTGCGCGGGTGAAGCTGCCCGGTGTGAAGAAAGGCCCCGCGCACCTGCGCTTGATGAAGCTGGGCATCGACGGCTTCGAACGCGTGGAACACCTGGTGCCGGTGCTGGTCTCCTCCGACGGAGAGCTGCTCGACGAAGAGACCGCGCTCACCCTGCTGCACGCGCCGCTGCTTCCTCTCGAAGGCACGCCCAGGCCCCTCGATGAACGTGCGCTGCGGGACGCGGCCGACCAGGCGCTCTTCTTCGCGCAAGCGAGCCTCGACGCCGCCGAACACCACCGCTTCGAGCGCGCCACCATTCAAGGTGAACGCTTCGTGGAAGATCGCCTGCTGGTACTGCGCCGCCGCCACGCTTCGCTGAGCGAACGGTTCGAGCTCGCGACGCAGCGCCGCGATGGCGCCACGGGCTCAGAGGCGCGGGAAGACGCCGAGCGCTCCCGCACCACCCTGCAGCAACAGCTCGACGGGGTGGACGAAGCGATCGATCGGTTGTCCCGCCGCGACGACGCCCGTTTCCAGCAACACCACGCCCACATTCAGAATCGCCGCTACGCCCCACCCCGCCTCGAGACGCTGCTCGACCTCGACCTGGTCATCGAATGAAACGCACGGAGGACGACATCGTGCTCAAGCTGCTCCACACCGCCGATTGGCATCTGGGCCGCCGTTTTCCGCGCTTTGGGCCCGAGGCCGCCAGGACGCTCTCGCGCGCGCGGCGCGACGTGCTCGAACGAATCTTTCTCGAGGCCGAGCGCAACCAGGTCGACGCGGTGCTCTGCGCGGGAGATCTCTTCGACACCGCGCAACCCGACGAAGACTTCAAGACCGCCTTGCTGACGGTGCTCGGCAAGTTGAAATGGAAGAACCGGCCGGTGTTCCTGTTGCCGGGGAATCATGATCCCCTCGTCGCCGAGTCGGTGTGGCGCGAGCCCTCGTTTCGCAAGGCCCTGCCGTCCTTCGTGCACGTGGTCGATCAGGAGCTGGTCGAAGTCGCGCTGCCCAACGACTGCGTCTTGTTCGCCGTGCCGTGCACGTCGCGCGCAGGCCAGGAGGATCCCACCGCCTCGATTCCCAAACGCGCGGTCGGCGATGAACGCGTACGCATCGGGCTCGTGCACGGCTCGACGTTCGACGCGGGTGATTGGAAGACCAACTTCCCCATCTCGAAAGACGCGGCCGTCGATCGCGGCCTCGACTACCTCGCCATCGGTGACACCCACGGCTTTCGCTTCGTGCCGCCTGACCGCAAACACCCGCCCACCATCTACCCGGGCACGCCGGAGCAAACCGCGTTCGACGAACACGACGCGGGCCACGTGGCGCTCGTTTTCATCAATCGCGCGCGGCAAGCGATGGTGCAGAAGCGGCCCGTGGGGCAGTGGAAGTGGGAAGAGCTCACCGTCAAGTCGATGGACGAGCTGCGTTTGCTCGCGATGAGAACGGACCTCGCCTCGCGCGTGTTGCGCCTCACGCTCGAGCTGCGCGTCAGCACGCAGGAATACCAGGAAGCCGAAGTGCTGCTGGGCAAGCTCGAGGGCTCGGCCGCGACGCACGCACGCGTCGGCGTGCTGGAGCTCAACCGCGAAGGCCTCTCCCTCGATCTGAGCGGAGTGGAAGCCCAGAGCGCGTCCTTGCCTCCCGTGCTCCAGGCCGCGGTGAAGCGACTCAAGGTGCAAGCGGAGCTGCCCGAACAACGCGCCGCCGCCGAGCGGGCGCTCTTCCACCTCTTCAAGCTCGCGAAGAGCCAGGCCAGCTGATGCGCTTCTCGAAGCTGCAGATCGCGAACTTCAAAGCCATCGTCTCGGCAGAGCTCGAGTTTGGCCCCGGCCTCAACGTGCTCTACGGACCCAACGATTTGGGCAAGTCGACCCTGGGGCTCGCGTTGCGCGCGGCGTTGTTGCTGCCGAGCACCTCGAGCACCGCCTCTGAATACGTGCCGTGGCAGGAACCCGTTTCGCCCGTCGTCACCCTCACCTTCCTCACCGGCGAGGCGAAGTACTGGAAGGTCACCA
>JAYVNA010000009.1:0-7903 GCA_043758715.1 Archangium sp.
TTCGCGCCCACCGCACCAGCGCCGCTGCGCCATCCCTTCTGCCTCACCTTCAGCTCGAGACGCCCGCCATCGCCGCGTAGGCCCGTGAACGGTTACGAACCTTTAACCTTTTTCGCGAGTAACCCATGCGCTTGAGCGCGCGCTGTGCCCGAGCATGGCCTGGTCGCCAGGGCCTCCGCGCACTGAAGTGCTTCCGCGAACTGGCTCACCGTCGCATCGGGCATCTTCTGCACGAGCGCGCAAGGTGCTGGTCCACCTTGCCGCGAATCGGATGCGGTTGCCGGGCCTGGGCCCGACGGTTCCAGTCTTGCGATGAAGGCGGAGGATGCGATTCACGGTCGCGCAGCCAACGCCTGTGATGTCCGCGATCTGGTCGGATGCCGGCCCTCTTCACGAAGGCGGAGGATCACCGCGCGAATCTGAGGGGAATTGCGAGGCCGGCCACCGTGAATCACGCAACCACCGAATCAACCGAGCGCGATGTTAGCTCGGTGCCGCAGCTGACGAGTCACTGGCCCTCTCGATCTCGTATGCGAGCGCGACGCATGACAGCACCTCAAGAGGGCTTGCTTGAGGGGGAGGCTGTGCTAAGCGCGCCCCTCCCATGCCTAGGCCAGTCCCGTCAACAACGGCGCCAGCTACGCCAAGCGCGAAGGCATGGGGCCGCGACCAACTGGCTACTTGGCGCAGTTCAGCGTTCTGCCGACGCGCTCGCGACTTCCGAACCGTTGTCCGTAGATGAGGTGAATGAGCTCCATGAATCGTACGACTCGCTACCTGATGAGCTGCCTGGTGCTGATGACGGCCAACGCAGCGTTTGCCGAAGACGAAGCTGAGCTCGTCGAGAAGGTCGCGGTGCGCAACCGCCTCTTCTCGGTCGCAGGGCGCTGGGAGCTGGGCGGCAACGTCGGCTTCTCGCTCCTGAGCCGGCTGACCGAGCATTACAACCTGAACCTCTCGGTGGCGGTCAACCCGGTCGACTGGTTCGGCGTCGAGCTGCGCGGCGGCTACGCCATCTCGCGCCACACGTCGCTGGCCGACCAGATTCAGACCGACTTCTTCAACGGCAACTCCACCACCAGTACTACCAAGAAGGTGAGGGACGCGGCCGATCTGTGGGAGCTCACCGCCCACGGGGTGATCGGTGCTCGCTTCCAGCCCGTCTACGGGAAAATCAATTTGATGTCGGAACTGCCCATTCACTTCCAGTTCTATCTCTGGGTGGGTGGTGGCGTCGGCCTGCTCAAGCGCGAGTCGATGGTCGAGTGCGCTGATCGTGCAGCATGCGTCAGCTATCTCGGCGACAGGAGCCAGCCCACGGCATTCCTGGCGGAGAACAAGGTCAGCCCTCTTGTCTCGGTGGCACTGGGCTTCCGCTTCTTCATTGCTCAGCACCACTCCGTAAAGATCGAAGCGCGCGACTGGAGCTACCTTGACTCCTACAAAATCAACATCACGCGACTGTGCCAGCCCAACATCAGAGGCTGCGCGACGGCACCTGACGGTACCAACGACCCGAGCGCGGGCATCACCAACCTCGTCCAGTTCGATCTGGGCTATTCGTTCATCTTCTAAGGGACGATCCCAATGACTTCCATGCGTAACTCTCTTTTGCTCGCCGCGTTCCTCGGGGCGCTCTCTGCCAATGCTGCGCCGGCCCCTGCGGACGCGCCACTGATGCTGGCCCAGGCCACTCCGAACGACGACGACGATGACGAGCCGGTCAAGCCGCCCACGGCCAACCCGACCTCGCCCGCCACTCCGAAGACTGACGTCCCCAAGACGAATGCGCCGGCGCCGGCGGCGGCGAACGCGACAATTCCCGCTCCGGCCGCTGCGGTCGACCTCGAAGCGCAGCGCTTGGTGTCGGGCGCCCCGCTCTACAACCCGAACGTCGCCGTGCACATCGTCGAGCAGAAGGCCTACAGCGACTCGCGCAAGAGCGAGATCGTGCTCTTCCCCGTCTCGATGCAGGTCAACGGCAAGTTCACCCAGCACTTCGGCACCATGGCCTCGTTCGTGTACCACCTGCAGGAGAACTTCGGCCTCCAGATCACTGGCGGCTACAACTGGTACAACGTGGAGTCCTCTTTCAACGGTGAGCTGGTCGACAAGTTCAGCGTCGAAGCTCAGGCCGCAACTTCGCTCCTGTGGACCTGGGGGGTGATGGCCGGCGTCGAGGTCAGCCCGCTCTACGGAAAGTTCACCATCTTCGAGGGCACCCTTGCGCACTTCAGCTTCGTGCTGAACGGCGGCTTGGGCGCCGGTGGCACGCGGCACCAACTCAAGCCGGAATCGGCAAGGCCTGACGGGTCGATTAACCAGGCCACCTACGGTGACACGGGTATCCGTTTCATGGGCTCATTGGGGGCCGGCTTCCGCCTCCAACTGGGTGAACGCTTCGCCTTGCGCCTCGAAGTGCGCGACGTGGTTTACACCGCACGCATGACACAAGTTAATGGCTGCAATGTGGAGGACCTGAGGGCGATGGACGCGAAAATCCGCGGCGGCCGCGACCCGGGCGAAGCGACCGTGGGCGCCACGTGCAATCTCGACAGTTTCACCGGCGTCGTTGAAGGCTCGGACCCACCGGTGAAGCGCCAGAACGATGTTCCGCTTGCGCTCAACCTCGTCAAGACGCCCAGCTCCGACGTGCTCAACAATATCGGCATGTACCTCGGGATCTCGTTCCTTTTCTAAGGGCACACCATGAAGCGCACGCTCTTTATCGCCATTGCCCTCTTCGCCGGTCTGGCCTCGGCGCAGGATCTCGCGGTCTACAACAAGGCCCTGTCTGCCTATAACGGCAACCAGTTCGAAGACTCGGCGCGCCTGTTCTTCGAAGTGACGAACAGCACCACCGACAACGATCTGCGGCTCAAGGCGGAGTACTACCTCGCCTCGAGCTTCCAGCGCGCGAACCTGCCGTTCACGGCGTTCGTGTACTTCACGCCGATCGTGAAGGCGGGGCCGCAGCACCCGTACCACCTGAAGTCGGTGGAGGCGCTGATCTCCCTGCAGGAAGTGCTCAAGGACGACTTCCTCATCCCCTCGATCATGAACAACCTCTACGATCGCTACGCTGACGCGTGGGCGACGTTGCCGCTCGAGGTGCTGGCGCGCATCAACTACCTCATCGGCCGCATCTCGCACCGCAAGGGCAAGCTCGACGAGGCCAAGCAGTTCCTCGAGGCGGTGCCCGACACCAGCCAGTTCTACGCGAAGGCCCAGTACCTGATGGGCATCACCCTGGCCGACCCGCGCTTCCCCGCGGGCGACGAGCAGGCGCGCAACAAGAACCTCGAGGCGGCGATCACCACCTTCGAGAACGTGCTCAAGATTCGCACCCGCCAGCTCGCCTTCGAAGACACCAAGCAGCTCGCCTACCTCGCGCTGGGCCGCACCAACTACAACCAGGGCCAGTACCAGAAGTCGACCGAGTGGTACGAGAAGGTGCCCCGCTTCTCGAAGTACTGGGACCAGTCGCTGTTCGAGAACGGCTTTGCCCGCTTCCAGAACGATGACTTCGGCGGCGCGCTCGGCTCGCTCCAGGGCCTCTACGCGCCGCAGTTCGCCGGCGCCTTCCAGCCCGAGTCGTGGATCCTCACCTCCACCACGTATTACTTCTCGTGCCTGTACGACGAGTCGAAGTCGTCGCTGGCCGAGTACGAGAAGATCTACCTGCCGATGGCCGAAAAGCTCAAGCCGCTGGTCGACAGCGCCGAGCCGCGCGAGCTCTCGGCGTACTTCAAGATGGTCAACGTCACCGAGAACCCAGAGCTGCCCCGCGCGGTGCTCAACTGGGTGCGCACCAACGAGCGCATGCTCGGCCTGTTCGGCATGCTCAAGGAGATCGAGACCGAGAAGGGGATGATCGAGGGCAACCAGAGCTGGCGCGCCGCGAAGATGAGCAACGAGCTCGTCACCTACCTCGACCAGAACCGCGACACCCTCGAGAAGGCCGCCGGCGACAGCGCCAAGAAGCGCCTCACCGAGGCCTACCGCACCATCAAGGGCTTCGGCGACCAGGCCGAAATCATCCGTTTCGAGATCGCCAAGGCCGAGAAGGAATTCGCCGAGACGGGCCTCGACGCGCAGGGCCTGCTGGGCAAGCAGGTGCTCTACCGCCCGAAGATGCCCGCCGAGAACTGGAACTACTGGAAGTTCGAGGGCGAGTTCTGGCGCGACGAGATCGGGTACTACCAGTACACGCTCAAGCGCGGCTGCCCCACCGCTCCCTAAGGCGGAACCGAAGTCGCATTTCTCAGGAGTTGAGAGGGCACTCACTGTTCTGTGGGTGCCCTTTTCTTCACTCGGAGCCTCGGTGTAGGTTCCGCGCCGTTTTAAGCCCCACAGGAGCAGAGATGAAGCTCGCAGTTCGCCTCGCAACGATCCTCGCTGTCGTGTCTGGTTTCGCAGCCAGCCCCGCCGCCGCTCAGGCCAAGAAGAAGGCAGATCCGAAGGCGACCACGCCCGCCAAGGTCGATCCCAAGGCGGCTGCTGCCGCGAAGGCCGCGGCGGCCAAGAAGCCCGAAGAGCGAAAGGGCCCCGCGAAGCTCGATGGCAAGGAAGCCGTCAGGCCGGAAGACGTCGAGCGCGAGGCGACCGCCGACAAGAAGCGCGACGAGCAGATCGAAGCGGCCAAGAAGATCATCCCCAAGATCGAAGACGGCAACCCGCAGAAGGCCGACCTGCTCTTCCAGCTCTCCGAGCTCTATTGGGAGAAGTCGCGCTACCTGTACCGCAAGGAAATGCTGGGCTTCTTCACCTCGCAGAAAGAGGCCGACGAGAAGAAGAACCGCGGCGAGAAGGCGCCCGAGCCCAAGGAAGATCACCGCGAGTCTGAGCTCTACCGCAGCGAGACGATGCGGCTGTACGAGACCATTCTGCGCGAGTACCCCACCTACGAGCGCAAGGACGAGGTGCTCTTCAACCTCGCCTACAACCAGTACGACCTCGGCAAGCGCGACCTCGCGGTCAAGCGCTACGAGGAACTGCTCAAGAGCTACCCGGGCTCCAAGTTCGTCTCCGACACCTACGTGCAGCTGGGTAACCACTACTTCGAAGTGGCCAACGTGCTCGAGAAGGCGAAGACCTACTACGAGAAGGCGTTCGCCTCGGCGAACCCGAAGATCAAGTCGTACGCGCTCTACAAGCTGGCCTGGTGTGACTTCAATGCGGGCGAGCACGAGAAGGCGCTCAAGAAGCTGCAGGACGTCGTGGAGTTCGCCGAGAAGCAGGGCAAGGACAAGTCGGCCACCGACCTGAAGAACGAAGCGCTGCAAGACTCGATTCGCATGTTCGTGCAGCTCAACCGGGCCGACGACGCGATGGCGTACTTCAAGGCGCACGCGGGCAAGAAGAAGCAGCTCTCGTTGACCCAGAAGCTCGCCTACGCGCTCCAGGAGGCAGGTCACCACGACAACGCGATCAAGTCGTTCCGCTACCTGCTCAACGACAACGCGGTCTCCGAAGCGGCGCCCGACTGGCAGCAGTCGATCATCAAGTCGTTCGAAGGCCTGCGCCAGCGCGACGCGGTGAAGGTCGAAGTCAAGAAGCTCGCCGAGCTCTATCGCCCGGGCAGCGTGTGGTGGAAGGCGAACGAGTCGAAGAAGGAAGTGCTGCGCAACGGCTTCAACGTCGCCGAAGAGGCGATGCGCCAGGCCGTCACCGAGTACCACCAGGAGGCGCAGAAGACGAAGGAAGTGAAGACCTACCGGCTCGCGCGCGACATCTACAAGGAATACGTCGACGCGTTCGCCTCGGCCGAAGACGAGAACTTCGTCGCCGACCAGGCCTTCAACCTGAAGTTCTATTACGCCGAGATCCTCTGGGCCCTCGAGGAGTGGGAGCCCGCGGCCAAGCAGTACGTCGGCGTGATGGCCTTCAAGGTGCCCAACCGCGCCGAAGCGAAGGAAGCGTCGAACGAGAAGTACCGCCAGCAGTCGGCGTTCAACTCGATTCTCGCCTACGACAAGTTGGTCAAGATCGAGCGTGGCCTCATCGGCAAGTCTGAGCTCGATGAGAATAAGAAGATCGAAGAGAACAAGAACGCGAAGAAGGGCGCCGTCGAGAAGGCGGCCAAGCTCGCCAAGCGCGACGCCAAGGAGATGGAAGAGAAGCCCATCACCCCCTTCGAGACCCAGTTGGTCGCCGCGTGTGACGCGTACAACAAGCTCTTCCCGAAGAACCCCGACGAGGTCGACATCTCGTACCAGGCCGCGATGGTCTTCTACGACAAGAACCACTACGTCGAGGCCGGCCGCCGCTTCGGCGACGTCATCAACAAGTACCCCGAGCACCCGAACTCCGAGAAGGCCGCCGACCTCACCATGGCGGTCTTGAACGAGCGCGAAGAGTGGCTCGAGCTCAACAAGCTCTCGCGCCTCTTCAAGGCGAACACCAAGCTCAGCAAGCCGAACACCGAGTTCACCAAGCGGGTCGGCTCGCTCGTGGAAGGCTCGCAGTACAAGTACATCGACGAGGTCGTGTACAAGAAGGAGAAGGACCCGGCGAAGGCGTCCGAGCTCTTCGTGGCCTTCGTGCAGGAGTTCCCCAAGTCGGAGAACGCCGATCGCGCGTTGACCTACTCGATGATCATCGCCCGCGAGGCGAACCAGCTCGACAAGGCCATCGCCATCGGCGAGCGCGTCTTGAAGGAGTACCCGCAGAGCGCGTTCGACCTGAAGGTGAAGGTCGCGCTCGCGTACTTCTACGAGAAGATGGCCAACTTCGAGAAGTCGGCCCAGATGTACGAGAACTTCGTCGCCACCTACGACCTCGCCGCCGGCGACAAGGCGATCGGGTACGAGAACATCAAGGACCTCCTCAAGAAGGAGAAGGAGGCGAAGGACAAGGAGGCCAAGGCGAACAAGGGCAAGCCCGCCGCCACCGCCGCCCTCACCACCCTGGACCTGAAGACCATCAAGGACGACGCGCGCAAGAAGGAGCGCGAGGGCCTGGTGAAGGAAGCCGAAGCGCTGGTGGCCGACGCGCAGTTCAACACCGGCTTCTGGTACGAGGGCGTCGGTCAGTTCGACAAGGCGATCGCCGCGTACAGCCGCTACATCGCGCGCTTCAAGGACAAGAAGGACGTTCCTGAGCTCGCGTACAACATCGGCCTCGTGCTCGAAAAGCAGAACAAGCCCGCCGACGCGCTCAAGAGCTACGAGGCGTTCCTCACCAGCTACCCCAAGGACACCCGCGTCACCGACGCGCGAAGGCTCGAGGTGAAGTACCGCCAGTACCTCCTCCACGGGAAGCTCAAGAACACTAACGAGCAGGAGCGCCTCGCGAAGGAGATCATCGCCAGCTACCCGAAGCTCAAAGACGAGGACAAGCGCAACGACCGCGCGATGCTCGCCTTCGCCCACACCCGCTTCGTCGCGCTCGAGCCCTCGTGGAAGGCCTTCACCGAGCTCAAGTTCAAGAAGGTCGGTACCTTCAAGAACGACCTGCCGGTGAAGCAGAAGAAGCTCACCGAGCTCGAGAACGCGTACATCGAAGTGCTGAAGGTCGGTAACCCGGAGTACGGCATCGCCGCGCTCACCCGCGTCGGCCTGCTGTATTCCGACATGGCGACCAACATCACCGACATTCCCGACCCGCCGGGCCTCGACGAAGACCAGCTCTCGATCTTCCGCGGCGAGCTCGAGAACCGCTACGTCTTCCCGCTCGAAGAGAAGTGCGTGGAGGCGCTCGAGAAGGCGCTGGCGAAGTCCTACGAGCTGGCGATGTACGGCGAGTGGACGCTGCTGGCCCAGGACAGGCTCAACAAGTTCAAGCCCGGCTTCTACGGCAAGCCCCGCGAGGTCGGTTACCGCGGCAGCGAGTTCTTCGTGACGGCTGGCTTCGAGAAGAAGGCTGACCTCCCCGCGGAGCCGGTGGTCGAGACGCCGCCGCC
>JAYVNA010000010.1:0-22719 GCA_043758715.1 Archangium sp.
GTCTTCGCGCTCGTACATCACGTCGCCCACGCCGAAGCTGGCTTCGATGGGCTCGCCGCTGAGCGCCTCGGGCTCGATCGCCTTGGCCTTCGCCTTCTCGGGCATCACCGCGATGATGAGGCCCGCGATCAACCCCAGCACCACCACCCCACCCGCGAAAGACGCCGCGAGGCGTTGGTTCTTGCTGGCCTCGGTCCACCACAGCTGGGCCTTGCCGGCCGCGCCCGAGCGTTTGAAGCGCGCGCGATCGGCGGCGGAGAGGGCAGGGCGCTCGCCCGACATGCGCGCCAGGCGCGGCCGGCCACCGCCAGCGACCTCGACGCCTTCGGGCAGATCGGCTTCGCGCACCGCGAGCTTTCCCGAGTTCCGGCCGCCGGGGTTGCTGGGCTTGCGAACGCCGAGGTTGCTCGGGCGCGGGCCCTTGAGCGCGGGGATCATCTGGGTGCTGCGGCGCCCCATCTCGGCGACCTGATCGCGGCTGGCGTCCTTGGGCATCATCGCCACGCCCTTGTTGCGTGACTTCTTGAGCTCCGACATCGAGACCACGCGGGTGTGGGCGCCGCCTTCGTGGTCAGCCTCGTTGTCGGTGGTGTCGCCTTCCGGCTCGAGCTCGATCGGCTTGAACGCGAAGATCACCGGGCCCATCGAGATCGAGTCGCCGTCTTTGAGCGGCTGCTTCTTGTCGATGGTGGTGCCGTTGACCTTGGTGCCGTTCGACGAGCCGAGATCCTCGATCCAGATTCCGGTGCCGTCGACGTTGATGCGCGCGTGCTTTCGCGAGACCCCGGCCTCGTAGAGAATGACGTCGCACTCTGCGGTGCGTCCGATGACGACGGAGTCCTGGTCGAACTCAAATTCTCGACCGGCCTCTTTGCCCTCGGAGATGACGAGCTGAAAACCCATTGAACTACTCGGACCTTAGTGACGCGGCAGCGGCTTGGGCAACAGCGCGGATCGCCCAGGGAGGACCGAGAACGGTTGCATTTCCGCCAAACGAGAGCACCCACCGCGTCAGCCAGCGCTCAGAATCACCCGGAACCGTGACCACCACGCTCCCATCAGCCTGGGTGATGGCCGCGTCACCGAAGCGTTCCTGCTGATACGGCGCGAGCTCAGGCGCGAAGCGCACCTGCACCGGTTTCTCGATTTCCCCCGTGCCCGGCAGCGTGGGCGGCGGGGCATCGGCGCTGGGGGTGAAGCGCTCTTCGAGCAGCTCGAGCTTGCTGATGCGATCGACGCGGAACATGCGCTGCCCCTGGCGGGTCAGACAGAAGCCCGAGAGGTACCACTGGCCGCGGTGACTGAAGAGCTCGAGCGGCCGCACCCGCCGGGTGAGGTTCGAGTACTCCAGCGAGAGCTCGCGGTGTTCGACGATCGCCTGGGTGAGCAACGCGATGCTGTCGGGGGCCTCGGTGGCCACGTCGAGCTGGCGCGACATCTCGCGGTAGCGCTGCACTGAATCGGGCGGGAGCACCTTTTCGAGCCGGGCCAGCGCCGACGCGAGCGCGCCCCCGGCCGAGGGCTTGAGCAGCGCCGCCGAAGCCGCCAGGGCCACCCCTTCGGCCGCCGTCAGCCGCGGAGGCGCGGACAGCCGCTGGTTCAAATGAATGAAGACGCGATCGTCTTCCACGTAGACGTCGATGAAGTCGTCGGGCTGAAACGGCGGGCGGCCCACCAGGGTGAGCAGATCGAGCTCTTCGAGCAGCTCTTCTTTCGAGACGCCGACGGCTTTGGCGACCTCTTCGACGCTGCGGCCCGGGTTCTTCGAGACGAACGGCACCAAAAAGAGCAGGCGTCGAAGCCGCTCGTAGGCGAGGGTCGGGGGGCTCACGAGGCGGCCTCCGGGTGCGCGTCGAGCACCCGCTGGGCAAGCTCACGCGCGCGATCGACGGCACGGGGCGGTGACGTCACCTTCGCGCTGGCTCCCAGCGAGAGCACATAGGTGACGAGGCCATCGAGATCGGTCGCGGTGATGCTCACCTCGGCGGTCTCTCCCACGCGCTGCGCCTTCACGGGGAAGAGCTGTTCGGCGAGGGGCACCAGCTCGCCCGCCAGCCGCACCCGCACCTCGAGCGCCTCGTGAAACTGGTGCTGCCAGGGCCAGCTGGCGACGTATGCGTCGAGCCGGAAGTCCTGCGGCACCTCGAAGTCCGGCACCCGGGGCTTCGCCCCGTTGGGCACGGCGCGGCGAATGCGGGGCACATGAAAGGTGCGCACTGCTTTTCGCAAGTGGCAGTACCCGACCAGGTTCCACACGCCGCGGCGCAGCGCGAGGCCCCAGGGGTCGACCTTTCGGGTGGTGGCCAGGCGGCTGTGCGGCGAGAAGTAGTCGAGCTCGACGAACTTCTTCGCGTTGATGGCGCCCCACAACACCTCGAGCCGGGCAGGTAGCTCGCGCGCGTCGCCCACGCCATCGAGCTCGAGCCGCACCCGGGGCGCGGGCAGGGGACCATCGGCGAAGAAGCCCACCTTGCGCAGCGCGTGCGCGAGATCTTGCCGGCCGGGGAAGGCGCCCGACGCCAACGCTGCGGACCCGGCGGCGTAGAGCACCGCCAGCTCTTCGGGCGTGAGGCCCACTTCGGGAAGGTAATAGGCGTTGCGATCAAGCACGTAGCCCGCGGGCGTCTCGTCGGTCTCGTTCACGTGCGTGAGCGGAATTCCCAGCTCGTGCAGCTCGACCTTGTCGCGCTCGAACTTGCGCTGGGAAGCCTCGAAGGTGCCCGAGTACTCATCGGGAAAAGCGTCGCGCACCTGGTCCCACGTCACCGGCTGGGTGGCGTCGAGGAAGAGGGCGACCAGGTCCAACAATCTTTCGGTTCGATCCATGGCTGCGTTCAGAAACGATACGTGATGCCCAGAGAGATGCCGAAGTTGATACCGCCCGTTCGTTGCTCGGTGAACTCGAAGGCGGCGCCCAGCACGTCGACCGACGCTTCCAGGCCGAGCGCGAAATGTTCCCAGAAGTAGTAGTGCGCTCCGCCCAGCAGCACCACGCTGGGGCGCACCCGGCCCGCGTTGAGCAACGTCGCGAACACGCCGATGCCGGCGCCCGCGAAGGGCTGCAGCGAAGCGTCGGAGCGGAAGTTGTACCGCGCGCCGAGCAGCCCGGGCGTGATGGTGAAGTTGAGCTTCTCGGTGAAGGCGATGCCGGCGCTCACCTGCAGGAAGACCGACCACGCGCGGGTGAAGCGCCAGGCCAGCTCGAGTTCGAGCTGAGGGTTGAGCGCCACCAGGCTGGTGAAGAACTGGGTGCCGAACTTGAGCGAGAGGTTGATGCCGCTGTTGCTCATCACCGGCTGCGGCTCGGGGGGCGCGATGATGCCCAGCGCTTTGAGCAGCTCGTCGGCGCTGGCGCGGGCGATCTTCGGGAGCTGCTCCAGTTCGTCGGTTTCCTGGCGGCTGCGGCCGACCGCCCGGCTGGTGTTGGAGTCGTAGAGTGAACAGACCAGCACGAAGTGGTCGCCCAGCTTGTCGAGCCGGCCGCTCACGATGTACCGGGCGCCCATCGCCTGCCCCAGCTCGGCCATGCAACCGCTCTCGGTGCACCCGAGCAGCTGCGCCTCCCGTTCCCGCCCTAGGGCCGCAGCGATGTCGGTGGCCGTGAGCACGTTGAGCTTCGTGACCGCCAGCCTGTACGCGAGCGTCTGCGTGGAGGTGGGCGCGTACTGAACCGCCTCGGGGTTTCCTTCCAGCGTCATCACGAACAGGGTGGCGTCAGGCGTGACGGGCTGACCGCCGTCGTCCTGAGCGAGGGCCGGGGCTGCGAGCGACAAGAGGAGCAGCGCGAGCAGACGCATCGGGAGCTGCATCTTCTCACCATTGCTTCAAGCCCGCGTCCGAAAGCGTCAGCCCGGTTTGATGCCCAGCCGCTGCAGCGCCGCGAGCAACCGATCGAGATCGCCTTCATCGTTGTACGCGTGCGTGGAGATTCGCACTCCGGCCCCGCGCGAGGTGGTGGCCACCTGGGCTTCGCGCAGCAACGCGCGCACCACCTCGAGCGGCGTGCCCTGAACCGGAATCACGCAGATGCCCGAGAGCGTCGCCGGGTCGTCAGGCGTGGAAGGAACGAAGCCGAGTTTTCGCAGGCCCGCTCTCAACTTCAACTGCAGTTCGACGATGCGCTCGAGCGTCGCGGCCGGGGTCACCGCTTCGTGGAGCGCGAGCGCCGCGTCCATCGCGTAGAGCCCGACCCACGAGCCGCCGCCCGCTTCGAGCGCGGAGGTCTCCTTGCGGAACTTCGTGCCGGTCGCGGTGAACCCGGTCGCATCGTCCACCACCTGCGCGTTCGACCAGGGTTTGAACTGCTCGTTTTGGTCGACTGAGAGCCACCCTCCGAAAGGCAGCGGCACCGATTGGAGCCACGATTGATCGACGAACAACACGCCGGTGCCGTACCCGGCCATGAACCACTTGTGACTGGTCGCCGCGAGGAAGTGCGCGCCCACCTTCTTCACGTCGAGAGGCACGTGCCCCAGGCCCTGCGCGGCGTTGATGATGAAGGTCAGCCCTCGCGCTCGGCACAGCTCGCCGACGGCCCCAAGATCGATGCGAAACCCGCTCGCGTATTGCACCGCGGAAACGGCGATGGCTCCCGTCCTGGGGGTCAGCGCCGCCTCGAGATCGGCCACTGCGTAGGTGCCGTCGGCGCGCATGCGAACGCCGCGCAACGTGAGCCCGTCGTAGAGCATCGGCAGGGTGGTGCTGGGGAACTCGGTCTCGAGCGTGAGCACCTCGGTGATGCCCCGCGCCTTCAACATCTGGGCGATCACGTGAAAGCCGAAGCTGGTGCTGGGCGTGAAGCCGACCTCGGCCGCGCTGGCGCCGATGAAGCGGGCCAGCCTCGCGCGCACGTCGTCCTTGAAGCGGGCCCACGAGGGGTAGCCGATGTCACCGCGCTCGAGGGTGTCGCGCAGGAAGCCCGTCATCGCCTCGAACACGGGCGCTGGGGTGGGCGAGCTCGCCGCCGCGTTGAGCCAGGTGTAGTTCTGCAGCAGCGGAATCTGGGTTCGCAGCTCAGCGGGAGTCATCCCCGGATTGTGGACTTGGGAATACGCACTCCCCAAGGGGTGTTGCGGTTTCCGGGAATTTCCATGCAATCAGGTGAGACGGAACACGTGCTGTTGACACGATGTCACGAGGGAACGCGTTCGCCCGGCCTCTCCTGTCAGTCACAATCAGGCGCGCGTTTTTTGAAGTCCTTGGATTCGCAGGCGATCGCCTTCGGTCGGCATGTTGCACACGGGAAACAGACATGAGCTCTCGCCTCTTCCTCACGAGTTTGATGGTGCTGGCCGTCGCGGCAGGGTGTGCCGCCCAGGCGCCCTCCACCCGGGCTCCTGAAGCGCTCTATCTCGCGGTCGAAGTCCGCGAGCACGGGCAGACGGTCGCGCGCCCGAAGGTGCTCGGTTTCGAGGGCAAAAACATCACCGTCGAGCGCCGGCAACCGAACGCCGAGAGCCCCGAGTTCAGGCTGGTGTTGATGCCGCGGGAAGAAGGGCAGGGCTACGGCGTGAAGCTCGATCTGCAGCTGCCCAGCGGCCGCCGCCTCGGGCACGTGGGGCTGCTCCACGGCGAAGAGCGGCGCGTGATGCTCGACCAGGACATTGAGCTCAAGGTGATGCTGATGCGCGTCGACTCGCCTGAGTTCAAGGCGCTCGTTCAGCGCGCCCCCAGGGTGGGGAAGTCGGCCATTTGAGTTCAGCTGGTTGCGCCGCTGGAACCAGGGCCTTACAGCTGGGTCGATGAAAGAGCGGTCGCGCAGTGCAGGGCTTCGAACCGAGCGGGTCAAAGCCTCGAAGCAACATGACGGCTCGATCTTCCAGAACCCCACGGGCCTCGGAGCGGGTCTCCAGGGCAACCCCTTGCCGCTGCTCGGCGAGTACTTCTTTGGCGACGCAAAGCGCAATCCACCAAGGCCGCTGCCCATCGAACGTCCGCACGAAGCGTGGACGCAAAAGGTCAGCAGCGGCCTGCGCGTCACCTGGCTGGGTCACAGCACCGTGCTGCTCGAGATCGACGGCTTGCGCGTGCTCACCGATCCGGTCTTCGGTGAACGCGCTTCACCGCTGAGCTTCGCCGGCCCGAAACGGTTTCACCCGACGCCCGCGCGCCTCGACGAGCTGCCGCCGCTCGACGTGGTGGTGCTCTCGCACGATCACTACGATCACCTCTGCCGCAGCACCATGACCGAGCTTTCGAAGCAGACGGTGCCCATCGTCACTTCGCTCGGAGTCGGTGCCCGGCTCAAGGCCATGGGCATCGCGCACGACCGCATCACCGAGCTCGACTGGGAAGAGTCGGTCGAGATCAAAGGCCTGCGACTGACCGCCACGCCTTCGCAGCACTTCTCGGGGCGCGGCGTTCACGATCGCAACTCGACGCTGTGGGCCTCGTGGGTGATCCAGAGCGCGAACCGCAAGGTCTTCTTTTCCGGCGACACCGGCTTGAGCGAACAGTTCGCGGCGATCGGCGCGAAGCACGGCCCGTTCGAGCTGGTGATGCTCGAGGTCGGCGCCTTTCACCCCAGCTGGGCCCACATTCACCTCGGGCCCGAGAACGCGCTCAAGGTCTTCCAGATGCTCGGGGGCGGCATACAGAGCGCCTCATGAAGCTCTATTACGTGCCCGGCGTTTGTTCCCTGTCCCCTCACATCGTTCTGCGCGAAGGCAACTTCAGCTTCGAGCTCGATCGCGTCGACGTTCGCAACGGGAAGAAGACTGACTCCGGCGAGGACTACGTCGCGGTGAACCCGAAGGGCTACGTGCCCGCGCTCAAGCTCGACGACGGTCATGTGCTCACCGAGGGCGCGGTGATCGTGCAGTACCTCGCTGACTTGAAGCCCGAGACGCGCCTCGCGCCCGCGAATGGAACGACCGCGCGCCTCGAGCTGCAGGAATGGCTGCACTACATCGCCACCGAGCTGCACAAGGGCATGAGCATCTTCTACCAGCCCTCCGCGGGCGATGAACTGAAGGGCATCATGCGCACCCGCCTCGACGCGCGCTTTGCGTACCTGGGCAAGCACCTCGCCACGCGCACGTTCGTGATGGGCGAGCAGTTCACCGTGGCCGATGCGTACGCGTTCTACGTGCTGCGCGCGTATCAGAAGCAGGTGAAGGCCACGCTCGAGGGAACGCTCGCGGCGTACTACGCGAAGCTCGCCGGGCGCCCCTCGGTGAAGAGCGCGCTCGAGTTCGAAAAGCTCGAGGCCTGATCAGCGGGCCGCCCGCCCCCTCGGCCCGGTCGCCCCTTCGTCGTGGGGTCAGGCCGCTGGCCCTATCCCAACGCTCGCGGCGCGCGCGGGTGCGTTCGCGCGGTCGAGCGAGATGCGAAAGGCCGCCCCGCCCAGCGTCGAGAGCGTGTAGGCCAGCTCGCCGTTCATTGCGCGAATCAGCTCGCGGGAGATGGCGAGGCCGAGCCCGGTCCCCCGCTGCGGCGACTTGGTGGTGAAGAAGGGCTCGAACAGGCGCTTCAGGTTTTCCTCTGTGACGCCCGGCCCGCTGTCCTCGACGACGAGCCGCACGCCGCTCGCATCGGCCGCAGTGGAGACGCGGATGACGCGGACGGGGTGGCCCTCCAGGGCGTCCGCGGCGTTGGAGATCAGGTTGGTGACCACCTGCACCAGTCGCCGGCCTTCCGCGGCGACCAGGAGCCGCGGGTCCAGTCCGTCGAGCTGCAGCTCCACCGTCCCCAGCCGTGGGCGCAGCAGCCGCGCGGCCTCGTCGACCGAGGTGCCGACCGCGACGGAGTGCAACTTGAGCTTCTCGCCGGCCGCGAAGGTCCTCAGGTCCGAGACGATGCTCTGAATGCGCGCGATGCCCTCCAGCGTCTGGCTGAGGACCTCGGTGAGCTCCTCGTGGTCTTCCTGCTTTTCGGGGGTGGACCGCGACACGAGCAGCCGCGAGACCTCTCGCTGGATGAACACCGTGTTCGCCTTCACGAAGGCGAGGGGGTTGTTGATCTCGTGGCCCACGCCCGCGGCCAGCCGGCCCACCGTGGCCAGGCGGTCTGCCTCTGCGCGCTTGCGCTCGCTCTCCGCGAGCCTCATCAGCGCAGCCACCCGCGCGGCCTCCGCGGCCAACTCCAATGCCTTGGCGCGCCGATACAGGGCAGAGCCCGAGATCGAGAAATACGTGGAGCACGCGCTCAGCGCGAGCCACTCGCCGAGCACGGTCCAGCTGGTCTGTTCGAGCAGCAGAATGGTCCCAATGCTGGCAATCGCGCAGACCCCTGAGCTGACCGAGGCACCCAGATCCTCGGACATCAGCACCGCGAAGACCAAGGGGATCGCGAGGAGGAATCCGAAGAACGGCGAGGCCATGCCGCCGTCTATCCACGCGCTCATCGCCAACCCGAGGGTATGAAGTGCGCCGGCCACTGCCGCCAACAGCGGAAAGACCCGCTCGCTCGCGCGGAGATAGACGATCGCAGCGATGCAGGTATGGAGCGTCAAGATCGCGAAGACGAACGACAACCAACGGCCATCGGTCGACCTGGACGCGAACGCGAACACGAAGCTGAAGGCCCCGAGCACGATTCCAGCTACGGCGCTGCTTCGCACCCGCTTGAGCCTCCGGGCCTCGAGTGCCGTCTCCACCATCTCTGGGGATGCAGCGCTTGTGCCCAGCGCGTGGTGCTCAATGGGCGCGCAATGACTGGGAGGTGAGCCAAATTTGTGAGGTGCTCTCGACCCCTGCGGTCGTTCAAGACCTCGCTGGTCGCCACGCTCGGCGCGACAGCTCAGTCTTCTTCGCCAGGCGCCTTCCTCAGGCCCAGCCGCTTCCTCAGCTCGCGCGCGGCCTGCCGTGACACCTCGACCGATTGGCCGCCATGCGTCCGCGCGGTGTACCCGCCGGTCTCCAGGGGCTCGAGGCGCGCGACGGCCGCGAGGTTGAGCAACGCTCTGCGGTGCACGCGCTCGAAGGCGCCCTCAGGCAGCCGCTCCATCAGCTCCTGCAGGGTGAAATCGGTGAGGTGCTGCGCGTCGCGGGTGAACACCGTCACCAGCTCGTCCTCGAGGGTGGCGTGGGTGATCGCCGAGGGGTCGAGCAGCACCACGCCCTGACGGGTCGTGATCGCCAGGCGCGCGAGCTGGCTCTGCTTCACCGCGCCCGCAAACTGTTTTTGGCGATCTCTCGAGCGTGCGCGATCGAGCGCCTTCTGCAACCGCGCCGGCTCGATGGGCTTGAGCAGGTAGTCGACCGCGCCGGCCTCGAAGGCCTCCACCGCGTGCTCCGCGTGCGCCGTGCAGAAGATCACCACGGGCCCGTCGTTGGGCCACAGCCCAATGGCTTCGGTGCCGGTGAGCTTGGGCATCTGAATGTCGAGCAACACCACGTCGACTTCGGTCTTCTTGATGAAGGCGAGCACCTCGGTGCCGTCGGTGGCTTCACCGGCGATCTCCACGTCTTCCATCGAGCCCAGCAGCCGGCGAAGGCGGGCGCGGGCGAGCTGCTCGTCGTCGGCGATGAGGACCTTCATGAGTTCTCCTGTCGGGGAATTCGCAACGTGGCGCGGGTGCGATCGGTGCCCGCAGCTTCGACGATCAACGCAGCATTGCCGCCATAGGTGAGCTCGAGTTGTTTGCGCAGGGAAGGCAGCCCCTCGCTCCCGGCGCGCGGCCCATTGAAGGCGCCTGGGTTTTCCAGCACCAACACCAGCTGGTCGCCCTCTTCTCGAAGCGAGAGCTGCACCACCCCACGATGGCCCGCCCCCGGCCCGTGCTTCATCGCGTTCTCCGCCAGCGAGATGAACGACATCGGTGGCACGCGCACCTTCGGCAGCGAGGAGGGCACCGAGCGCTCGAGCGAAAACAACGCCTTGTCCCGCAGCAGGTGGAGCTCGAACAACATGTCCACCAGTTCCAACTCGCGCTCGAGCGGCCACAGCGGCGACTTCACCCCATCGAGCACCGCGCGCAGCATCGCCGACAGCTTCAGCACTGCGGCTTCAGCCACCTCGCCGTCGATGCGGCACCACTCGGCGATGGCGTTGAGCGTGTTGAAGAGAAAGTGCGGGTCGAGGTGCGACTTGAGCGCCAGCAACTGCGCGCGTTCGGCCTCGGCCTGCAGCCGGTGCATGCGCTGCTCGAAGCCGATGTCCCGGCCCAGCCCCCAGCCGCCCACCAGGAACAACGCGCTGATCACGAGCAGCGAGGTGCGTTCGGTCAGAAAGGTGTAGCCGACGCCGAAGACCTTCGGCACGCCCGCGCCCAGGGTGAGCACCACGCCCGCGCCGATCAGTCCGTAGAGCACCAGCCGCACCGCGCCGTGCGACAGGTCGAGCCCGTCGGGGAAGAGCACCCGGTAGCTCACCGGCGCGATGAAGATGAAGCTGAGGCAGAACATCACCCCGATGGCGACGCCCCAGTTGTCGTCGCTCCAGCGGGCCTGGGCGATGATCAACGGGGCGCTGACGACCAGAATCGGCAACAGCCGGCGAGGGTGGAGCAGCGCCCGCCAGGTCGCGCGTACGATCGAACCTTCGGGCACCACGCCGATCATTTGCCCTAGCCTGTCACAGCTCGCCTTCCACACCCCTGCATCAAACGCCGTCGCGCGCGGTGTGGGCCGCCGAACGCCTGAGTGGTCGAGCGGCCACCTCGAGCCGTCGCAACTGGCACCCGGCGGGCGTGACTGTTAACCAGCGCGCCTCTTTCCCCTGCTGCAGGAGCTTCCCGTGATCGAAGAAGGCAAGAAGGCCCCCGCGTTTTCCCTCAAGAACCAGGACGGCAAGGCCGTGAAGCTCGCTGACTTCGCGGGCCAGAACGTCGTCGTGTACTTCTACCCGAAGGACAACACCCCCGGCTGCACAACCGAGGCGTGCGACTTCCGCGATCAGCACAGCAAGCTCGAGAAGGCCGGCGCGGTGGTGCTGGGCGTTTCCCCCGACAAGGACACCACCCACGCGAAGTTCGCCGGCAAGTTCGGCCTGCCCTTCACGCTGCTCGCCGACACCGAGCACGAGGTGGCGGAGAAGTACGGCTCGTGGGGCGAGAAGAGCCTCTACGGCCGCAAGTTCATGGGCATCATCCGCAGCACCTTCCTCATCGGCAAAGACGGCAAGGTGGCGAAGGTGTGGCCCAAGGTGAAGGTGGCCGGCCACGTCGATGAAGTGCTGGAGGCCGTGAAGTCCTTGAAGTGATCTGCTTGGCTCTCGCCCATGCGCTTCGCATTGGCGGTCAGCCTCACCCTGGCGTCGGTCGCCCTCGCGTCCCCCTGGGACATTTCGCCGCCGCCGCGGGGGCAGTGGGTGAGCGATCGCACCTCGAAGTTGTCGGCGAGCACCGTCAGTGAAGTGAACCGGCTCGCCGCGGCGCTCGATTCTTCGGGCGCGGGTCAACTCGGGGTGTTGGTCACCGACAGCACCCAGGGCGTCAAGCCCCGCGACTTCGCCACCGGGGTCTTCAACAACTGGGGCGTGGGTCACGGGGGTGCGAACGACGGCATCCTGCTGTTCATCGCCGTCAACGATCGCAAGTCCGAGATCATTCTGGGTGATGGCTCGCGGGTGAAGAGCTCTCAGACCGACGCGGTGATGCGTGACGCGGTGGTCGCGAACATGAAGCGGTCCGATCTCGACGGGGCGGTGCGGGAAGCGGCCAAGGCCCTCGACGCGCTGATGCGTACGGCCGCGGGTCGTCCCGCCTCGCCCAACTCCCAAGACAACACGGGCCTGGGTCCTGACGCCTACGTCACTCCCTCGCGTGCGACTGATCAGGTCGACGTCGCGCTCAGCCCCTATGCCGATGGGAGCAAGTCCTTCCCCGAGCGCAGCCCGCGCACCTGGGTGGTCGATCTCTCTGACGTGCTCACCGCCTCGCAGCGCGCGCAGCTCGACGTCGCGGGCAGCGACATCTACTCCGCCGACCAGGGCCGCATCTTCTTCCTGGTGATGAACAGCAAGGCGCTCTACCCGTCGCTGCCGGATCTCGCGGCGCGGTTCGTTCGCCAGGTGGGGGCGCTCTCGAACAAGCCGTTGGCGGTGATCGCGGTCGACTTCAATGGTCCAGTCGCGACGATTCGCCTGCCGCGGGGCGTGGTGATGGGCGCGTGGGAACAGGAGCAGGTCGCGCGCGCCGAGCAGGAACTCGCTTCGGCCGCGGGCATCGATCGCATCGCCGCGATGCTGGCCGCGCAGCGCTTTGCCCAGGCAGCGATGATCTCCGGCATTCCTCCGCGGCCGATGTCGGCGGTGCTCGAGGAGGGCTTCGCGGAATACAAACCCGTGTTCGGCTTCGGCGGTGGCGGGCTGATCCTCGTCGGTGTGTTCATGGGCCGGAGGTGGAACCGCAAGCGCGTCCGCCACTGCGAGGGGTGCCAGAATCCGCGGCAGCTGCTGGGTGACGCGGCCGAAGACAAGTACCTCGACTCTTCCCAGACCACCGAGGAGTCCCTGGGCTCGGTCGACTACGACGTGTGGTGGTGCGGGCGCTGCAAGGACGTGCTCGTGCTGCGCTACGGCGCCATCTTCACCAGCTACTCGAAGTGCCCTCAGTGCAACGCGAAGACGAAGTCGAGCACGACCACCACGCTGTCCTACGCGACCGAATACTCGGGCGGGAGTGAACAGATCGACGAGCGGTGCGCGAACTGTTCGTACACCAACAGCTTCGTGCGTTCGACCGCGCGGCTCTCGTCCTCGTCAGACTCGTCGTCGTCGTCCTCGAGCGGCAGCAGCAGCAGCTTCGGCGGCGGGAGCTCGTCGGGCGGCGGTTCCAGCGGCTCGTGGTGATTACGGGTTGAGCCAGCTGCGCTCCCAGCTGTCGCCCGCCTTCACGTACTGCTCGCGCCAGTGCAGCCGGAACTCGTGCGCCTTCCAGAACTCGATGCGATCGGGCTTGAGCCGGTAGCCGCCCCAGTGCGGCGGGCGGGGCACCGGCTGGCCCTCGTACTGCGCGGTCAGCGCCGCCAAACGCGCTTCCAGCACTTCGCGGGAGGAGAGCTGCTGGCTCTGCTCCGAAGCCCACGCGCCGAGCTGTGAGACGCGCGGCCGGGTGGCGAAGTAGGCGTCGGCCTCGGCGATGCTGACCAACTCCACGCTGCCTTCGATGCGCACCTGTTGTTCGAGCGCAGGCCAGTGGAAGTTGATCGCCGCGAGCCGGGTGGCGTCGAGCGCCTTGCCCTTGGCGCTGGCGTGGTTCGTGTAGAAAACGAAACCGCGAGTATCGAAGTCCTTCATCAACACCACCCGCACGCTCGGTCGCCCGCGCTCATCGACCGTCGCCAGCGACATCGCGTTCGGATCTTTGGGCACCGCGCGTTTGGCTTCTTCGAACAGCGTTCCAAAGCGGGTGAAGGGTTCCTGCCAGTCGGTTTGGGTCATCGTGCGCTCCCCGTCTTCGGTACCTCTATTCCTTCACCCTGCAGACCTCCACACGAAGGAAATGCGCTAGGGACGCGCCTGCCGTGGCCCTTCGCATTCTCTTCTTGAGCTCTGAAGTGGCGCCCTTCTCGAAGACGGGAGGCCTGGGTGACGTGTCTGGCGCCTTGCCCTGGGCGATGGCCGCGCGCGGTCACGACGTTCGGGTGATGACGCCCCTCTACAAAGGCGTTCCCCGGGCGGGCTTGCAGCTCGTCGGTGGGCCGCTGACGCTCAACTTCCCTTTCGGGCCGGTCGAGCTGCGCCTCTTCCATCAGCCGATGCCCTCGGGGCAGCTGTTCTTCATCGACGCCCCTCAGCTGTTCGAGCGCGAGGAATATTACGGCTACCCCGACGACGCCCGGCGCTTCGCCGCGTTCTCGATGGGTGTGCTCGCGTTCGCGCAGCGGGAAGCCTTCGTGCCTGACGTCGTTCACGCCAATGACTGGCCGACCGGGCTCGCGTTGTTCGCGTTGAAGACCGGGTTCGCGCACACGCCGATGGGCAAGGCGAAGCGCGTCTTCACCATTCACAACCTCGCCTACCAGGGGCTTTTTCCGAAGCAGGAGCTCGAGTCGCTCGGAATCCCCTGGGATGAGTTCACGCCCGACGGCGTCGAGTTCTGGGACCGGTTGTCGTTCATGAAGACCGCGCTCGTCTCGGCGCAGCTGATCACCACCGTCTCACCGACGTACGCGAAGGAGATCCAGACTCCGCAGTTCGGCGCGGGGCTCGAGGGGCTGCTCCGGCATCGGACCCGCGCGCTGCACGGGATCTTGAACGGCGTCGACCTCGCCGAGTGGAACCCCGCGACCGACGTGTTCCTGCCCCGGCAGTACACCGTCAAGGAGCTCGCCGGCCGCGCGCTGTGCCGCAAGGAGCTGATGGCCTCCTGCCGCATCGACGCCCCGGTCGACGGCATGCCGCTCTTCGGCGTCATCGGCCGAATGGCTGAGCAGAAGGGCGCCGACCTGATGCAGGCGGCCTTGCCCAGGCTGCTGGAGCAGGGCGCCTCAGCCATCGTGCTCGGCGCCGGCGACGACAGCGTGCAGAAGGCCTGGCACGCGCTCGCGGCGAGGTACCCCCGGCGGCTGGCGGTGAGGGTGGGGTTCGACAACTCGCTGGCCCACCGGATCGAGGCCGGCAGCGACTTCTTCCTGATGCCTTCCCGCTTCGAGCCCTGCGGGTTGAACCAGATGTACTCGCTGCTCTACGGGGCGGTGCCGGTGGTGCATGGGGTCGGGGGTCTTCTGGACACCGTCATCGACATCGAGCGGCCTGACGGCAACGGCATCGTCTTCCGGCAGCCCAAACCCGAGGCGCTGTTCGAGGCCCTGGTGCGAGCGGTCGAACTCTATCGAGATCCGCCCCGGCTGGCCGCGGTGCAGGCGCGCGGCATGAAGGCCAACTTCGGCTGGACGACCGCCGCGGCGCAGTACGAGCGCTTGTTCGAGGCCCCCTGACCGTTTTTAGGGCGCGTCTCGCGACCCATCGGCTACGTTCGTTTCGACTTGGCGCAGGAAACGGAACTCGGTGGGTATCAACTCGTAGGCCGTCTCGCAGTGGGCGGGATGGCTGAGGTCTACCAGGCCAGGGCCCGGTCAACGACGCAGAAGAGCCCCGGCGAGCCCGATGACATCGTCATCAAGCGCCTGCTGCCGAGTTACCGAAACGACGCCGCGTGGGTGAAGCAGTTCGTCGACGAAGCGAAGCTGACCGTGCGACTGCGTCACCCGAACATCGTGCGCACCTTCCGCTGCTTCAAGGCGGGCATGGACTACTTGATGGTCCAGGAGCTCGTCTCGGGCCGCACGCTTCAATACATGCAGGACGCGTTTCGCCAGGCCGGCGCGGCGATGCCCGGCTCGGCGGCGGCGTACATCACCATCTGCCTGCTCAAGGCCCTCGACTACATCCACCGCGCGAAGGTCGGAGAGAACGGCGCCACCATCGTTCACCGCGACATCAACCCGGCGAACATCCTCCTCTCGGTGGCGGGCGACGTGAAGCTGACGGACTTCGGCGTGGCTGAAGTCGAGGGCGTGATGCGCGGTGACAGCGGCGCGCTGCGCGGCACCATCGGTTACATGGCGCCTGAAGCGGTGCTGGGTCAGGCGGTCGATCACCGCGCTGATCTCTTCGCGGCGGGCGTCATCTTCTGGGAGCTGCTCACCGGGCAGCGTTTGTTCAACGGCAACTCCGAGATGGAGATGATGCACAAGGTGCGTGACTGCCGCGTGCCGCCGGTGGGCAAGTTCAACCCCGAGGCGCCCGAGATGGCCGCGCAGATCGCTCGCAAGGCCGTGCAGCCTGATCGCGCGCAGCGGTTCCAATCAGCCGGCGACTTCGTGCGCGTGCTCGAGATTCTGGCGCGGCGCAATGGCTGGCCGGTGAGCGTCGACGCGCTCAAGCCGTTGCTCGGAGGCTGACGCTTGGCCCCCGTTCACCGCGCTCCCTGCGCTCCCGCTCCCCCGCGGGGGAGCGGGTCGGGGAGAGGGCAAGCAATCCTGCTCCTGCTCTCCGTTCTGCTCCTGAGCTGTGCCTCGCGCCCCGGTGTTCCTCACCCTTCGGGGGTGGTGGTGACCGCCGTCCAGCTCGATTTTCTCGAGCGCGATCGCGGTCAGCTCGCCTTCTCGGTGCGCCTGCCCGAAGGCACACCGCCCGCGGCAGAGATCTCGTGGGAACTCTTCCTCGATGGCTCCCGTTTCGCGGCAGGTATCGATGCTGACGTGGCGGCACACGACGGGGTGTTCACGCTGAAGTCTGAGTTGGCCTCGAAGCACCTCGCGTGGCGCGAGGGCGAAGGGTGGCTCGATGTGGTGCTCCAGGGCGAAGTTGACCTGGGTGAAGGCCGTGAACGCCTCGCCTTTCGTGATCGCCGCGAGCTACTGGTTCACGGCCGGCCCCAGCTGAACGTGCCCCGAGATTAGAGAGGTCAGACCATGAAGCTCTACTTCGTCCCCCGCACCCGCTCGACCCGGCCCCGCTGGATGCTGGAGGAACTCGGCGTTCCTCACGAGATCATCCACCTCGACCCGAACAAGGGTGAGACCCGCAGCGACGAGCACACCAATCGCCACCCGTTGCAGCACGTGCCGGTGCTCGAGACGCGCGATGGCTCGGTGTTCGAGTCGGCGGCGATCGTGCTGCACCTGGCCGATCTGCACCCTGAGAAGAAGCTGCTCGGGCCGCTCGGCAGCCACGCACGCGCGCTGGCGTATCAGTGGTTGTTCTTCGCCATGACCGAGCTCGAGCCGCCGTGCATCGAGTACACGCTGATGAAGAAGGCCGGCAAGCTCGAGACGCCCGAGGCCCACGCAGTGCGCGAGAAGTTCAGCCTCGCCATTCGCCCCCTCGAGCGCCGGTTCTCCTCGGGTGACTATCTGATCGGCGACGAGTTCTCGGCGGCCGACGTGGTGGTGGGCGCGGTGTTGTCGTGGTCGAACATGCTGGGGCTGGTGGCCGACGCGCCGTACGTCTCGGGCTACCTCGAGCGCATCAAGGCCCGCCCTGCGTTCAAGCGCGCGTTCGGAGATTGAGAACGAAGTGGGCGTGAACCTCGCGCCGAAGTGACTTGCCCTCGAGACGCAAACTGATCACCCTCGCACTATGCAAAAGCGCTCGGGGGTGGTGTCGCGGGGCTGGTGGTCGGGGTGGGGCTGCTCTGGTGGTGGCTGCAGCACGCGCCGATCGCGGCAGGGGCTGACGACCCGGCTGTGCCGTCGAGCGTGACGTCGCCTCGCAACGCGCCGGGAAATACGGCGCGCTCGAATGATCCCCTGCAGCCGACGAGCCCGGTGATGAGCCCGGGACAGAGCGCGTTGCCGACGTGGCTCGCCCAGCCTGATGCACCTGCGCGGCGCGTGGCAGGTCACGTCACCTTCGAAGGAAAGCCAATCGCCGACGCGCTCGTGCGGCTGTCTCCCCAGCAGCAGCCGGTGGGCGTGCCCTCGGTCGAGGTGCGCACGAGCGTGGATGGCGCCTTCGATCTGGGTCTGCAGCCGCCACTCCAGCATCGAATCAGCGCGTCTTCCCCCAGCCTCACCGACGCGCTCACCGAGCTCGACCTGCGCGACCCCACCGCCAGGACAGATACGCTCGAGCTGCTGCTCACCCGCTGCGACGCCAGGCTCGTCGGTCACGTGTTCGATTCCGGCGGCGGAGCGATCGAACACGCGCGCGTGCGCAGGCCGGGGAGCGCAGGTGCCGAGACCGACGTGAAGGGCGAGTTCGAGCTGTGCCTTCCCCAGGGGCCCAACACCGTGACCGTCGAGGCCGCGGGCTACGGGAAGCTGCGCGGTCCCGTGCTCGTGTTCGGCCGGACCACGCGCGATTTCCGGCTCGTCCCCGAAGCGTTCATCGTGGGACGCGTCGTGCTCGCCGAGGACGGAAGTCCCGTGCCGGGCGCGATGGTGACGGCGTGGCCCGCCCAGTTCACCGCGGGAGAGGGACCCGCGCCGAGCGACGTGCTCGCGGGCGCTGACGGCAAGTTCCGCCTGTCCGTCGCCCCCGGCGACTATCGGGTGATCGGTTGGAACTCCGACGCGATGAGCGCTTCAGCTGCCCGTGTCACCGCCCTGGTCGGTCGCGTGAACGATGAGGTCACCTTGCGTCTGCAGGCTGCTCCCACGCTGCGCGGTCACGTGATGCAGCAGGGGAAGCCGAGCGTCGGCGCGAAGGTCGAGGCGATCCTCACGGCAGGAAGTGCGCACGCCAATGCGCTCAGCCAGGCTGATGGCAGCTTCGTGATGCGCAGGGCTCCCGTCGGTGAGCTGGTCTTCACCGCCGCGCCGTTCGCAGTGCTGGCGCCGAAGAAGTTCACGATGCCGAAGGCGAACGCGACGGTCGAGCTCGAGGTGAAGAAGCAGGGCTCGCTCCGCGGTCTCGTCACCGCACGCGGTGGCAAGCCGGTGGTCGGCGCCAACATCACGGCGCGGAAGGGTGGGCGCGAATTCATTCAGACGACTTCTGGTCTCGATGGCCGGTACGTCGCCGCGGGCCTGGAAGCGGGCACCTGGACCGTGCTCGCCGAGAGCGTGAGCGTCGGCGGTTTTGTGGAAGAAAGGGGCGTCGCGATCTCCGAGGGGGAAGAGAAGGTGCTCGACCTCGCACTCTCTTCGGCGGCGACCATCTCGGGCCAGGTGGTGAGCGCAGAGGGCGGTCCCGTTCCCGGCGCGATCGTCGTCTTCAATCACACCGTCACCGGCGATGAGGGCCGCTCGGTGACCGATGCCGACGGCCACTTCTTCTGCACCCAGATGACGGGTGGCGGCGATTACGCGGCGAAGGTGTTCCCCTCGCAGGTCTCGCGCACGCCGTACGCGCCAGCGGGTGCGGCCTTCGCTCAAGTGAAGCTCGTTGATGGGAGCTCGCAGGCCGAAGGCATCACGCTCTCCGTCAAATACGAGCGGCTCAGCATCAGCGGCCGCGTCGTCGACCCTTCCGGTTCGCCCGTTCCCGACGCGAAAGTGCGCGCGATGGCGGTGGCGCCAGGCGAAGCACCAAGCTTCAACCAGTGGACCGAGCTGCCATCGGCGATGAGTGACGCGCAAGGCGCTTTCGTCATCGAGCAGCTCACCAGCGGAACCTGGGCGCTGCAGGCGCGCACGGCCGAAGGGGCGGAGTCGATCGCACCCGCTGTCACCGCGGGTAGCAAGGACGCGCTGATCACCGTGCACCCGCCCGGCCACATCGAAGGCACCCTGATCGGCTACGCGAACCCGCCGGTCGTCTACGCCGCAGAAATCGGCGCGCAGGGCTTCGTGCCGGGCCTGGTCGAGGGTTCGACCTTCAAGCTCTCGCTCCACGGCGGCTCGTACCTCGTCACCGCGATGAACACGAAGGAGGGGGAAGCGAAGCGCGTCGAGGTGAAGGAGGGTGTCACCACGAAGGTCACCATGACGAGCCAGGGTCACGGAGTGCTGAGCGGACAGGTCGTGGATCACCTCAGCCGCGCCCCGATACCCGGAATCGTCTGTCACGCGGTGCTGTCCGCCGATGGACGCGGAGGCATCACCAACTGGGATCTCGAGACCGCGCCGAAGACCGATTCGAGCGGACACTTCAGTGACGAGCAGTCCCCCGCCGGCGATCTCCTCGTGGGCTGCATGGGCGAGTTCAGCGAGGTGTCCTCGGGCTCGGTGAACGTCACGCTGCCGCGCGATGGGCGCGCCGAAGTGGTGATCGAGATGGTGCGTCGCCGGGTGGGGGCAGCGCCGGGCGACGTCGGGCTCACGTTGGATGATCAGGAACCCGGGCGGGTGCTCGCGGTGCGTGCCGGTTCACCCGGCGCGAAGGCCGGCGTGGCCGTTGCCGACCGGGTGATAGGCGTCGACGGAGTGCCGAACGGCACGCTCTGCACCGACGGGGTCGGAGCGCTCATCGCGAATCACCCCCCTGGCAGTCCGCTCAAGCTCACCGTGTTGCACGGGGCGCAGCCGCGTGAGGTGACGCTGACCGCGGTGGCTCCAGTGCCTTAGGCGCAGCAGTACGAGGTCAGACCTTCACGGCCTCGAGCCGCTCGTAGCTGGGCCGCCGCGCGGGGACGATCTTCGGCTTGAGCACCCGAATGCGCTCGAGCTTCGGGCCCTCCTTCGAATGCACGATGAACGTCCACCCGTTCTCCTGCGTGCGATCGCCCACCTCGGGGATCGCGCCGGCGCGGTGGCTGAGAAACCCCGCCAGGGTCTCGAACTCACCCTCGGGAAACTTGAAGTCGAACGCCCGCGCGAACTCTTCGACCGGCAGCATGGCGTCGACCAGGAACGAGTCGTCGGCCTGCTTCTCGAACGAGCGCACCTCTTCATCGAACTCGTCGCGGATGTCGCCGACGATCTCCCGAAGAATGTCCTCGAGCGTCACGATGCCGGAGAAGCCGCCGTACTCGTCGACCACCACCGCCATGTGAATGCGCTGCCGCTGCATGTCGCGCAGCAGGTCGCCGATGGGCTTGACCCACGGCACGTACACCGCGGGCCGGAGCAAATCGGCCATCACGATCAGCTCGGGGTTCTGCAGCATCGGCACCAGGTCGCGCACGTGCAGGATGCCGACGATGTGATCGACGTCGTCTTTGTAGACGGGAATGCGCGAGTGGTTCTCCTCGGCGATCAGCTGGAGAATCTCTTCCATCGGCGCGTCGGACGAGAGCCCGACCACCTCGGTGCGCGGCACCATCACGTCACGGCAGCTCTTCTCATTGAGCTCGAAGATCGATCGAATCAGCTGCGGCGCGCCGCGATCGACCTCGTTCTTCTGAGCCTGGCGAATGAGCTGCTTCTCCAACTCCTCCAGCGGCGGCGGCGGAGGCTGGAAGGACACCTTGGTGCCGAACGGCTTGAGCGCCAGGTTGAGCGGCCACACGAGCAGCTTCACCGTGGGCCACAACAGGTTCATGGAAATGATGCCGAGGCGAGAGAGGTTCAGCGCCCAGGACTCGGGCCGTTGGAGGGCGGCGGAACGGAAGGTGATGTCGATGAGCGTCGCCACCAACGCCACCACCAGCGCCGAAATGAGCGGCGTGAGCCACACCATCCACGACGAGGCCACGACCTCGAGCCACGAGACGTCGAGCACCCGGGGGATCACGAAGATGCCCGTTCCAACGGCAGTGAAACCGGAAAGCACCATCCCCAGGCGAATCGAGGCCGCGGTGGCCTCCGGGTCGGTCTTCAGCTTCAGCAGCCGATGGGCCCGCGGGGTGCCGGCGTCGGCCAGTTCCTTCGCCCGCTCGTCAGACAAAGTCTGGAGCGCTGCCTCCATCGCGGAGAGCAGTCCGCGAACGGTCAACAGGAGTGCGAGAATGGCCCACATGGCCCAGGTCGGCATTGAGGCTTCTTTCTACTGCACTGGGACCCCTCACGCCGGTTTGCGCCTGAAACGGTCGCCGTTTCAGGTAGTTGGAATACATGACATGTTGACTGCAGTGAGATGCTTCCTCCTCCTTTGCTGCTTCTTCGCGGTGCCCGCGGCGGCCTGGCCCGTCGACTGGATTCACGACGTCGAGGTGAACAAGGAGAAGTTCATCAAGCTGCCCCGGGTCGACTGGTTCGAGGTCGAGGACCCCAGGGTGGTCGCGGTGGAGTGGGCGGCCGAGTCGAATGAGCTGCTGTTGATTGGCCTCAAGCCGGGCCGCACCACCATTCTGCTGGGCGCGGACGGCAAGGTGGCCGCCTGGCGGGTCAGGGTGGGAACTCCGCCGGTGGTCGATGAGGCGGTGTTCGCGGCGGCCAAAAAAGCCTGCCCGGACCTCAAGGTGACCCCGCTCGAAGACGTGAAGCTGACGGTGACGATCGGTGACGAGGGGTGCCGCAAGGCGCTGCTCGCGCTCTTTCAGACCGACGCGTTCGAAGCCCGGCACCTCGATCTCACCTTCGAGGGCAAGGTGCTGCAGACCCAGCTCCGCGCCGTGCAAGACGGGCTGCAGCTGACGACCAAGGGCCGGGTGAAGGCGCGTTACGTGGGGGCCGGGTTGGTGCTCGACGGGCCGGTCACCCTCGACGAACACCGCAAGCTGCTCTGGGAGACGTTGCGCCGGACGCTGGGCCGCTTCGCGCTCGACGATCAGACCGAGCTTCCGGAAACGCCCGACGCGGGTCTGTAAACCTCACAGCGCTTCGTCGTTGACCCAACCCTCGTTGCCCTGCTGATCGCGCACCCGGGTGTAGCCGTTCTTCTTCTCCATGGTCTTGAGCTTCTCACCCGCGCTTATCTGCGCGCCGCCTGAGCCACGCCCCATGGTCGTCGCCGCCGGTGCAGCAGCTGTAGGAGCCGCCTGCAGCTGCACTTCCTTGCGCGTGCCGGTGGCGTAGAGGGAGTCGATGCGCGGGGCGTCGGCCTTCTTCGCCGCCGTCACGTTCGACGAGAACTGGGTGAAGCCCTGGCCCGCGGCCGCCACGTTCGCCGCCGGCTTCTGGCCGGGCTGGGTGAAGAAGTGACCGGTGACGTGAATGACCTGGCCGTCTTCGTAGCGGAAGCGCGCCGCCACCAGCCCCGAGCCGTAGGCCTTCGCCATCTCGGCCGACTCCATCAGCACGGTGACGCGTTTGGCGTCGAGCACCTTGAAGGTGTAGCCGCCTCCCGCCGTCTGCCACATCTCCTTGGCGTTGCCGCCGAGCGAGTTGAGCAGCCCGCGATCTTGATCGTTGCCGCGCACCTGCACCGGGAAAACCTGCTCATTGGTCGAGCCCGCGAAGGCGATGGTGTTGGGGAAGAGCGGCTCGATCAGCGTCTTGACCACGTGATCAGTGGTGTAGAGAAAACCACCGGCGGCCACGAAGCGGCGCACCCGTTCCCGCGCTTCAGGCGACATGTCGCCGGTGCAGTTCACCATCAGCACCTGCTTGGCGTTGAGGGCGAGCT
>JAYVNA010000011.1:0-7880 GCA_043758715.1 Archangium sp.
CATTGAGCGGCAGCGGCGCCCAGGCGTCTTCCCTCAACGTCTGCGCAGGCCACATCGCGGTCGCCTTCGGACCCGGCTTGCGGTGGCTGGCCCGCAGCCAACCCGACTGAATGAACATCTCCTTACCGTCCGCCCGGACCTCCGAGAGGGTCACCTGGAGATCTGCGTCTTCCACCGGCGAGTTGAGGAACAGGTCGACGCTCGCGGTGCCCATCATCATCATGTCGGCGGCGATGGGCTCGCTCTCGAACACCACCGCCCCACCCTGCGCCGGCTGACGCCACGCGTACGCAGGCAGCGGGTCCCACACGTTGCCGCCGGGAGCGAGCACACCCGTCGCACCCGCCGCGGGGTTGAGCGCGAACTGGGACGCCGAGTTCGCTTCCGTCGGAGCAGCCGCGCCGAGCTTGCCCCCGGGCTGCATGAAGAACTCGACGGGGCTGGTCTCAGTGACAGGCCACTGGGTGAAGCTGCGGCGGAAGGTCTCGACCGGCGCGCCGATGTACGCGGGGTCACCCGCGCCGCTCTCGAACATCACCTCGAGCTTCGGCTCGGCCTGCCACGCGGCGAGCGCCTCTTCGTAGGTGCCGTAGTTGAGGAACCGCGACTGGGGCAACACGATGCCCGACTTGAAGAAGCTGCTGTAGAGCAGCGGCGAGATGTTGCGCATGCGCGCCGGATCGATCGGCTTCCGCTTGGCGACGAACAGCTCGAGGAAGGTCTGCCATTCGGCCGAGATGTACGGACCGAAGCCGTCGATGTGCACGCCATTGACCGCGGTCATGCGAAGCGCGGGTGCGTTGGTGAACTTGTCGAGCAGCAGGAAGAAGTACGGCCCGGTCTGCTCGTCCTGCCAGGAGCCCGTGATGAACACCGGCACGTTGATGCGATCGACGAAGGTGCTGGGGTTCAGGCGATCGTGCTGCGCGGGATCGTAGAACGTGATCATCCGCGCCTGAGCGACGTTGTCGATCAGCTGGCTATGCAGCAGCTGGTTCTCGGCGCAGATGGTGTCGCCCGCGTCGACGCGCTTCTTTTCCCAGCCCTGGCCATAGGGCACGGCCTTCGAGAGCACGTTGGTGACCCACGAGAGCGCGAAGCCGTCGTTCAGAATTCCGCCGGGGAGCAGCGTGCTGTCCGTGCTGCCGATGACGGACATCGGAGCGATCGCCGCGAGACCGGGCGGCTGAGCTGCGCCCACGAAGAGCTGGGTGATGCCGGGGTACGAGAGGCCGACCATGCCGACCTGGTGATGGAGCGCCCAGTCCTGCGCGGCGACGATCTCGATCACGTCGTAGCCATCGAGCACCTGCAGCTTCTCGAAGTAGTCGTACGCTCCGCCGGAGCACCCGGTGCCGCGCACGTTCACGCTCACCGTCGCGTAGTTCATCATTCCGGCCAGCATCGCCGAGGGATCCGTGGGGGGATTCTTCAGGATCGGAAAGTCATCAGTGAGAAACGCGAGATCCGGGTTCGGATCCTGCGGGCGCGAGGCGTCGTAGCCCGAGTAGTTCACCACCGTGGGGAACGGGCCCTTACCGCGAGGCAACGTCACCCACGCCGAGAGCGTCGTGCCGTCACGCATGGTGAGGTAGTTGAACCCCGCGACGAGCTTTTGTTCAGCGTATGCGGCCACCTTCGGCGCGCTGGCTTCGACCGAGAGCACCGTCAGCGGACGGGTCTGCTCCGGTGACTGACCCCTGGTCTTGACGAAGTAGTCTTTCCCCGGAGGCAGGTTGCGGAAGACGAGGCTGCCCTGCACATCGACGACGCCCGAGGCGAGCTCCTTGTTGGCGGAGTCGACCACCACCAGGGTCTCGCCGGGTTTGGCGTGGGTGACGTAGAGCTGCTCGACGCTCTCGCGCACCTGGAAGGTCGCTTCACGCCCGCAACCGAGCGCGGAAACCACGACGGCCAACGTCAGAAAATGTAGTGACCGCATGGTCCCCCTTTGGAAAGCCGCGATGTACCGGGCACGCCTGTTCAGCGCAAGAGGGGGAGCAGATCCAGCGGCTGCTCCAGCAGGAAACGGGCGCCCGATTCCGTCAGCTCGGCGCGGGTCCGAAAGCCCCAGAGCACGCCGATGCCGATCATTCCCGCCCGGCGCGCGGTGCCCATGTCGATCGGCGTGTCACCCACGAAGCCGATGCGCTCGGGCAACACGTTGAGCTCGAGCGCGAGCTCGAGGGCCGCGGTGGGGTCGGGCTTTCGGCGCACCCCGTCGCGCTCTCCGCGCACGTCGACGAAGGGCCACTTGCCGAACGCGTGAGTGACGAGGTGTTTGGTGAAGTCGTCGCGCTTGTTCGAGAGCACCGCCATCTTGCGGCCGCTCGCCACCACCCCGTCGAGCATCGCGTCGATGCCGGGGTACGGGGTCGAGTTCGCGTGCTCGAGCTTTCCGTATTCGACCCGGTAGGACTCCACCAACTCAGGCAGCGGGCGCGGCAGGCCGTCGTCACTCGCGAGCTTCCAATCGAGCCCGAGCGAGGCCCTGACGGCGCGGCGGGCGAGGTTCTCCGCGCCTTCTCCGACGAACTGCTTGTAGGCCTCCATCGAATGCGGAGGCAGCTTCACCTCGGCGAGCGCCGCGTTCATCGCCTCGCCGATGTCGGCGATCGAGTCGGCCAGGGTGCCGTCGAGGTCGAAGATGAGAGCGTCGATACGCATCAGGACTGCTGAACTACGCCAGGGCAGGCGCGGGCATCGAGAGGTTGAGCATCACGGCCTCGCGCACCAGCTTGCGCAGCACCGTTTCCTTCAGCTCTTCGATCGAGGTGAGCGAGATCGCTCCATTGGAAAGCTCGCTGGCAGAGGGCAGGTCATCGCCGCGCAGGAACTTCACCAGCACCTCGCGCTCCGAGGGAATGATGCGCGCGAACACGCCATTGGCGAAGTACGCGGGCGAGCCGTCATCGAGCAACTCGGACGCCTCGGGAGCGGCCTCGAGCACCAGGCGGCGCAGGGTCTTCACCACCGGCTGCACCGGCGGCGGCAGGCGGCTGATCAACCCTTCCACGTCGGCCTGGGCGAGCGCGCGATCGACGGCGGGCGGGAGCGGCTTGCGCGGGGGCGAGACCGGCGTCGCCTTGGGAAGGATGCGCATGGGCACCTTCTTGACGCGCGCCTTCACGGTCTTCGGGGCGGCCTTCGCGACCGCCACCTTCTTCTTGGCGGCCGGCTTCTTCGCCACGACCTTCCGCGCGACCGGCTTCTTCGCCGGCCTCTTTGCTGCCCTGGCTTTCAGGGCCGGCTTGCGCTTGAGCGCGGACATCTTCGACTTCGACTTCGTCTTGCTGCCGGACTTCGCCTTCGTCTTCGCGCGCGCCTTGGCCATAGGGTGCGCGACGCTAGCCGCCGGTCTGGGGCAAGGCATCGGAAATTTCCCAGGACTGATTTGCCGTGGAGTTGTGGGGGCTTGTCGTCGGCCGGTGGCCGTGAGATTGGGCCCCATGTCTCCCATCAACATCACCGTCTGGTCGGACTACGTCTGACCGTGGTGCTTCATCGGCCTCGGCGAGGTCGACACGCTCAAGAAAGATTTTGATTTCGTCATCGAGTGGCGGCCGTACTTGTTGCGCCCCGATGCGCCCGAGGAAGGCTGGGCGCTGCCCGATCGCATCAAGCAGTCGATCAAAGATCCGAACAACCCGCTGACTGCCCGCGCCAAGGCGCTGGGGCTCACCATCAATCACCGCGATCAGGTGCCGAACAGCCGGCGCGCTCACGAGTGCACGGAGTACGCGCGCTCGAAGGGCAAGCTCGACCCGTTCCACCACTCGGTGCTCGAGCGGTATTGGTCGAAGGGTGAAGACATTCACGACTGGGCGGTGCTGCGAGGCGCCGCGGTCGACGCCGGGCTCGACCCTGACGAGCTGCAGCGCGAGGTCGAAGCGGGCGCCTGGAAGAAGGCGACCACCGACGGCATCGCGTCAGCCGCCGAGGTTGGAATTCAGGCGGTGCCCACCTTCATCGTAGGCAACCAGTTCGTCATCCAGGGAGCGCAGGACGCCCGGGTCTTCCGGCAAGCGTTCGAACGGCTGGGCGCGACCCCGAAGAAGTGAGGCAGTGAGCCTGCGCTCACCACCGCACGGACATCACCAGCGAACGGCCCTTGCGCTCGGTGAGGGCGACCTCCGGAACTGCGCCGGAGCGCGAAATCATCTCGCTGACGATGCCGCACAAGAAGTCCGGCGAGGTGGAGTAGTCGCTCATGGAGAGCCGGTAGCGGCGCTCGTCCTCTTTCTCCACGCGCGCCTCGATGAAGTTGGCGCCCGACATCAGGCTCTGCGGAACGCGCCCGAGCGCCTTCTCCACCGAGAGCAGCTTGAGCATCATCTTCACCAGCCCGCCCATCGCGGTGTCGAAGTAGCCCGAGAGAAAGCGGGCGCCCATTTGCCGCTCGGCGTGGGCCGGGTCGACGCCCGGGTACACCGTGTCGCGCAGGGCGATGAAGGCCTGGCCGAAAACCTCCGCGTCCACGGCGGGGCCCCAGATGTTCAGTTCCTGGAGCCGCGCCTTCAGGGCCGGCGTGAGCTGAGCCCCGTAGGCGCGGGTGAAAAGACCTTCGATGGTGTGCTTGAAGACGAGTCGCCGGGCCATGACCCGTCAATCCTAGCGGGCCCTCAGAACTGGTGGTGCTCGGTGGAGTCGCCGAGCGCCTTGGTTGACGAAAGCCCGCCGGAGATCACCTCGGTCACCTGATCGAAGTAGCCCGTGCCCACCTCACGCTGGTGCCGGGTCGCCGTGTAGCCGTATTCCTCGGCGGCGAACTCTTGCTGCTGCATGTGGCTGTACGCGGCCATGCCGCTCTCCCGGTACTGCGAGGCGAGCTCGAACATGCCGAAGTTGAGCGAGTGGAAGCCGGCCAGGGTGACGAACTGGTACTTGTACCCGAGCGCGCCGAGCTCCCGCTGGAACGCCGCGATGGTGGCGTCGTCGAGGTTCTTCTTCCAGTTGAACGAGGGCGAGCAGTTGTACGCCAACATCTTGTTGGGGAACTTCTCGTGAATCGCCTCGGCGAAGCGCCGCGCCTGCTTGAGGTCGGGAGTGCTGGTCTCGCACCACACCAGGTCCGCGTAGGGGGCGTAGGCGAGGCCGCGGGCGATGGCGAAGTCGTCTCCGTTGCCCAGGAGGCGGTAGAAGCCTTCGGGCGTGCGCTCTTTGCCGTCGATGAAGGGGAGGTCGCGCTCGTCGACGTCGCTGGTGATGAGCTTGGCCGACTGCGCGTCGGTGCGGGCGACCACCAGGGTGGGCACGTCGCACACGTCGGCGGCGAGCCGCGCGGCCACCAGGGTGCGAATGAACTGCGAGGTCGGCACCAGCACCTTGCCGCCCATGTGGCCGCACTTCTTCTCGGACGCGAGCTGGTCTTCGAAGTGAACGCCCGCGGCGCCCGCTTCGACCATCGCCTTCATCAACTCAAACGCGTTCAAGGGGCCCCCGAAGCCCGCCTCGGCGTCGGCGATCATCGGCACCAGCCACTGGCGGTCTTTTTTTCCTTCGGCGTGATCGATCTGATCCGCGCGGCGCAGCGAGGCATTGATTCGACGCACGAGGTTCGGCACCGAGTCGACCGGGTAAAGAGATTGGTCGGGGTACATCTGGCCCGAGGTGTTCGCGTCGGCGGCGACCTGCCAGCCCGAGATGTAGAGCGCCTCGAGGCCGGCCCGCACCATCTGAACGGCCTGCCCGCCGGTCATCGCGCCCAGCGTGTTCACGTACTGCCGGGTGTGGAGCAGTTCCCATAGCCGCATGGCGCCGTGCCGGGCCAGCGAGTGCTCGACCTTGATCGAGCCGCGCAGCTTCTCGACGTCGGCCTTCGAGTAGGGCCGCTTGATGCCGTCGAAGCGGCGTGCGTGGAGATCGCCAGTGGTGAGGTTCAGGGGCTTCACAAGTTCGGTCATGACGACAAACTCCTTTTTCGAGTGGTGCTGCGGGCAAGACGGTGCCGTTCGCGTCTTCTCGTGAGGGCGCGCGGAGGGCACCGCAGGTGGTTGGGGATTCAGGCTGCTGAGTGCGTTTGCACTTCGGAGGCCAACAGCTGCTGGTAGGCCGGTACGGTCAAAAACTCCTCGAACTGGTCAGCGATGGAGAGGGATCGGAACAGCTTTTTGGCTTCCTCGAACTTGCCGGCGGTCGCGGAGGCGAGCTCCTCGGCGATCACCAGGTCGAGCTTCTCGACGGTGATGATTTTGTGGCGCACCTGCTGCCACACCTGCGCGCGGCTGATCTCGGCGGTGGCCGCGTCTTCCATCAAATTGAAGAGCGGCACGCAGCCCTGCCCCCGCAGCCAGGCCTCGAGGTAGCGCACGCCCACGCGCACGTTGTGCCGGAGACCGTCTTCCGTGCGCGTTCCTTCGGGTACACCGAGCAGCTCGTCACGGCCCACCTTCACGTCGGGCCGCAGCACGTGGAGTTGATTCGGACCGGTAACGTGGGCATCGAAGATGGCCCTGGCGATCGGCACCAGTGCGGGGTGCGCGACCCAGGTGCCGTCGTGACCGTCGCGGGCTTCACGTTCCTTGTCGGTGCGAACGCGGGCGAGCGCGGCCTCGTTGGCGGCGGGATCGTCCTTGATCGGAATCTGCGCGGCCATGCCGCCCATCGCGTGCGCGCCGCGGCGGTGACAGGTCTGGATGAGTTTCTGGGAGTAGGCCTTGAGAAAACCCCTGTCCATCGTGAGCTGTGAGCGATCGGGCAGCAGCTTGTCGGGCTGCTTCTTGATGAAGCTGAAGATGTAGTCCCACCGGCCGCAGTTGAGCCCGGCCGAGTGGTTGCGCAGCTCGTACAGAATTTCGTCCATCTCGAAGGCCGCCGGGAGCGTCTCGATCAGCACGGTCGCCTTGATGGAGTTGACCGGAACGCCGAGCGTCTGTTCGGCGAAGGTGAAGGCGTCGTTCCACAGGCGCGCTTCGAGGTGGCTCTCCAGCTTGGGGAGATAGAAGAACGGGCCCACACCCCGCGCGAGCTGCTCCTGGGCGTTGTGGAAGAAGAAGACGCCGAAGTCGAAGAGGCCACCGCTCATCGGCCGGCCGTCGACCTTCACGTGCGCTTCGTCGAGGTGCCAGCCGCGAGGCCGCACGAAGAGCAGCGCCGTCTTGTCGTTGAGCTTGTAGGGCTTTCCTTCAGGGCTCTCAAAAGTCAGCGTGTGGCGAACGGCCTTGAACAGCGCTTCCTGGCCGCCGATCTCGTTTTCCCAGCTGGGCGAGAGCGAGTCTTCGCAGTCCGCCATGAAGACGTTGGCGCCCGAGTTGAGCGCGTTGATCACCATCTTCGCGTCGGTGGGACCGGTGATCTCCACCCGGCGATCGAGGAGCACTTCGGGCACGGGCGCGATCTTCCAATCGCCGGCGCGGACTGACGCGGTCTCGGGGAGGAAGTCGAAGCCCTTTTGATTTTTCCGGGACGCCAGCAGCTCGCGCCGGCGCTCTCCGAAACGGCGCTCCAGGGCGACCAGAAAGTCCCGGGCGGCAGGCGTCAGTAAGTGTGAATCTCGCCCCGAAATCTGCATTCTTTGCTCTGCTGCCACGGCGCCTCCGGTAAATTGGATAACGAGCCAACTGCCTTGAACGACAATCAAAGTAGCCAGTAGATTCCCAAATGACAAGCCGCGTCACGGCGTAAATCCGAGCGCACTTGTTAACGCTGTAAAGTCAACGCGACCACTGAGATAAATCGGGGCTTTGACAGGTTTACCGCCGTCACGAATTCGTCAGCCGCAGTTTGAAAATTTTGCGGGCGAAGCCTGGGGGAGTGCGAGACCTTATCAAGTTCGACTACCGGACAGAGGTCCTCTGCATCCATGTTACGGCCCCGGAACATGGCCCTGAATCAGCGCCTGCCGAGGTGACGGGACCTGTGTTCAGCGAGCGGTGTTGTGT
>JAYVNA010000012.1:0-7873 GCA_043758715.1 Archangium sp.
CGACTGCCGCAACGCGACCGCGAGGTTGTAGTCCTCGCTGTGGTGATGAACGACGTGCGCCGCCCACAGAATGTTGACCTCGTGCGAGAGGCGGTGCCACCAGTAGTACGCGAACTCGACGCCCACCACGGCCGCCACCCAGGGCAGCCACCCGGTGGGGATGGTGAAGAGCCGGTGCTCCGAGAGCCACTGGTAGGCGACCGAGATGACCGCGCTCGAGATGAAGAAGCTCGTCAGCTGCTGCACGATGCCGCAGCCCATGTCGGCCATCGCGTCAGCGGGGCGGTAGGCGACGAGGCCCCTGCGCCTGGCGACGGCGAGTTCGATCGCGATGCCCACGAAGAAGAGGGGAATGGCGAGCGCGATGAGGTTGGGGCTCACGTGTGCCTCTCTACTCCGCGTCTGGAGCGAGGGCGATGGTCTCGCCCAGATCGAGCACGCCCCACTCGAGCTTCGGGTCGGCTGAAAGAAACAGCTCGCGGGCCACGTCGAGATTGAGCCCGGGCATCAACGCGAGGCCGCGCTGCCAGGGCTGGAAGAAGTTGTCGTAGTGCGTGGGCAGAATTCGCACGGCCTTGCTCTCGCCCAGCAGCCCGTCGATCTTCGCGCGGGTCTGCTTCTCGCCGGTCACCCCGACGATCAACGTCTTCGCAGGCAGCCCGCCGAGCTCACCGGCCGCATAGGTGCTGGTGGGGTGAAACCAGACCGTGGTGCCGGCGGCCGCGAGGTGAAACGAGAGCGTCTCGTCGATGGTGTAATTCCAGAACCACAGCGGGCCCGCGGTCGGAGAGAGAGGCCCGCTCATCGGCTGCGACACCAGGATGTCGGTGTGACGCGAGCCGCGCACGTCGATGCTGAAGCCACCGACGTTCACGTGATCACCCGGGTGCACCACCAGCGTCTTGTCCGGCTTCACGCCGCGGCTCAGCGCCAGGTTGACGGTGTTTTGCGAGCCGACCACCAGCGCGCCGGTGCGCTTGGCGATCGCCGCCACGTCGAGCGCATGATCGAAGTGGGTGTGATTGACGAGGATGACGTCGGCTTTCGGGCACACCTTCGCCCCGAGCTCCGGGTCGGCGTCGATGGGGCCCGTGATGAGCGCGAGCGGATCGGGCCGGGTGGGCGTGGGGTCGAGCAGCACCGTGGTGGTGCCGTCGGTGAGCTCGAACCCGCTGACGCCCAGTGAGCGCAGCGTGAGCCCGTGACCCGGCTGCACCGGCACCCGCCACGACGCGGGGGGCTGGTGCTGGGGCGGGACTTTCCACGGCACGTGGCGGGTGAAGGTGAACCAGGCGATCAGCACCAGGGCCGGGAGCACCACGGGGAGTGAAAGCAGAATCCTTCTCGAGCGCGTCACGGCCTGCCCAGTTTCTCACGAAGCGGGTAGGGTGGCCGCTTGATCCGCGCAATCGCATTGGGAATTCTGGCTGGGGGCATCGCGCTCACCATCTACGGCGTCAACGCTTCACACGCGTTCGGCTCCGAGGTGACGAAATTCTTCACCGGCAACCCGAGCGACCACTCGATGATGATGATCGGCGGCGGCGTGGTGATGATGGTCGCCGGGGCCGCGGGCGCTTTCATGGGTGGCAAGAAGGGCTGAACGCGCGCCCTGCTCGTTTGACCTGCCATCGGTAAAGCCGATGGACCTCATCACGACACATCAGCTATCGCGATGACCTCGGAACCGGCACATTGCCGGCCATGGTCATCATCCCCGGTCCGCCCGCCTTCAGTTCTGCCCGGCTCGACAAGCGCCTGGTCCGGCTCCGTCAACAGCACCCCGGGCTGACCGACGCCGCGGCCGACTTCGTTCACGTGCTCGACGTCGAGCGCGCGCTCACCGGGGCCGAGCACGAAACCCTGACCCAGCTGCTGACCTACGGGCCGAGGCAGGCGCGCCGTGAGGTGAAGGGCCAGACCTTCGTCGTCGTTCCCCGGCTGGGCACCCGCTCGCCGTGGTCCTCGAAGGCGACGGACATCGCGATCAATTGTGGGCTCACGGTGGTTCGCCGCATCGAGCGGGGCATCGTGTGGACGCTCGCAGGTGAGCTCACCGGCACGCCCGTGCTGCACGATCGCATGACGGAATCGCTGCTCACCGAACTCGCGGGCGCGGCGAAGCTCTTCGAGCGGCACGAACCCAGACCGCTGGCCACGGTGGCCGTGTTGAAGGACGGCCGCGCCGCGCTGGAAAAGGCGAACGCCGCGCTCGGCCTCGCCCTGGCGCCCGACGAGATCGACTACCTGGTGGAGAACTTCACCCGGCTCGGCCGCGACCCGACCGACGTGGAGTTGATGATGTTCGCGCAGGCGAACTCCGAGCACTGCCGGCACAAGATCTTCAACGCCGACTTCATCATCGACGGCGAGGCGCAGGACAGCTCGTTGTTCAAGATGATCCGCCGGTCGACTGAAGCGAGCCCTGGTGGCGTGTTGAGCGCCTACAAAGACAACGCCTCGGTGGTCGAAGGCCCGGTGGCGGGCCGGTTCTTCCCCAGCCCCGACGATGGCGTCTACGGATCGCACCGCGAGCCGATGCACCTGCTGATGAAGGTCGAGACACACAACCACCCGACGGCGGTCTCTCCGTACGCGGGCGCGTCGACCGGCAGCGGCGGCGAGATTCGTGACGAGGGCGCGGTGGGGCGGGGGAGCAAGCCCAAGGCGGGGCTGGTCGGTTTCTCCGTCTCGAACCTGAAGATTCCCGGCGCGCTTCGCCCGTGGGAAGTCGATCACGGCAAGCCCGCGCGCATCGCCTCGGCGCTCGAGATCATGCTCGACGGCCCGCTCGGCGGCGCTGCGTTCAACAACGAGTTCGGCCGGCCCGCGCTCACCGGCTACTTCCGCAGCTACGAGCAGGAAGTCGAGGGTCAGCTCCGCGGGTACCACAAGCCCATCATGATCGCCGGAGGCCTGGGCAACGTGCGGGCGGAGCATGTGCAGAAGGGCGCCATTCCCGCCGGCGCGGCCATCGTCGTGCTCGGCGGCCCCGCGATGTTGATTGGGCTGGGGGGCAGCGCCGCTTCTTCAGTCGCCTCGGGCGCCTCGAAGGAGGACCTCGATTTCGCCTCGGTGCAACGTGACAACGCCGAGATGGAACGGCGCTGCCAGGAGGTGATCGATCGCTGCACGGCGCTCGGCGAACACAACCCCATCGTCTCGATTCACGACGTCGGTGCGGGTGGTTTGTCGAACGCGCTGCCAGAGCTGGTGCACGAGAGCCGGAAGGGCGCGCGCTTCGAGCTGCGTGCGATTCCGAGCGATGAGGCGGGCATGTCGCCGCTGGAGCTGTGGTGCAACGAGAGCCAGGAACGTTACGTGCTCGCGATCGATGCGGGTTCGCTCCCGCGCTTCGAGGCGTTCTGCAAGCGGGAGCGCTGCCCCTTCGCGGTGCTCGGGCACGCGACCAACGACGGGCAGCTGCAGGTCAGCGACTCGCATTTCCAGAAGACGCCCATCGACGTGCCGCTCGAGGTGATGCTCGGCAAGCCGCCGAAGATGCGCCGGGACGCCAAACGGCTGCCGTCGAAGGGCCGCGCGTTGCCTGCCGTCGAGCTCGACGAGGCGATTCGCCGGGTGCTGCTGCTTCCCGCGGTGGGCGACAAGACGTTCCTGGTGACCATCGGCGATCGCTCGATCACCGGCCTGGTGGCGCGCGATCAAATGGTGGGCCCGCTGCAGGTGCCGGTCGCCGACGTGGCGGTGACGATGACGAGCTACGACGTGTACACGGGTGAGGCGATGGCGATGGGTGAGCGCACGCCGATCGCGGTGCTCGACGCCGCGGCCTCGGCGCGCATGGCGGTGGGTGAGGCGCTCACCAACCTCGCTGCAGCGACCGTAGAAAAGCTCTCTGACGTGAAGCTCTCGGCGAACTGGATGGCGGCGGCCGGCTCACCCGGCGAAGACGCGCGGCTCTACGACGCGGTGAAGGCGGTCGGGGTCGAGCTGTGTCCTGCGCTCGGCATCGCGATTCCCGTCGGCAAGGATTCGATGTCGATGCGCACCGTGTGGGACGGGAAGACCGTGACCGCGCCGCTGTCGCTGATCATTAGCGCGTTCTCGCCGGTGCGTGACGTGCGGCACACGCTGACGCCGGAGCTGCAGCTCGATCAAGGTCCGACCTCCCTGGTGCTGTTCGATCTGGGGCGCGGCCAGAACCGGCTCGGCGGCAGCGCGTTGGCGCAGGTGTTCAACGAAACGGGCGAGACCGTGCCCGACGTCGATTCACCCGCGGCGCTGAAGACCTTCTTCGTCTTGATTCAAGCGCTCAACGCCGAGGGAAAGCTGCTCGCCTACCACGACCGTTCCGACGGCGGCCTGCTGGTGACGCTGCTCGAAATGGCGTTCGCGAGCGGCACGGGGCTCAGCATCGAAACCTCCGAGCTCGCCGCGCTGTTCTCGGAAGAGCTGGGCGCGGTGGTGCAGGTGAGGAACTCGGATCTGCCCGCGGTGCTCGCCCGCTTCGAGGGCGCCCAGGTGGTGGCGACGCCGCGCACTGACGACCGCATCACGCTCGGCGCGCTCAGCTACACCCGCACCGAGCTTCGCGCGCTGTGGAGCGACACCACCTGGCGCATGCACCGCCTCCGCGACGACGCCAGCTGCGCCGATGAAGAGCACGCGCTGCGCACCGACCCGAAGTTCACCGGGCTCACCGCGAAGCTGAGCTTCGACGCGAACGTGCGCGCACCGGTGAGGACCCTCCGGCCGCGGGTGGCGATCTTGAGAGAGCAGGGCGTCAACGGCCAGGTCGAGATGGCGCAGGCGTTCACCCGCGCCGGCTTCGAGGCGGTCGACGTGCACATGAGCGATCTGCTCGAGGGTCGCTTCGACCTGAGTGGCTTCCGCGGGCTGGCGGCCTGTGGCGGGTTCTCGTACGGCGACGTGCTGGGCGCCGGCGGCGGCTGGGCGAAGTCGGTGCTCTTCCACCCGCGCACCCGCGAGGTGTTCGAGACGTTCTTCAAGCGGCCCGACACCTTCTCCCTGGGCGTGTGCAACGGGTGCCAGATGATGGCGCAGCTCAAGGACCTGATTCCCGGAGCGGGCTCGTGGCCGCGCTTCGTGCGCAACCGCAGCGAGCAGTTCGAAGCGCGCCTGGCGATGATCAAGCTCGAGGCTTCCCCTTCGATCTTCTTCAAGGGCATGGAAGGCAGCGTGCTTCCCGTGGCGGTGGCGCACGGCGAGGGCCTGGTGGAGTTGCAGAGTGACGCGCCCTTCGTGGTCGCGGGCCGCTTCGTCGACAGCAGTGGTGCCGCCACCGAGCGGTATCCGCTCAACCCGAACGGCTCGAAGGACGGGGTGACGGCGCTCACCACGCCTGACGGCCGCGCTACCATTCTCATGCCGCACCCCGAGCGGGTCATTCGCACCGCGCAGCTCTCGTGGCACCCGAAGTCCTGGGGTGACGACAGCCCGTGGCTGCGGTTCTTCGAGAACGCGCGGGAGTGGGTAGGCTGACGCACCGTGCGCTTCGTTTCGCCCGATGGCTCGTTCTGGGAAGTCTCGCTCACCGGCAAGACGGTGCACGCCCGCTGGGGCCGGGCCGAGTCGGTCAAGACGCGCACCGCACCGTTCAAGACCATCGCGCTGGCGAAAGCTGAGCTCGAGCAGTTGGTGAAGAAGGTGAAGAAGCTCGGCTATCGCCTCGAGGGAAAACCCGCGGGCGTGGCCGAGGCCCTGCGCGCAAACCCCGACGACGACTCACCGCTGGTGGTGCACGGCGACGAGTTGGTCGCCGAAGGAGATCTGCGGGGCGAGCTCGCGACCCTGGTGACCCGCGGCCTGACGAAGGAGCTGGGGCGATTCCTCCAGGCGAACGCGACAGCGCTCTTCGGAGCGGCTGAAGGCGACGTGCATGAAGGCTCGGCGGGTGACCTCGTCTGGGCGCCGGGTTTCGTGCGGCAGGTGACGATCTCCACCGCCGACACCACCGATGCGGCAGAGCTGATCGCAGTGACCAGACGTTTCCTGAGCGCGCCCGTGGCGGAGTTCATTCGCGAGCTCAACTTCGGCCTGTCGTACGACAGCTGGTCGCTCGCCGCTCGGCAGGTCACCAGAGCGAAGCACCCCGAGCTCGTGAACGCGTTGCGCTTCGATGCGTTCGATCACGAGGCGATCGTGTTCGAGGACGTCGACGCCGGTGACTTCGACGAGCTCTGGCCGCGGTTGCCAGAATTGCGCGAGCTGAAGATCGCCGCCGGCGCGATGGACCCCGGCGAGCTGGTGCTCCCGGAGTTGCGCTTCTTCTCACGCATCGGTGGCGGTTTCACTGCGCGCGAGGTTCGGGCCATCACCACCGCGCGCTGGCCGAAGCTCGATCGCCTCGAGCTCGGGTTCGCGCGTGAGAGCGGAGACGAGGTCAGCGCGCTGCTCTCGTGGCTTGGCAGGGCGCCGGCGCTCGCGCACCTCGCGCTGCGCGGCGTCGAGCTCTCGGAAGATCAGGTCGAGCTGCTCCTCGACTCAGAGGCGCTGCCGCGGCTCCGCACGCTCGATCTCTCGGACGTGTTGGTCGATGAAGACGCCGCCGAGCGGCTCCGAGACGGCGCAGAGGCGCTGGCCCACCTGAAGCGCTTCTCCAGCCCCTCGCTCTTCGACGAGGAAGGCGATCCGACCATGCCCGTCTTCGAAGACGAGCTCGACAACCTCGTCGTCGATGCCTTCGCGAGCTGAAGGCTGAAGCCCAGCCTCAGAAGCCGGCGAACTTGCGCAGCGCGGCCTTGGTGCCGTTGAAGACGTCGTGATCGTAGCCCGGCCCGTCGCTGTACTGCACGAAGGGCATCGAGTGATCCGCGCGGCCGCCAGTCCACTTCGCTTCCCACATCGGCGCGTGCGGAACGACGGACTTCGCCTGCGCGACGCGGCTGGCCGAGGTGTAGATCATCGGCCACAGCCCGGTGACCTGGTGCACGTAGTTCGCGGCGTCCTTCAAGGTCTGCGGGCTCGAGAGCGCCGAGGCTTCCCAGTCGAGCGCGAGGCGGGTGCCGTCTTTCAGCTTGCCGTGAATGCCCAGCTCGTTGAGGAAGTGCTTCGCCTGCGCCTTGCCGTTCCCGGCGTCGAGGAAGCAGTAGCCGACGCGCAGGCTCATCTCGCCCTTGTCGATCTTGTGGCCGAGCTCAGCCCAGCGCTTCTTGAACGCGGGGTCGGTGTAGCTGGTGCCCTGCGTGGCCTTGATGGCGGCGAACTGCGAGTTCTTGATCGCCGCGTGGAACGTCGCGTCTGACTGGTAGTGCGAGGTGTCGGAGCCGACGAGCTGGCCCGGGCCCTTCTTCCACGGCTCTCCGTAAGGCGACTCGGGCGGCTTCGCGAGCGGCTTGAGGCCGAGGGCGACGCGGTCCTTGTTCAGCTGCGCGAAGGAGAGCGCCGGCTTCGCCTGGGGCAGCAGCGAGAGCGCGTCTTTCTTCTCCGCCGCGATGCGGGTGTCGAAGCGATCGCGGGTGGTGGCGTCCTTCTGCCCGAGCGAGAAGAGCTTGCCGACCGCGCTCATGAAGCTGTCGGTGCTGGGGTGCGCGAGGAAGGCGTCGACCACCTTCTTCTCTTCCACCTGGATCGCCGCGACGGCCTTCTTCTCGTTGGCCTTGAGCGACTTGAGCTGCGCGAGGTCGGTGTTCAGCTTGCGAACGGCGAGTTGAGCCTTCATGGGAGCGTCCCTCGGTGCGGGTGTGAGGGATTGTCGCCTGCTCACCTCCGTCGCGTTTCGGGAGGGACTGTTCGCGCGGTTAACAGTTCTCGGCGAATTACGCGGAGGAATTACGAGACGATTTTCGACGATGAGCTCGAGAACCCGGTCGACGACGCTTTCGAGCGCTGAGTTTCAGGGCCACTCGAGCATGTACAGACATTGCGCGCAGCCCAGCTCGACCCGGTTCAG
>JAYVNA010000013.1:0-7866 GCA_043758715.1 Archangium sp.
CGTCGCGTTGCGCGCGCTCGGCGTGGATCCTGGACAGACCTGGTACCGGGTGAACCCTGCGCGGGCGGAAAAAGAGATGACCGCGCAGTGGGCCGCGCTGCATGCCGACCTCGTGGCCGGCACGCCGAGCATCGTGTGCATGCACTACGACGCGTCGCCCGGGACCACAGAGCACTTCCGGCTGATCACCGGCTACGACGCCACCACAGACCAGGTCATCTACCAGGAGCCCGCGGAAGCTGACGGCGCGAACCGCCGCATGTCGCGCGCGGCGTTCCTTTCGTTGTGGCCGTTCAAGAAGGCTGATCGTTGGACGGTGATTCGGCTGCGGGTGGGCGCGAACCAAGACGGGCCCACGCCTGCGACGGTGACCTCGCCCACGCCGGCCGAAGTGACGCAGCACGTGATGGAGCTGCAGAAGACGCTGCCCGCGGGCTTCACCATGACGTGGGAAAAGCCGTTCCTGGTGCTCGGCAACGAGGCGCCGGAGAAGGTTCGCTCTCGCGGCAAGGACGTCGTGCGGTGGACGCGTGATCTGCTGTTGAAAGACTTCTTCGCGAAGGCGCCCGAGCAGCTCGAGGACGTCTGGGTGTTCAAGGACGCCGCGACCTACACGAAGTACTCGCGGTCGATGTTCCAGACCGAGCCCGAGACTCCGTACGGTTTCTACCTGTCGGATCGGCGCGCAATGGTGATGAACATCAAGCCCGGCTACGGCACCCTCACGCACGAGTTGGTGCACCCGTTCATGCACGCGAACTGGCCTGACGGGCCGTCGTGGCTGAACGAGGGGCTGGGATCATTGTTCGAGTTTCCCGGCGAGCGCGATGGGCACTTCATCGGTCAGCTCAATTGGCGGCTGCCGGGTCTGCAGGCGGCGCTGCGTGAGAAGGCGGGTGTGCCGAAATTCAGCGAGCTGATCAGCATGAGCGACGTGCAGTTCTACGCAGACGACACCGGCGTGCATTACGCGATGGCGCGGTACCTCTGTTACTGGCTGCAGGAGAAGGGTTTGCTGATCAAGTTTGTCAATCGCGCGCAGGAACTCAAGGCGAAGGACCGCACTGGCTGGAGCGCGCTCGAAGAAGTACTCGGCAAGGACCCCGATACGTTTCAGAAAGATTGGGAAAAGTTCGTGCTCGCCTTGAAGAAGAGAAGCTGAGCTGTGCTCTGTTGCGGCCACCTTGAGCGATCGCCAATACGCCGTGCCCCAGGAGCGTGCGTCGACCCGGTTGCGTTGGCCGATGCCCTTTCGACTGGAACCCACTGACGAGTCGCTGCTGAAGACAGCACGCTACGGGCTCGATCTCTCCCACGACTTCGACGGCACGCCGGAAAAGGTGCACTCGTCGTTCCTCGGCTTCGTCGGAGATCCGCCCTGGTCGCCCGGCTTCGTCGGCCTCGATTGGTGGACCGAGCCGCGCCGGCTCGACGGGGCCGTGATGGATGAGCTCTACGCCTTCATGGCGATGCGGGTGCACGTGCTCAAACACGAGCCCGGCGCGCGCACGGTCGCGTACGTCTCGCACTGGTCGCTGCCGCTGGCGACGCGCATGGTGCAGGTGATCGAAACCACGCGGGTGGAAAGCGGGAAGACGCGCCTGCGCTATCGCGTGGCTTACGATTCGCACCGGGGTTTCTCGCCGATGATCAAGCCGGTCTCGTGGGGCTTCAAGCGCTGGTTCGAGCTCTCGTTCAAGGGGCTCGAGCGTTACGTCTCCTGAGTCTGGGTTGAGAGGCACGCTTGAGCATCGAAATTATCGAGGGCTCGATCGTCAGTCTGACCGTCGACGCGATCGTCAATGCTGCGAACGCCACGCTCGCGGGGGGAGGCGGCGTCGATGGTGCGATTCAGGCGGCCGCTGGCCCTGAGTTGAAGGCGGCTGGCCTGGCGTTCCCCCAGCTGAGGCCGGGCGTGAGGTGCGAAGTCGGCGAAGCGAAGGTGACCCCTGCGTTCAAGCTTTCCGCACGATACGTCATCCATACCGTCGGGCCCGTCTGGCAGGGCGGAACAGCTGGCGAAGCGGAGCTCTTGGCGCGCTGCTATCGAAGCGTGCTTGCCGAGGTCGATCGACTTGAACTCTCGAGCGTGGCGTTCCCCGCGATCGGCACCGGCGCGTTCGGCTTTCCTGCGGACCAGGCGGCGAAGATCGCCGCGCGGGAGGTGAAGGGTCACCAGGGTCCGAGAACCCTGAGAGTGATCTTCAGTTGTCTCGGAGTCGCGATGGTGAGGCGGTACGAGCGAGCTCTGTCGTCGTGTCGGCCATGAGTCGCGTACGGGGAGCAGTTGTTCGGCGGATGCGCGGATCGAAGTGCGAACAGCCTCGGGGTGGGTGGGGCTCGCGGTTTGCCGCGGTACTCGACTCGCAGCGGCCCTCGTCGCCGCGCAAGGACGCTCACGGGACGAAGTCGAGGACTCAATCGACCAGCGCACAGCCCGACCTGTGCGGTGGTCACTTGGGTCACGCTGGGCGACCGAGTTCCCTTTTGACGGCAGGCAATCACCGGCGGGTACGTCCATTCAGCTCGACGTCGATGCCTCCGCGTCCCCTGCGCGCTGGTCGATTGAGTGCCGACTTCGTTCCGTGAACGTCCTCGTCGCGGGACGAGGGCCTGTGCGAGTCGAGCACCGCGGAAAACCCCGAGCCGCCACCCGCCCCAGGGCTGTGCGCTTCTCAATCCGAGCACCTCCGCCGATCACCTGCAGCGAGGCCTCGCACTACGCGCGGACGCAACGCCGCGATTCAGCGAACAGACCCCGCGATGCGTGGCGAGGCGCGTGGGCGACCTGAACTACGCTGCGCACCATGTCCAAGGCATCGCTGAACATCATCCGCGCGCTCTGCGAGAAGTACCCCGAGTGGGAGAAGGCCTTTCTCTTCGGTGACCACGAGGTCTACCGGGTGAAGAAGAAGGTCTACGCCTGGCTCGGCGAGGGCGAGAGCGGCGGCACGTACATCTCGGTGAAGCTCAAGGAGAGCCAGGGCGCCGCGTTGATGTTGCCCTTCACGGGAATTCCGCTCAGGGACTGACGAGCGAGGTGTGCATGATACGACTCGCTGATGAGAGCCTGGTTTCTCCTGGTGATGGCGACCGCGGCGCTGGCCACGGCGCAGCCTCAGGATGAAGAGGGCCGAGGTCACAGCCCCCTGGCGCTCGAAGAATCCGACGACGCGTGGTTGGCGCGCGCAAGCGGCTTCAGGTTCGGATTTCAGTTGGCCGCCGGGCTCTCCACGCTCGTCGGCTTTCCGGTCACCTTCGGCTTCGGGAAAGTCAGCCTGTACGCCATTCCACAAATCCAGTTTCAGTGGCCGTTGCTCTACACGACCGCGGTCTTGTTCGCCGGCATCGACGTGGGGCTGCGGGTTCACCTCGTGCGCCGGTTCTCCTTCGGCGCGGGCGCGATGTTCGGCTTTCACCTGGGTGATCTTCGCTTGGTGGGCGGCTTCTCGCTCACGCCGGTGATGGTGCACCTGGGCGATCGTGAACAACACACGCTGCTGATCACCGTGCCGGTGCTGTTCAACTATTTCAACGTCGCGCCCCTCGCGATGGTTGGTTACGAGTTTCGCTTCAACTGATCACGGAGGGCAGGCGGTCAGGGAGCTGATCCACTGATCGACGAGCGCGGTGCCTTGCGGATCTTCGAGCGCGGTTCCCACCGGCGGCATGCGGTAGGCATTGAGCGAATGAATGCGCCTCGACACGATGCTGGTCGAGGGAGATCCCGGCACGATCAACTTCGCTCCCGCAGTCCCCAGGTCGCCCGCGCTCGGTGCGACGTTGCAGGTGTTCGTGTCTTTGAACGCCAGTGAGTACCGCCAGTCCGCCGGTCCCTGACCCGCACCCTGCTGATGACACCCAGCGCAGTTGCCGTGCAGGTACGCTCGCGCCCGCGACTCGAGCGGCCCGGTGCCGAACGGCGGCTCATACCTCGGCAAGGTGTTCACCGGCCCCGCGAACGGAGCGCTGAAGAAGCCCAGGCCCACCAGGGTCTCCAACTGGTTCCGCGTGCGGCCCGTCGCCGTGGAGGTGACCTCACGGTTGAGCTGACCCAGCTCGAGCCCGAGCGATCGACCCGCGATGGCGGTGTGGCATTGCAGGCACTGACCGCGGCTCGGGTAGTTCCACGTCTGAGCGCCGACCACGCGCGCCTTCGCTGCCGGCAGCAGCGTCGCTTCGGTCTCGGTGTCATTCCACTCGTAGGTGTAGCCAGCCCAGTTGCCCGTCAGGTGCTTCATGAACAGGCGCGTCTCGATGCGCTTGCCTCCGAGGCGAAACGTCTTCGCGAGCACGGTGCCGTTGGGAAAGTCGAAGTCTCCCGGCGCGGTGACGTTGATGGTGGTGCCATCGGGGATCGCGAAGTACCGCTCCTTCGAGGCGCCATCGCTCCACAGCGGCGCGTTGACCTCGTAGGGAATCATGGCGGCGACCGGTACTTTGGGGTCGCTTTGCTCAAAGCACCCTGTCTGTGAAAGCAATTGAGGGAAGGTGTCGGCCGGCGGCGGCCCGCTCGGCACCAACTTGTGAAGCTGGCCGCTGCCGATGTCGAGCGCGTAGACCTCGCCGTCGGCCAACTGCCCGAAGCTCGCCAGGCTGATGTTGGTGTCGACCAGCAGGTTCGCGGTGAAGCCGCCCAGGCCGTCAGACTCGACTGACGCGATCTTCCCCGAGCCGTAATCACCGAAGACGAACTTTCCTACCAACGTGGGGATCGCGGTGCCCCGGTACACGTAGCCGCCCGTGGTGGAGTTGCCGCTCATACCCGTCGCGTTGCGCGGGTAGTCGAGCACGGGATCGATCAATCCCGCGGTCTGACAGCCGGTCGCGGGGCTGTAGCAGTGCTTCCCCTCGCGCTGGTTCCAGCCGTAGTTGCCGCCGAGCACGATGCGATCGACTTCTTCCCACGTGTCCTGGCCGACGTCGGCGACCCAGAGCTCGCCCGAGACCCGGTCGAAGCTCCAGCGCCACGGGTTGTGCACGCCCAACGCGTAGATCTCCGCGCAACGAACGGTGCTCGACGGGGCGCTGGTGTTCGACGAGGTGAGATTGCACGGCGTGTTGTCGGCCGCGTAGGGGTTCGTCGGAGGAATCGCGTACTTCTGTGCGAACGGCACGTTCACGTCGATGCGGATGAACTTGCCCAGGGTGGTGTTGAGCCGCTGACCTGAGCCCGTGGGGTCGCCGCCCGAGCCGCCGTCACCCAGGCCCAGATAGAGGAAGCCGTCGGGGCCAAACGAGATGCTGCCTCCGTTGTGGTTGTTGTAGGGCTGGTCGACGGTGAACACTCGCTCTTCGCTCTTCGCTCTTCGCTCTTCGCTCGCGGCCGAGAGCGTGAGCCCCGAGTCGAGGCTCTTGAAGCGCGAGACCACGGCGCGCAGCGGAGAGGCGGTCTCGGTGTAGCTGACGAACACCTCGGGCACCGTCGGCCACCGCGGGTGAAAGGCCATGCCGAGGAAGCCGCCTTCGCCCTGTGCGTCGACGCGCCCGGTGATGTCGAGCACCAGCTGCACGCTGCCCACGCCGGCGTCGTTCTGGTTGGGGAACGAGCGGATGGTGCCGAGGCGCTCCTGCACGAAGACGCGGTTGGGGTCGCCGGGCGCGTTGAAGAGGCCGATGGGCTGACTGAAGCTGAGTGCGGGAAAGACCCGCTGCGTCGTCACGCCGGAATTATTCGGGGGCGGCGGAGGCGCAATGCACGTCGGGTTCGGCGGCCGGACCTCGAGGCCTGAACCACCATCGTCGAACGGGCCTGCGTCCGGGAGTCCTGCATCCAGCCCGGCATCCTCACCTGCGTCGACCTCGCCGCCGCCGCCACCTCCGCTGCCCCCACCGAGGCCGCCGCCCGTGGCTCCGCCATCAGAGGCCGGGGTCCCGCTGTCGACCGCTTCGCCCACCTGACCCGTGCAGCCCACGGCGAATGCGATGCACACCGCCCCCAGGAGTCTTCGCATGGGCTGGAGCGTGCTCGACCCGGGCTCCGCTCTCAAGCAGGTGGGAAAGGGAACCGCTCTGAACGGAATTTGAAGCTAAGGTCGCCGCGCGCATGGAACCGGTGATTGGCATCGACCTGGGCACGACCTACTCCGCGGTGGCGACGGTGGAGAACGGCCGGCCGATCGTGATCCCGAGCCGGCAGGGCTCGCGGCTGACACCCTCCGTCGTCGGCTTCACCGCGATGGGCGATCGCGTGGTGGGTGAGCGCGCGCAGATGCTGGGCGACGAAGCCCCCGACCGGGTGGCGCCGGCCACCAAGCGCTACATCGGCAAGCGGTGGACTCCGGAGCTCGCCGCGGCCGCGAAGATCGTGGTGCCGTACCCGCTCATTCAGGGCCCCTCAGGTGAAGTGCGCATCAAGGTCGCCGGCCGCACCATGCCGCTGACCCAGGTGAGCGCGATGTTGCTGGGTGAGCTCAAGCTCGACGCCGAGGCGCACTTCGGCCGCTCGGTCTCCCGCTGCGTGATCACCGTGCCCGCGAACTTCGACGACGGTCAGCGCCAGGCCACGCGTGAAGCCGCGCGCATCGCGGGCCTCGAAGTGCTGCGCATGGTCAACGAGCCCACCGCCGCGGCGATGGCCTACGGGCTGGTCAACTCGGTGCGCGGTCGCGTGCTGGTGTTCGACCTCGGCGGCGGCACGTTCGACGTCTCGATTCTGGAGATGGAGAACGGCGTGTTCGAGGTCAAGGCCACCGGCGGCGATCCACAGCTGGGCGGCGACGACTTCGACGCGTGCATCGTGCAGTGGTTGGTGGCGCAGGTGCCTGACCTCTACCGCGAGGCCGTGCTGAAGGACCGGGTGTCGATGCAGCGGCTGCGCTACGCGGCGGAACGCGCCAAGCGCACCTTGTCTGATCAGCCCGAGGCGTTCCTGTCGGCGACGGAGCTGGGCGATCACTCCGAAGGCAATGACGGGCGTTTCTGTCAGCTCGACACCGCGCTCACCCGGGACTTCTTCGAGTCGCTCGCCGAGCCGTTGAGCAATCGCTGCCTCGAGGTGGTGCGCCGGACGCTGGGTGAAGCGAAGCTGGAAGCCGACAACATCGAAGCGGTGATGCTCGTCGGTGGGATGACGCGCGTGCCGCTGGTGCGCAAGCTGGTGCAGGAGTTCTTCAGCCGCCCCGCGGTCTCGGGCCTCAACCCCGATGAGGCGGTGGCGCTGGGCGCGGCGGTGCACGCCACCGAGCTCGCCAATCGCGCGGGCGCGACCACGCTCATCGATGTCGCCACGCACTCGTTGTCGGTCGGCGTGCTCGGCGGCACGGTGCGCAAGCTCATCGCGCGCAACACCCCGGTCCCCTCGGTGGCGAAGGAGACCTTCCTTCCCAATCGCGCGGGCCAGACCACGGCGCGGTTGCCGATCTTCCAGGGCGAGAGCGAGTGGGCCGACGAGTGCACGAGGCTCGGTGAGTTGGTGCTGGGCGATCTCACCGTGGAGCGCCGGTCCGACGTGCCGATCGAAGTGACGTTCGAGCTGTCGAACGAAGGCACGCTCTCGGTGCGCGCGGTCGACACCACCACCGGCATCGCGGAAGCGATTCGCATCGACGCCCGCACCACGCTGGCGCCTCAGGAAGTCGACAAGCTGGTGAAGGAGCAGGCCGACTACGCCAACCAGCAAGCGGAGAAGGACAAGGAGAACGTGCACCAGCACTTCCCCCGGGTGCTCGATAAAGCAGAACGGCTGGTGCGGATTCTCGAGACGAGCGCGCAGGAAAACCCGAGCCCTGAAGCAGATCAGGTCGTAGGCCAGGTCAAGACGCTGCTCACGCAGGGGCGCATCGCGGTGAAGCTCGCAGACACCACCCAGATGGCGGAAGTGACGCGGCTGCTCGAGTCGTTCCTCGCGCTGGCATAACACTCTCC
>JAYVNA010000014.1:0-22658 GCA_043758715.1 Archangium sp.
AAGGGCAAGCTCGCGTATCTCTCGCCCGAACAGCTCGAGGCCCAGGACCTCGACGGGCGATCTGATCAGTTCGCCCTCGGCATCGTCGCGTGGGAACTGCTCACCGGAAAGCGGCTCTTCCTCAAGCCCTCCGATGCCGAGGCGTTGCGCGCAATTCTCGAGCACCGCATTCCCGCGCCCAGCTCCCTGGTGCCCTCGCTGCCCCGCGCCGTCGAAGACGTGGTGATGCGCATGCTCGAAGCCGAGCGCAGCGCGCGGTTCCCCGACTGCGCCGCCGCCGCCGACGCCTTCGAGGCATACCTCGATGACACCAAGAGTTCGCATTCCGCGCACCGGGTGGCGCTCGCGCTCAAGGCCCTCTTCCCCGACCCCGTCACCTCGGCGCAGAACGGGCCCGCGCTCATTCCCACCAAAGAAACGATCACCGTCAAACGGCCCGAGCCCACCACCCGGCCCGGCCGCAAGCGCGCGCCGCTGCCTCAGGAAGATGCGTTTCTCGCCGCCGTCTCGGAGTTTCTGAACGAGCGGCCGGGCCGCACCAACCTGCTCCCTCCCGTAGGTCCCTTCGTGGGCCGCGAAAGCGATCTCTCGGCGCTGTCCACCGCGTTGGACGAGGGCGCGCGGTTGGTGACGGTGGTCGGCTTTGGCGGCGTGGGAAAGACCCGGCTGGTGCGCGAGGTGGCGTGGCGGCAACGCGAGCACTGGGCGAAGAGCGGCGGCACCTGGTTCGTCGATCTCGTCGAGGCGCGCTCCGCGGAAGACGTGTGCAAGGCCGTCGCCCGCGCGCTCACCGTCGAGGTGCCGCTCGACGCGAGCAACGATTCAGTGACCCAGACCGGGCGCACGCTGCGCAGCCTGGGGCCCGCGCTGGTGGTGCTCGACAACTTCGAGCAGGTGGTCGAACACGGCAAGCGCACCGTCGGCGCGTGGCTGGAGTTTGCCCCGGAGACCCGCTTCCTCGTCACCAGCCGCGAGTCGCTTCGCGTCGAGGGCGAGTCGGTGCACCCGCTCAACGCGCTGCCCACCACGGGCGGCACCGCGTCGGACGCCGTGCAGTTGTTCGTCGCGCGCGCGCAGCTCGTCGGCGCGAAGCCGACCGCGCAGGACCTCGGGGTGATCGCGCAGATCTGCGAACGCCTCGAAGGTCATGCGCTCGCGATCGAGCTCGCCGCCGCCCAGCTCGAGACCGTCAACCCCCAGGCGTTGCTCGACCGCTTGTCCGCGCGCTTCGAGGTGCTCGGCGGCACCGCGCCCGCTCAGGGCCGCCACCAGACGCTGTGGAACACCATCGACTGGTCGTGGCAGCTCCTCTCGCCGGTGGAGCAGGCGGCGCTGGCGCAGCTGTCGGTCTTTCGCGGCGGCTTCACGCCGGAGAGCGCCGTCGAGGTGCTCGATCTCACCGCCTTCTCGGTCGCGCCGCTGCGGCTCGAGGTGGTGGCTTCGCTGCACCGCAAGTCGTTGCTCACGCACTCGGTCGCGCCCGAGCTCCCCGACGAGCTGCGCCTGGGCATGCTCGAGAGCGTGCACGAGTTCGCCGGGCAGAAGTTGGAAGCGCTCGAGGGCGTCGGTCACGCCCGTTCGCGCCACGCCGCGCACGTGCTCGAGCTCGGCCAGCGCTGCCTGGAGAAGCTGGGCACCGAGCGCACCGAAGAGGGCATGGCTGAGCTGTTCGTCGAGCGCCAGAACCTCACCGAGGTGTTCGAGCGCGCGCTTTCCACCCTGCCGCCCACCCAAGAGAGCGCGTCGGCGGCGCTGCGGGCGCTCAACGTGCTCGAGCCGGTGATCGTTCGCACCGGGCCGTACGCGTCTCACCTCGCGCTGCTCGACGACGCCATTCGGGTCGGGCGCTCGGTCGGCGTCGACGCCGAGACCCTCGCCATCGGGCTGCAACAGCGCGGCAATGCCTGGCGCGTGCGCGGCCGCCTGGTGCAGGCGGTGGAAGAGCTCACCCAGGCGCTCACCCTGGCGCGCACCACCCACAGCGGCCCGCTGCTCGCGCGCGTGCTTCGCGACCTCGCGGTCTCGCGGTTCGTCTCGGGCAACATCGACCCCGCGCTCGAGGGGCTCGAAGAAGCGCTCTCGGTCGCGCGGGCGGCCGACGACAAGGCCACTCAGATCGAGACGCTCGCGTACATGGGCATCGTTCGGGTGGCGCGGCACGAGCCGGCCGATGCCATCGTTCACTGCGACGAGGCGCTCCCCCTGGCGCGCGAGCGTGGCGACAGGCTCAACGAGGCGCGCATTCTCGGCACCATGGGCGCCATCTTCCAGGACCAGAATCGCCTCGAGCTGGCGCACGCCTTTCTCCGTGATGCCGTGCAGCGGTGCCGGGCGATCCGCGAGGTGCGGCTCCAGGGTTACTTCCTGGGCAAGCTGGCGCACCTGCAGGCCGAGCGTGGAGAGCTGAGCAAGGCCCACGTGACGCTCGCGGAGTCACTTTCGCTGCTCAGTGACGTCGGCGACGTGCGGCACGAGGGCCTGTTCCTCTCGTACCTGGCCGCGCTCGAGGCCATCAACGGGAAGATCGAAGCGGCGCGCAACGCGCTGGGCTCGGCGAAGGTGCGCCTCGAGAGCGTCAAAGATCCGCTGCTGCTCACCGCGCACGCGCTGCGCAGCATGTTCGTCGAGCTCAAGGCGGCGAACGCCAGCCGCACCGAAGCGCAGGGGTTGCTCGATGACGTCAAAGCACCGCGGGGCAATCGGCGGGCGCGCGTCGATCAGAGTGAAGAAGTGCGCCTCGCGGCGCGCATGCTCGAGCGTCAGCTGCGAGCGCCGTAAATCCCCCTCTCCCCGCGGGGGACCGGGTCGGGGTGAGGGCCAGCTGCTGTCTTACCGATAATAATTCGCGGTGATGTTGCGAACATAAGTCTGCGTCTCCCGAAACGGCGGCACCCCGCCGTACTTGCGCACGTTGCCCGGCCCCGCGTTGTACCCAGCCAGCGCAAACCGCACGTTGCCTTTGAACTGCTTGAGCAAGCGCGAGAGGTACTTCGTGCCGCCCTCGATGCTCTGCCGGGGACCGCTGGGGTTGCGCACGCCCAGCTCGCGCGCCGTGCCCGGCATCAGCTGCATCAGGCCCCGGGCGCCCACGCCGGAACGCGCGTCGGGCTTGAACTTCGATTCCTGTTCGATGACCGATTTGATCAGCCGCGCGGGCACCCCGTACTTCGCCGCCATCTCGCGAATGACGCCGTCAAATTGGTTCGAGCGAAACCCGCTGAGGTTCGAGGTGTCGGGGGCGCCGCTGGGCGTGGGCCCTTTCGACGCCGCGGCCTGGAAGCCATCGGCGCCGCCGACGCGCTCGAGGGAGCGGCCGAGGTCTTTGATGGCCTGCTGAAAGAAGGTCTCGAGGGTCTTCGAGCGCAGCACGTTCTGCGGGGGCAGGGCAGCGCGGCGGGCGGCGACGGTTCCGGTCGAGAGGGTCATATGCAGCGAGGACGGAGCCTCTTTTCGGAACGTGCGGGCGCCGGTAAGCCCCCGAGTTCCCTCGGGCCCGCGCGCGGAGCCGGTTCCCTCAAACCTGTTCTGACGGCCCGTGCGCTGGGCCGGGGGAGGTGGTAACGGCCTGCCCGCTATGGGTCTCTCCATCGGAATCGTCGGGCTCCCGAACGTGGGCAAGTCCACCCTCTTCAACGCGCTGAGCAACGCCAGCGTGTTGGCTGCCAACTACCCCTTCGCGACCATCGAGCCGAACATCGGCATCGTGCCCGTGCACGACGAGCGCCTCGCGGCGATCGCCGCCAAGGTCAAGCCGCTCAAGCTCATCTACACGACGCTCGAGTTCGTCGACATCGCCGGGCTGGTGCGTGGCGCCTCGAAGGGTGAAGGCCTGGGCAACCAGTTCCTCGCGAACATCCGCCAGGTCGACGCGGTGCTCTACGTGCTGCGCTGCTTCATCGACGACAACGTCACCCACGTGGAAGGCAGCGTCGATCCCCAGCGCGACAAGGACGTGGTGGACACCGAGCTGTGCCTCAAGGACCTCGAGACCGTCGACAAGCGCCTCGAGAAGACGCAGCGCAACGCCAAGGGCCCGGGCAAGGAAGGCGAGATCGCCAAGGCCGAGCTGGCGGTGCTGCTCAAGGTGAAGGCCAAGCTCGACCAGGGCATTCCGGTGCGCGGCCATGACCTGATGGACAACGAGCAGGAGATCATTCACGAGCTGTTCCTGCTCACCAACAAGCCGGTGCTCTACATCGCCAACGTCTCCGAGGCGCAGCTCGCTGCCGCCGACAAAGACCCGCTGGTGCTCAAGGTGAAGGAGATCGCGGCGAAGGAAAAGGCCGAGGTGGTGGTGCTCGCTGCCGCGCTCGAGGCCGAGATTCAGCAACTGCCCGAAGAGGACCGCCCCTCGTTCCTCAAAGACGCAGGGCTCGATGAGCCGGGCCTCAACAAGGTCGTGCGCGCCGGCTTCAAGATGCTCGGCCTGTGGACGTACTTCACCGTCGGCGAGAAGGAGTGCCGCGCGTGGACGATTCACCGTGGGTACACCGCACCCCAGGCTGCGGGCGTGATTCACAGCGACTTCGAGAAGGGTTTCATCAAGGCCGAGGTAATGTCCTGCACGGACCTCCTGACCCTGGGGAGCGAGCAAGCGGTCAAGGACAAGGGCCTGCTGCGCATCGAAGGCAAAGAGTACGTCGTCCAGGACGGTGACTGCATGCACTTCCGATTCAACGTGACGAGCTGATGGGACCTCCGCCGACCACCGGCCTCAAGCTCCACTTTCTCGCTCGCGCGCGCTTGTGGTCCGAGGTCGTCGTGTCAGGCGGAGAGCGCGTCTTCGTGCCGACCACCGAGCCCTTCGCGGTCGGTGCCCAGGTCACGGTGGAGGTCGACGCGCCCGAGTTCGACGAAGCCATCAACATCACCGCCACCGTGCAGCAGCTGCGGCCGCTGGGCATGGGCCAGGCGGCCGGCGTGCTGGTGAAGGTCGACGAGCCCTCGCTCGAGAAGCTGCGCGGTTTGGTGGCAGACCACGACGACGCCGCGCGCATCGCGGGCCGCGCCGAGCCCCGGGCTGACTGTGATTTACCCGCGCGCGTGCTGAGACCGCGCGCGATGCCGGGCTGCTCGACCAAGAGCCTGTCGGCGCATGGCCTGACGCTCAAGACACCGCAGGCGCTCACGAAAGACGAGCAGGTCACGCTCGCGCTGGGTCTGCCCGACGGCACCGAGGCGACTGTTTCGGCGGTGGTGTCCTGGTCGCGACCGGAACTCTTGTTGGCGGGCCTGCGGGTGGTGAACCTCGACCCCGTGACCGAGAAGCAGCTGCTCTACGCAGTGGAAATGCTGCTCGATCGCCAGAAGAAGGGCCCGGGGCAGCCGAAGCTGGTGCTGGTGGCCGACGACGACGCGTCGATTCTCGACTTCACCTCGCGCGTGGTGACCAAGGCCGGGCACCGGGTGCTGCGCGCCGAGCGGGGCGACGTCGCGCTCGAGCTGATTCGCAAAGAGAAGCCTGATCTCATCTTCCTCGACGTGTTGATGCCCGGGCTCGATGGGCTCGAGGTCTGCAAGGCGATTCGAGCTGACGTGGCGCTCGCGCACACGCCCGTTTTCTTGCTCTCGGCGATGGGTGAAGACCGGCTCATTGCCGCCGCCAAGACCGCGCAGGCCGATGGCTACCTGACCAAGCCGATGCGTCTCGATGCGGTGCGTGGCCTGCTCTCGGAGCGGTTGACGAAGAAGTAGCGTCGAGGTGAGGGGGGCTCGATCTCTCCCGTGCTCGTCGCAAGCAGGCCCTCGGTGCCCGCGAAGGTCGTCACGGAACGCAGTCGAAAGCGCCGAATCTGACCGAAACCGGAACCCGCTCCGGTTTGGGGAAAAGACCAGGTCCCGTGAGCGTCTTCGTCACGCGGCGAGGGCCCGCTCGATTCGTGCATCGAGGCAAACCCCGACCGGCCGCGTTCCTCTGGGCTTCTGAAGACGTGAAGCACCCTGCCCGCGCTTCTCAGGTGCCGAGAAACCCTCGTTTCCGCTCAAACCTTCGCAACTCTGACGCGCTGCTTCCCGACAATGGGAAGTCATGCGGCTCTCGCCCCTTTCACAGCGCACCGGTTTGAGCCCCGCCGACCACCAGAAGGCCACCGGACTCTCGAGGGAAATGGCGCTCTTCACCCGGCTGCAGGGTGGGGCCGCTCCGTCGCCCCGAGTCACTCCTGATTTTTCACGCGTCGCCCGGCAGGACTACGCAGACCAGCTCGCGCTCTACGGCCGTGCCCAACTGCCCGCCTCGTTCGTGGTGCAGAAGCTGAGCACCCTGCCTGCCCCGGTCGCCGCCGCCTTTCACGACTTCAAGCAGCGACATCAAGGCCGCGCTGAGATCGCCCCCAGCCCCATCGCCGGACAAGTCACCTGGCAGGCGCAGGTGGTTCAGGTCGGTGGCGCGCAAGTGTTGTTGCTCGACCAGAAGGGCCACGAACTGGCGCGCGGAGTGGTGCGCGGCGCAGCGGTCAGTTGGCAGGCTCAGAGCTCGAGCCGGTAACCGCGCGAGCAGCGCGAAGCCCGCCGCTGGCTGTCGTCCCGCACGAAGCCGTTGCGCTCGTAGAACGCGATCGCGGCGGTCATCTGTTCGGTCGTGTCGAGCACCAGGCGCTTGCCCCCGTGGGCTTTGACGAACGCGAGGCACGCATCGAAGAGCTGCTGCCCCGCGCCCCGGCCGCGCGCAGGGGGACTCAGGTACATCTTGCGAAGCTCGAAGACGCCGGGCTCGACCCGCGCGACGCCCGCGGTGCCGATGAGGGTCTCGCCTTCGCAGGCGACGAAGAAGGTGCCGCCTTCCGCGGCGTAGCTCTGGGGGAGCTGCTCGAGCTGGGTGTCGGTGCTCGCGCCCACTCCGAACTGAATGCCGAACTCGGCCAGCGTGGTGCGTACGAGCTCGACCACGGCGCTCACCTCTGCTCGCTCCACGGGTCGAACGGTGATCATCAGCACCTCTCTACTCTGGGCGCGCCGACATCACCGCAGTGGTGACGACCGCCGGCCCCAGGGCCTCACCCACGAAGCGATCGATCGCCGTCCACGCCTGGGGCGAGAGCAGAATGCCGATGTGGTCGACGCCCTCGAGGCGCACGAGTTCCTTGGGGCCCGCGAGCGCTTCGTAGATTCGCAGGGAGTGCTTGAGCGGCAGATAGGTGTCGTCGGAGCCGTGCAGCAGCAACGTCGGCACGGTGATGTGGCGCGCTGAACGTTCGGGCGAAATGTCGGCCACCCGGAAACCGCCCGCTTTCTCGGCCACGGCGATGGCCCGGGTCTTTCCCTTCACGCCCAGAATCGCGGGAGCATGATCGTCGATGACGGTGGTGAGGTCGGCGAACGAAGCGCCCGCCACCACCACGCGCACACGTGAGTCCACCGCGGCCGTCTGCAGCGAAACCGCCGCGCCGAGCGACTCGCCCACCAGCACCACCGGCAGCGCGCGGCCCCACTTCGCCAAAGCCCTGTCGATCACACAGCGCAGGTCGCCGACCTCCCTGGCGCCATAGGTGACGTATTCGCCGGTCGAGCGGCCGTGCCCGCGTTGATCGAACGCCGTCACCGCGATGCCCTCGTCGAGGAACCGCTGCGACGCACTCAGGAAGTGCTGACGGTTGATGTCCTTGCCGTGCACGAAGATCAGCACCGCGCGCGGAGGCACCTTCGGCGAGAAGAACCAGCCATCGAGCGCGATGCCGTCGGTGGTGGTGACCTCGAAGTCTTCGTGCGGCGCGGAAGGCTCGCCCATCACCGGCACGCGGAGGGGCAACAGGAGCGCTCCCGCCGCCACATTGCCGGCCACACAACCTGAAGCGAGGACGAGGAACAGCAAGGTGAGCAGGCGGAACATGCGCGGTCCCTGAGCAGTCGCCGTGCCGCGCGCAGGTGGCCGCAAAGAGGCCCGGTGGTTGCGCAGGTTGTTGCGCTGTAGGCTGCCGGGATGGCTTCCGAATACAGGCCGGACCGGCGCATCGATTCCATCCGGCCGCTCTCAGCCGTCACCAAGAACGAAGCGACCGAAGCGACCGACCTGCGGCGCGACAAGGCGGTCGAGTCCGAACGCGAGCGCCTCGCCGATGAGCTGCGCCGCAACCCGCCCAAACGCTCGTTCGCCGATCTGCTGAAGAAGAAGTGAGGGCGAGACACGTCTGGATTCCGCTGCCGGACACCGACTTCGACGTCACCGAAGTCGCCGTTCCCTGGAAGCTGCTCACCCGCGCCGGCCATCGCGTCACCTTCGTCACCGAGACCGGCGAAGTGACTCCGGCTGCTGATCCGCTGCTGATCAAAGGCGTGTTGTTCGGGCAACTCGGCGCTGAGCCGGAACCGAAGCAGTTCTACGAAGAGCTCACCTTCGCACCGGAGTTCATCAAGCCGCTCTCGTGGAAGACGCTCGACGTCACCGCGTACGACGCCCTTCTGCTCCCCGGTGGCCACGCGCCTGGAATGAGGCAGTACCTCGGCAGTGAAGTGTTGCAGGCGAAGGTGCGCGCGTTCTGCGAACTCAAACGGCCGGTCGGCGCGATTTGTCACGGGGTGCTGGTCGCCGCGCGCGCGAACGTGCTCAAGGGCAAGAAGACCACCTGCCTGCCCGCGTACATGGAACGCGTCGCGTACTGGTCGACCGCGTGGAAGCTCGGCAAGTACTACCGAACATACCCCGCGTACGTGGAAGAGGAGGTGCGTGCGTCGCTCGCTGCTCCGTCTGATTTCGTTCGCGGCCCCACGCACCTGATGTCGCGAGGCACCGACACCGACGACGGCCACGCCTTCGTGGTCGAAGACGGGAACTATGTCTCGGCGCGCTGGCCCGGTGACGCGTACCTGTTCGCGCGCAAGTTCATCGCCAAGCTCGAGTCACCAGCACTCGAGGAACAGCGATGACGACCCGCAGCCCGTGGTCACCGTACAGCTCGAGTTCCCGATGCAGGACCCCAGCCACTGCCGCGCACTGCCGCAGAAATAGTCGCCGCCGATGTTGTTGGTGACGCTGGCGCCGTGAAAGCCCCACGCCAACTTGACCACGCCCGTGCCGCAGTCAGCCGTGCAGTTCGCTGACGCGCAGCTCTTGGTCACGGTGTACGCAGGCTGGCGACCGTTCACCAATTTGATCTGCAAGTTCCCGTTCGTGTCGAACCTGGCGACCTGGTTCTGCGTGCCGTCACCGATCACCACGCCGCCCGAGCCGGAGAACCAGTTGAGGTAGAGCCCGCTGTTGGCGCTGTCGATGTGGAAGTTTCCGGCCGAGTTGGTGCCGGTCATTTTGCCGCCACTGAGGGCGATGTCGGTGGTGTTGAGCTTGGACGTGGTGACCTGCGCGCTCGACACCGGCCCCGTCTTGGTCTCGAACCACTCTTTGATCTGCGCGAAGTTGTGATTCACCTCGGCAGCGGTCGCCGGGGTGTTGGGCGCGAAGCAGAACGGGTAGCCGTTGGGGCAAGCGCCATTCGCGGCGAAGGCGGTTCCCGCGCCCACCGCTAACAACCCAGCCAGAGAGAACGCCAGCAACGAGCGACGCCGGTTCTTCCGGGCCCCCTGCATCGTTTCGAGTTCAGCCACCCGAAGGCGGAGTGCTTCCAATTCCTTCAACACCTGCGACTGCGGATCCGGCTGGTTCATGACTTCCTGGGCGAGATGAGCGCGAACATTACCGCGGAAGCGCGCGACCGCGCATCCACTCCCGCAGGCTCCACACGACTCGCAGGAGCGCGTCGATGATGGAACCCACGAAGCTCGCGATCACCACCCAACCCGCCCCGTGAAACATGCGCTCGGTGAAGATGCTGAAGAGCGTGGCCAACAAGGCGCCCCAGCCCGCGAACAGTGAAGCCGCCAACCCCAGGACGTGAATGAGCACCCGCCAGCCGAGCAGCGAGACCCGCGCGGCGATGAACGGCGTGAGCACCACCACCAGCAGCACGGGAATCACGACGGCCCAACCCTCGAGCTCGAACTTGCCCATCACCATCGTGCCCGTCAGCTCGGTGGCGACGGGGATCGGCTGCCCGCAGGAATCAAGCTCGAGCACCCAGACGAACGGAAGCAGCAGCGGCACCAGACCCATGAGACCAGACCGAACCCACGGGTGACGCGTGCTGCGCGGCGGGGTCGACATGCGATGAGTGTGGCAGATTGCGTTCGGTGCGGTGGCTCCTCCTCTTGGCAGCATGCGTGGGCGGAAGCGGCTGCTTCAGCACCGGCTATCTGCTGCAGGCGGCGGGTGGTCAGTACGAGCTGCTGCATCTCGCGCGGCCGCTGAACGTGGTGAAGGAAGACGCCTCGGTGCCACCGCGGGTGCGGGAGCTGCTCGCGAAGGTGCCCGCCATCAAGCGCTTTGGTCAGCTCAACGGGCTGACCCCCACGGGCAATTACACCCGCTACGCCGAGCTCCAGCGGCCGGCCGCGGTGTGGGTGGTGCAGGGGTGCCAGAGCCTCGCGTTCGAGCCGCGCCGCTGGAATTTTCCGATCGTCGGCTCGGTGCCGTACCTCGGCTACTTCGCTGAGGACAAAGCGCGGGCGTTTGCCCAGGAGCTCGCCACCGCGGAGCCGGACCTCGACGTCACCGTGCGCACCGCCTCGGCGTACTCGACCCTGGGCTGGTTCAAGGACCCGGTGCTCTCCACCATGATCCCCGAGGGCCCCGAGGCGTTCGCCGACCTCGCCAACGTCATCCTCCACGAGAGCGTGCACGCGACCGTGTACGTGAAGGACCAGTCCGCCTTCGACGAGAGCCTCGCGAGCTTCATCGCCGATGAGCTGACGTGGCTGCTGGTGGTGGGCCGCTCGGGGCTCGACTCGGAGGAAGCGAAGTCCTGGATCGCCGGAGAAGAACGCGGTGCGCGCTTCGTCAAGGCGCTGCATGAGGCGTACGAAGATCTCGATGCGATCTACCGCTCCGCGCGCCCGGACGACGAGAAGCGCGCGCTCAAGGAACTGCGCCTCACCGCCCTGCAACGGTCGCTCGGGCTGCGGCGCCGCTACAACAACGCCGACCTCGCGGGCTACCGCACCTACGACACCGGCGGCCCGGCGTTCGCGAGGCTGCGCACGGCGTGCGGTGGCCTGCCGAAATTTCTCGAGGCCGTTCGCAGCCTGAAAGAAAGCGACTTCACCTCACCGCAGCAGCAGGAGTTCGATGGCGTCGTCGACGCGCTCGCGGCGCGCGCGTGTCAGGGGAAGTAGCCGGGCTGGAAGAAGTCGGAGAAGTCGTTGACCGACGACACCCGCGAAGAGACCGGCACGCCGAAGATCCGCTCGAGCGACTTGAGGTACGAGCTGTGATTGATCGCCACCGTGCTGGTGTGGTGCGGCTTCACGTGAGGCCCGACCACCAGAAACGGAATGCTGGTGGTCAGCGCCGGCTCGTCCCACACGATGAACAGCACGCCCCCGTGCGCCTGCAGGAACGCGATGATGGGCGGCACGTTCGTGGCGAGGAATGAGTCACCACCGCCAACACACGCGGCGACGTTGAACGCGCTCGTGCAGCCGTTGGGACAGCCGCTCGCGCCGTGCATGTCATTGCAGAGGTTGGGCGTGATGAAGGTGTAGTTCGCCACGTCCATCGCGGTGAGGTCCGCCTGAAAGCCCGCGGTCGTGAACGGGCGGTGATGCGCGGCGCAATCGGCGTTGGTCAGCGAAGGCGGGTTTCCCGCGACGTCCTGGAAGAAGACGAAGGGGTCGTGCTTCGCCGCGTAGAAGCCGTCGCTGTTGATGGGGCAGGCGCCCGTCGTCGCGTTGAGGCCTTCCTGGTACGAGCGCCAGGTCTTCAGGTTGCCCGCGGCGCGGAGCTGCGCGATCAGGTGATTGCTGTCGTTGGTGCTGTTGCTCGCGGAAGGGTCGCCGTCGCTGTCGAAGGTGGCGTCGCTGTAGACGTTGGTGCCGCCTTCCATCCACACGTAGTGCGGCTCGCTCACCACCAGCGGACCGAGCACGTCGCCGAACGCGGTGGAGTGCCCGTACTGCGCGATCAACGTGTCGTTGATGTAGGGCGCACTCATGTGGCCGTAGATGCCGAGGAAGCCGGCCGAGTCCTGGTTTTCCATCGCGATCACGAAGACGTAGGGGTTCACGGAGCCGGCGTCGGGCGTGCTGCCGCCGCCACCACCCGTCGTTCCGCCGCCACCGCCGGTCGCGGTGCCGCCGCCCGTTGCGGTGCCGCCGCCCGTTGCCGTGCCTCCACCTGTCGCGGTACCGCCACCTGTTGCAGTGCCGCCACCCGTTGCGGTACCGCCACCTGTTGCAGTGCCGCCACCTGTTGCAGTGCCTCCGCCCGTCGCAGTGCCTCCACCCGTCGCGGTGCCTCCACCCGTCGCAGCAGCACCGCCTCCACCCGAGCCTGCGTCTTCCTCAGTCGCCGGCGTGCCGCTGCATGAAACGAACACGAACGCCGCGAGCACGAGCTGCCATCGAGAAGTGGTGATCATCAGGGCTCCCAGGCGACAAGTCGCGCGGCGCACCTTTGCCCAGCATCGAGCGCGCACGCAAGCTTCAGCCCCTCTCCCCCGCTGGGGAGAGGGAGCTCACTCGCCGCGCACGTCGATGTTCTCGCCGCCTTCATCGGTGCGAATGATGCGGATCTCACGACGCCCGGGCCCGCCACCGCCCATCATCATTCCGGCGCCCGGACCCGGCATCTCGGCCTGCAGCTTCTCCCAGGCCTCGGGACCCACGGTCTTGCGAATGCGCACCATCAAGCCCATGCGGTTCTTGCGCACGGCGAGCTCGGCACGGCTCACCACCTCGAGCTTGTTCATCACCGCCGGCTCATCGACCTGCGGCTGCGCCAGCGTCCTCTGCAGATCGAGCTGCGCGCGCTTGAGATCAGCCTCGAGGTTGATCAACGCGTCGTTCGCCTCGAACGAGAGCTCGCGCACCTTCTTCTGCGTGTCGGCGCTGATGCCGACCTTCTGCGCGACCTCCGGCGGAATACCGGGCGGCCCGAGGCCCATGCCCATTCCGATGCTCGGCCCCGGCGGCATCGGAGGCAGGGGCGCCATCGGCGCGCGCGGGGCGGTGGGCGGCACCGGGGGACTGGGCCGCGGCGTGGCCTGGGCGAAACAGACGGCAGCAGACAGCAAGGGAACGAGGAGCAGCGAACGTGACTTCATGGTGAATCCTCCGAAGTGAAGACGACAGGTGAGGCCACGCCGCCCAGAGCGCGCATGGGGTGAGTTCGGGTCGGGGCGGTCCATTCCGGCAGCGAGCCGAACGCCCGCACCGCCGCTTCGTCTTCGCGGGGATCGCGGGCGGTGTCGGCTGAAACGGTGGCCTGAAGCATGGCCAGCGCGAAGAGACTGGGCTGCGCTTCCACCGCCATCACCGGCCATTCCGGCCCGGGGACCTGCTGCACGAGGGCCTGCTCCCGAACGGGTGCTGGTGGGGAACGGCTGCCGAACTCGAGCTGCAGCCACCCCGCGGTGCCGACGATCGCGAGCACCAGGCCCCCCACGATGCCTGCCCGGCGCTTCACTTCCGCGATCGGCCGGCGATGCACCTGAGCTGGCTGCGCGCCCCGCCAGCGCAGCGCATCACGGTGGGCCTGGGCCAAGGCGGTGCACCGCTCGCAGGCCGCCACGTGCGCTTCGAAACCTTCCGGCCGCGGGAGCGCTTCATCGAGCAGCGCCTGCTCCATCTGTGAACACTTCATGTTCGCTCTCCCAGCACGCCTGCGTTCCGCAAAGCCGTGACCGCGCGTTGCACGTGAATGCGCACCGTGCCTCGCCCAATGCCCATCGATTGGGCGACCTCTTCGAAGCTCCAGCCCTCGAGGTAGCGAAGGGTGAAGGCCAACGACTGCCGGGCCGGCAGCTTCTCCAACGCCGCCGACAGCCGAACCTGATGCTCGCGCTGCTCCGCCGCCTCATCGGGCGGGGGCGCGACCTGTTCTTCGGTCACCAGCAACACCGCGCCGACGGCGTTCCAGAACCTTCGCCGCCGCAGGTACGACCAGGCGCGATTGACCACGATGCGGCGCAGCCAGGCCTCGCGCGCCGAGGCGTCCCGCAGCGAGTCCCACCGCTCCACCGCCTCGACCAGCGCACCCTGCACCACATCGCGCGCTTCTTCGCTGTCCCACACCAACCGACGTGCGAGGGCCTCGAGCCGGGGCCTGGCCGAGGTGAGCGCCGCGTCGCGGCTTACAACCGGAACGGCGGCGGGTGACACGCTGACGGAATTCAGCATGAATTCGCCTGCCACTTCGGCCGCTTCAGCGTATTGGTCAGCAGCGTCGTCATCTCTGAACACACCAGACGAACGGCAAGAGAGTTCGGCATACCGCTCATGATGGACACCGCCATCAGCCGCAAAGTCGAGCCGCCCACCATCCCGGGGTACGAGCTCAAGCAGCTCGTCGGCAAGGGCGGCATGGGCGAGGTGCACATGGCGACGCAGCTGTCGCTCCAGCGCACCGTGGCGGTCAAGCTGCTCAAGCACGAGCTGGCGAAAGACGTGCAGTTCGTCGGGCGCTTCGAAAAAGAAGGCGCGGCCCTGGCGACGCTGCGTCACCCGCACATCGTTTCCATCGTCGACCGCGGCAAGGCCGGCGACACCTATTACCTGGTGATGGAGTTCGTCGACGGGCCGTCGCTGCGCGAGAAGATGCGCGAGCCCGACTTCGACACCAACCGCGCGCTGATGGCGATGCTGCTGGTCACCCGGGCCATCGAGTACGCGCACGGCCGCGGCGTCATCCACCGCGATCTGAAGCCCGAGAACATTCTCTTCGACGAGCAGGCCGGCGGCATTCCCAAGGTGACCGACTTCGGCCTGGCCGGGCTCGACGAATCACACGGCCCCGCCCAGCGAAACCTCACCCAGACGCACGTGTCGATGGGCACCGCCTCGTACATGGCGCCCGAGCAGTCGGTCGACGCCAAGAGCGCCGGCCCGCGCGCCGATCTCTATTCGCTGGGCGTGATGCTCTACGAGACGCTGACCGGCGAGCTGCCGGTCGGCCAGTTCGACCCGCCCTCGACCAAGAAGCCCGATCTCGACAAGCGCCTCGACGCCATCGTCGCGCGTTGCCTCAAGCCCAACCCCGACGATCGCTACCCGACGGCCAGCGCGCTGATCACCGAGTTGGAGAAGGTCGTTCAGGTCAACTCGTTCCTGAGCAAGTCGAAGGAGACTTCGGCCCAGCGCCTGCTCCGCCGCGCGCAGGAGATCGGCCGGCGGGTCGGGCGCACGGTGGCCGCGGGCGTGGTGGTGCTCGCGCTCACCATCGTCGGCGCGGTGTTCCTGCGCAACCGCAGCGAGAGCAAGCGCCTGGCCTCGGGCGTCGAGCTGATGACCGACTTCGGCGCGAAGTACCCGCTCACCAGCCCCGGCCGAATGGACAAACGCACCCGCGAAGTGACGCTGGGCGAGGGCCCGGACACCGTGGGGTTGATGGCGCTGGGCCGCAAGCCGGCGATCACCGGCGGGGTGATCGACTTCGGCGAGCCCGAGAGCGAGAGCAGCGGCCGGGTGGTGATCGACGCCGACGTGATGGGGTCAGGGGTCGACTTCTCGGCCCTGGTCGATACCCAGGAGACCCCGCCCGGGCGCCTCGAGCCGCTGTGGGAACTCTTTCGCGGGCGCCGCCCCGACGCGCGCAGCGCCTTGATGCTGCTGGGTGAGCACGGCCGCTACGTGGCGCTGGTGATTTCCGGCGGCGACACCGAGCCGACCCTCGAGTGGGCGCTGGGGCCCGACAAGCGGGGCTTCATGCAGGCGCCCCTGCCGGTCAAGCGCGAGGGCCAGCGGCTGAGCCTGCGAATGGATCCCGAGACGGGTGAGCTGTTCGCCGTCTCAGGCGAGGGCCGCGACGCGCGCGTGCTGGGTGATGGGCTGTGGTTGGGCCCGTATTGGCGGCAGCTGCTGGGTGATTCGCCCCGGCTCGCGGTCGGGTGCCTCGAGGGCCGGTGCATCTTCCGGCAGGTGCTGGTGCAGGGGCTCGATCTCCCCAGCGGCCTCTCGCCGCCGCCCCTGCCCCGGGTCGACGTGCTGGAACCCGATGAAGACGGGCCCGGGCCGCGTCCGGTGCCGGTGCCTCCGAAGAAGGTGCCGGGGAAACAGGTCGCGGTGAAACCACCGCCGCCGGTGAAGCCGCCCCCGCCCAAAGCGCCGCCCCCGAAGACGCCGGTCAAGCCGCCGACCCCGAAGAAGAAGTGAAGGTGGGGAGCGGCCAGCAGGCGACCGCTCACACCACCGCACGCATCGCCGCCTCGACCAACGGCACCTGGGCGGGGTTGATCAGCTCCCGGGCGCGCTCCAACGTCACCCACGCCGCGCGATCGACCTCGGGAATGCGAAGGGTGCGGCCCGAGCGCGGGGGCCACTCGACGTCGATCTCGTTCGAACGAATGGCCGAAGGGTCGAGATCGCCGCGCGCCGCGAAGGCGATCACCTTCTTCCCGCTCTTGAGCGCCACCTCACCCAGCGGCACGAAGGGCCCGGGGGGCGCGGAGTGGCCGACCTCTTCGGCGAACTCACGCAAGGCCGCCGCCAACGGCGCTTCGCCTTCGTCGAGCAGCCCCTTGGGCAGGCTCCAGGCACCCGCGTCCTTCTTCGCCCAGAAGGGGCCGCCGGGGTGCACCAGCAGCACCTCGCGCGCCGCGCCGTCACCGCGCACCAGCGCCAGCCCTGCCGATCGTTTCGTGTCAGCCATGCGCCAGACCTCCTCCAGTCCGAGAGAGAGTTGTCGTAACGTAACTTGTCGAAACACGTTACGACAAGTTACGTTACGACGATGAGCGCCTTCGTCGGCCGCACCCAGGAACTGTCGTTGCTCGAGCGCCAGCGCGCCGCTCCGGGTGGAAGCTTCGTGCCCGTCTACGGGCGGCGGCGCATCGGCAAGACCGAGCTGCTGCGGCACTTCAGCGCGCGGCACCGGGGGATCTTCCACGTGGGCAAGGTCGCGACGGCCGCGCTGCAGCTCAAGGAGTACATGGTCGAGGCGGCGCGCGCGCTGCACGAGCCCCTGCTGGCCGAGGCGGCGGTCACCGCGTGGAAGCACGCGCTCGAGCTGGTGGTGGGCCGGTGGAAGGGGCCGGGCAAGCTGGTGCTGATCCTCGATGAGTTCCAGTGGACGGTGGAGGCGAGCCCCGAGCTGCCTTCGGTGCTGCAGCAGCTGTGGGATCACTCGTGGAAGCGCAGCGGCAAGGTGATGTTGATCGTCTGCGGCTCGTCCTCAGGCTTCATGGAACGCGAGGTGCTCGGCGAAAAGAGCCCGCTGTTCGGCCGCCGCACCGCGCAGATTCAGCTCAAGCCCTTCTCGTTCCCCGAGTCGCGCAAGTTCCACCCCGGGGCGTCACTCGAGCAACAGGCCCTCACCTGGTTCGTCTGCGGCGGGGTGGCCCAGTACCTGGGCGCCTTCGACGCCAAAGCGTCGTTTCGCCAGAACGTCGAGCGCACCCTGCTCGACGAGTTCGCCCCGCTCTTCCGCGAGCCGGAATTCCTCTTGCGGGAAGAGCTGCGCGACGTCGCGCCCTTTCACGCGGTGCTGATGGCGATCGCCACCGGCGCGCACACGCCCAAAAGCATCGCCGTGGCCAGCGGGGTGCCCGAGCGCAACCTGCACTACACCTTCGAGCAACTCAGCTCGCTGGGCTACGTGTCGCGCCGCTACCCGGTGACCGGGGTCAAGCCGCGGCGCACCGACGTGCGCTTCGTGCTCGACGACGCCCTGCTGCGCTTCTGGTTCCGCTTCGTCTTCCCGAACAAGAGCGCGCTGGCCCAGCTCGACCCGCACCGGGCCTGGGAGCGGCTGGTGGAGCCGAGGCTCGAGGCCTGGGCCGGGGGCTGCTTCGAGCGCTTGTGCCGCGAGGCGCTGCCCCGCCTGCTGCAGGAGGAAGGCGTGAAGGCCGGCGTCGAGGTGGGTGCCTTCTGGGCCAGGGACGTCGAGATCGACCTGGTGGGGGTGCGCGCCGACGGCGTCACCGAGCTGGGCGAGTGCAAGTGGGGGCCCGTCACCCCCGCCCAGCTCACCGCCGAGCTCGAGCAGAAGGCGCTCAAGTACCCCAACCCCAAGAGCCACACCCTGCGCCGTCACGCGTTCGTGCGCAGCTGGCGGGGACGCGCGCCGGCCGGCATCGAGCTGCACCGCCTCGCCGACCTGGGCTGAGTTGTCGTAACTCGACTTGTCAAAACGCGTTACGACAACTCTGCATCAGCGCGTCGACGTCGCGGTCTGCGCTCTGCTCCGTTGCCCGCACTGCAACGCCCCCCTCACCCTGGTCGACGGCAAGAGCCCGCTCGAGTGCCCGTAGTGTCGCGCCGCCCTCAAGCAAGCCGGCCCCACCCCGCGGGCACCGGGCGGCAGCCGGAACGTGGGCGTCATCATGGTCGCGCTGGGGGTGCTGGGCGTAGGCCTTGGCCGGCGCGACGGTGGCGCTCCGCGGCGCGCCGGCCCCCGGGGCCACGCCGGTCGCGAGAGTGGTGGTCGAGTCGCCGATGCGAAAGCCCAGGGCCCCCGCGCCCTCGCCCGTGAAGCAGGTGCTCAAGTTCGGGGAAGAGGGCACCAACCCGGGGCAGCTCACGCACCCCACCGACCTCGCGGTGGCCAGCGACGGCAGCATCGTGGTGGCCGAGGGGCGCAGCGGGCGGGTGCAGCGCTTCGCGGCCGACGGCACCTGGGTGGTGAGCCTGCCGGTGCGTGGCTCGAGGCTCGCGCTCGATCGTTCGGGAAAGCTGTATGCCCTCGAGGGCGCCCAGGTGGCGGTCTACGAGGTGACGCTGCCGTGAAGTTGCACGCGAGGGCGAACTCAGGTGTAGGGCCTTCATGCGGTATCTGATCAGCGCGGCGGTGGCCCTTCTGTGTGCGTGCGGTGAGACACAGTTCAACACCCACGATCCGTACGCCGACGCCGGCGCTCCCACCGACGGCGGCAGCGATGCGGGCGCGACGGGCGGCGGCGGGGGCAGTTCAGCGACCGGCGGGGGCAGTTCAGCGACCGGCGGGGGCAGCGCGACGGGCGGAGGCACCGCGACCGGCGGCGGCGGAGGCACGAGCTGCACGGCGGCGAACTGCGCTCAGGGCTGCTGCGCGGGCGGCACCTGCCAGACGGGAACGACCGCGGCACAGTGCGGAAAGCTGGGCGCGGCGTGCGTGGCGTGCCCGGCCACCGACGTCTGCAAGGCCGATCAAACCTGTGGGCTCGACCCGGCCGGCGTGTGGGAACTGCTGCCCACCTCGGCGGTGGTGGCGCCCGACAACAACGGCGCTCCGTGGGACTCCACCTCGGATCCCGACACGGAGCTCGGGCTGTGGTGTCCCTCGTCGCAGGCCAACGTCAGCGCGGTCATGCCCAAGGTGAGCAACAGCTTCACCCCGAGCTGGACCACCGGCGGCTGCACGGCGACCGCCGCCCAGTTCCTCGCTGACGGGCTGGGCTTCGACGCGCTGGAGATCGACACCACCTTCGACGACGTGATCACGCCGTTCACGGTGGCGCCGATCACCGAAGCCGACCTGCGCTCGGGTACCAAGACCCTCGGCCCCTCGGGCGGTCTCGACTCGCTCACCCTGCGTTTCACCAAGCGCTGAGGGCTCAGGTCTCGAAGGCGACGAGGTGCACCCACACCACGCCCCCGCCCTCGAGCAGCTCACCGCTGCGATGCAGCTCGAAGACGCCCCCATCGGCCTGCAGCGCGGGGGGCAGCTCGAGCGCGCGCGCCTCGAGCGCCGGCATCGACGGGTCGAGCGCCCTCAGCTGATCGGCGAGATCGGCGTCGATGGTGACCTTCTCACCCCGGGCGAGGTGATTGACCCCGAGGAAGGTGTCAGCAGCGCCCGCCGGCAACTGCACCAGCACCTCGAACTGCTGATCCTGAAAGCCGGTGCTCCGGCTCAGATACCGCAGCGGCCTCACGGGCAGCCGCACTGCGAAGACCGAGGGCAGCTCGCGCTCGGCCAGGGCGTCCGCGCTCCACTCGGTGCTCCCGGCGAAACCATCGATCGCGTGCACCATCAGCGCCGTCACCACCGCGGCCCCGAGGAAGCCGAAGACCACCAGCCCCAGCAAGACGAGCAGCACCGAGCGCGTCGACTTCGTCACGGGGCAGATCCTCTCACGGCGGGCTGATCAGTTGGCTATGAGGGCGTTTGTCTTCCGCCCTCACTTGTTGCAACACCGTGGCAGCTTCCTTGACACCACGGGACGGCGTCACTAACCATGCACCGTGCTCTCGCCGTCCTGCCAGCTTCGCGCGTTCGTCTCTGCGCTGTTGCTGCTCACGCAGGTGCTGGGGCTGGGTCACGTCGCGCTGAGCCGGCATGTGCTCAGCGACAGCGGCGCGCTGGTCGACGTCGCGCCGCTCGCAGCCGAAGCGCACGACGACTTCCATGAGCACCTCTGCGCTGGCGACGTCACCATTCACGCCGACGCGCCGGAAGACTGCCTGGTGGTCGCGAGCTGGTCTTCGCCTTCGCTCGTCACGCCGTCATTGGTGCTGCGCCAGACGCGCGGCGCGTCGCACCCGCAGCTCGCAGTCCTGTCGTTCGTCGCCGTGCAGCTCGATGCCTTGAGCCGCGCGCCGAAGGCTTCACCGCCTCAGGGTTGATCAGCCCACTGCGCAGTCGTCACTGATCCCCTCTCTTCTCGCCGTGAGACGTGCATGTCCCCCTTCCGCGATCACCCCGCCGTCTGGAGCGTTCGATGAGCCTCATCGAGCTCGAGGACGTCGTTCTCGGTTACAGCCGCTCGCGGCCCCTCTCTCCGCCGATTCGCTTCGCCGTTCAGGAAGGTGATGCCATCGGCATTCTGGGGCCCAACGGCGCCGGCAAGAGCACGCTGCTCAAGACCATTCTGGGCACAGTGGCGCCGATCTCCGGGAAGTTGGCGCATCAACACGGGCGCCCGCCGCGCGTCGGTTACGTGCCCCAGGGGCATCGGCTCGACTTCGCCTACCCCCTCGACGCCCTGCAGGTGGTGCTGATGGGCCGCGCTGCACGCAAGGGCATCGGGCGCTTCTATGGGCGCGCCGATCGCGAACTGGCGATGGCGGCGCTGGGCAACGTGGGCCTCGCCGAAGCCGCGCACAAGGCGTTCCGAAGCCTCTCGGGCGGGCAGCGCCAGCGGGTGCTGGTCGCGCGCGCCCTGGTGGGCGACCCCGAGCTGCTGGTGCTTGACGAGCCGACCAGCGAGATGGATCCCGCGGCGGAACACGCGCTGCTCTCGCTGGTGAGTGGCCTGGTCACCGAGCGCAAGGTGGCGGTGCTCTTCGTCACCCATCAGATCTCTGCGGCCGCCGGCTTCTCGCGCACCGTGATGCTGCTCGACGGTGCGCGCGCGTTGTTCGAAGCGGGCCCGACGGAAGAGCTGGTCAATTCCGAGCGCATGACCCGGCTCTACGGCCGCCCGGTGGAAGTGCGGCGCGAACAGGGCCGCACCCTGGTGTGGTTGTCGGCCGGTGAAGTGGCGGAGGCGGCCCAATGAGCTTCTGGGACGCCAGCTTCCTCTGGCTCGAGCCGATGATCGCCTCGCTCATCGGCGCGGGGCTGCTGGGCTACCTCGGCTTCTTCGTGGTGCTCCGGCGGATCGCGTTCATGAGCGCGGCCCTCTCGCAGGTGTCCGGGCTCGGGGTGGCCACCGCATTCTGGGTGGGCAGCTTCTTCGGCATCTCGCCTCACGACGACGTCGCGTTCTGGTTCTCGCCGGTCACCTTCGCGCTCGGCTTCGCCCTGTTGGGGGCCGCGGCCTTCACCCTGCCCTCGCGCTCGCGCCGGGTGGCGCCCGAGAGCGTGGTGGCGCTGGCGTACCTCGCCTCGAGCGCCCTGGTGATCGTGGTGCTCAACAGCCCGCGCATCGCGCAGGAAGCGCACGAGATCGGCGATCTGCTCTTTGGCAACGCGGTGGTGGTGCGGCGCGAGCACCTCGTTCAGCTCGCGGTGGGCGCGGTGCTGGTGCTCGGCGTGCACGCCGTCTTCTTCAAAGACTTCCTCTTCACCTCGTTCGATGCCGAGACCGCGGCCTCGCTCGGCGTTCCGGTGCGCGCGCTCGATCTTGGCCTGCACGCCACCCTCGCGGTGGCGGTGGCAGTCTCGACCCGCGCGCTGGGCGCGCTGCCGGTCTTCGCGTTCCTGGTGCTCCCGGCGGGCGCGGCGTTGTTGTTCTCCGAGAGGCTCAAGGTGGTGCTGGTGCTCAGCGTGGTGTTCTCGATGTTCTCCGCGGCGGTCGGGTACTGGCTCTCGTGGACGTGGTCGCTCCCCACCGGACCCGTGATGGTGGCCCTCGCGGCCGGCTTCTGGGGCCTGGGCGGAATCAAACGATTGGTGGAGGGCCGGTCATGAAGCGCGCGCTGCTGTCGTTGCTGTTGTGGGCAAGCCTCACGGCGTGGGCGCAGGAGGACGCCGGCCTTCCCGATGCCGGCCTCCTTGACGCAGGCACCGAAGAGCCGTCGCTGCTCGATCAACTCGATCAAGCCGCGGGTTCGCCGGTGACCAAAGCCGCTCCGGCGCCCAGCCCGAACATCTTCGTGCGCGCGTTTCAGAGCCTCAACCCAGACCTGGCGGTGATCATCGACGGCGTCGCCGGGTACGCCGAGCGCGCGCCGCTCAGGCTCGCGGGCGATGACCCCGATCTCAAAGGTGATGCCACCAGTCCGGCCGCGGGCTTCAACCTGCAGGAAGTCGAGTTCGCCTTTCAGGGCGCGGTCGACCCGTACTTCCGCGCCGACGTCTTCCTCACCATTCCCAA
>JAYVNA010000015.1:0-7855 GCA_043758715.1 Archangium sp.
GGGGTGCCCGGCACCCCCAGACCGACGGACCGCGCGAGCCCCAGGTTCACGCCGGTCAGCAGGGTGAGGTCTTTGATCGCGGTGACCTTGAGGCCCAGCCCGAGCACCTGCGCCATCGCCGACGAGGCATTGATGAAGCGCCCGTCAGGCCCGGTCAGCTCGTTGTTCGGCACGCCCAGGGGTGAGGCGAGCGTGTACTCGACGAACGGCGTGATGACGGGGAAGGGGAGCTCGAGCGAGAGGTTGAAGTTGAACCGGTTGTAGCGGTTCACGTTGAGCGCGAACTCTTCCGATGCGTTGAGGCGCTGGTTGGTCACCAGGTTCGAGGTGGTGTCGAGCGTGAAGCCCAGGTTCGCCGTGAAGATGAACGGCGCCGAAGCCGAGAGCTGACGGAAGTCGTACGTCGCCAGCAGGGTGGGCTTGAAGCCGACCGCGAACCGATCGACGCCCTGATTGCCCACGCCCGAGAAGGTCAGCAGGCGCAGATCGACGCCCGCGTGAAAGCCCTTGCCCCAGTGGCGCGAGGCCTTGATGCCGAAGGTGAGATCGCCCAGCGCCTGCAGGAGGTTGGGCGAAGTGCGGTTGTTGCTGTTCGCCGCCGCGCCGTAGGCCACGAAGATCTCGCCCCACTCGAAGGGCTGGAAGCTGGCCGCGAACGTCACCGCCGAGCGGATGTTCTGGGCCGAGCGCACGGGGAAATCGAGCTGGTTGAAGTACTCGCCCAGCATCGAGATGCGCAGCACGCCCTGCGGCCCGAGGCGGGCGCTGGGCACGAAGGCCGTGCCGATACCGGCCTGGCCTGCGGTGACGCGCCCGTTCTCAGGCGCATTCCACGCCACGCCCCAGGTCGAGGGGCTGTGCGGCTCGGTGCCCGCGAGGAACCGTTCTTTCTGCGAGATGATGCGGGTATCGGCGTCGTCCACCCCCGCATCGGAGGCAACCACGCCCGCGTCGATCGGGGCCGCCCGGGAAGGGACGGTCGCTGGAGGCGTCGCGCGCGGGCTCACCGGCGGAGGCGGGTCTCGCCTGGGTTCCACCTTCGGGGGAGGCTCGACTGGCTTCGGCGTCGCCGGAGCTGGGGGGAAAGTGCTCCACTCATCCCCTGTTTGCGCGAGGGCGGAGAAGGCAACCAGAGCGGCGACGGCAATCAGAGTGCGGTGCATGGGGACCAAGGTGGGCTTGCGGCCGCGCGCACTGTACCCGACATGTTTCAGCGCAACGCAGATTTCACCTGCCCTTTCCCGTTGGTGTTGTGGGCGAAAGCCCGGTCGCTGACCTAGAGTGAGACATCGTGGTGACCGCGGCAGGTCGTGTCCTCATCGTCGGCAGTAGAGCGGACTCCATCGTCTCCAGGCTGGAGGCCCGGGGGTACGACTGCGAGACGGCCATCGGTACGGGCGCGCTCGAGCGTCGCGACTTGAAGCAACGGCCCGACGCGGTGGTGCTGGCGTCGACGGCCCGGGTCGCTCCTTCGCTGCTGGCAGAAGTCCGCAAACGCCCGGAGTTGCGCCGGGTGCCGGTGCTCATCGACGGCACCGAAGGCTGGCGGGCCTCGTTGCAGCGGCTCGACGTCGACGGCGTAGCCGAGTCTTTCGAGGGGCTCGAACGCCAACTGGCGGCCAGCCTCAAGGCGCGCCGCTTCGTCGAACACGACGATCTGGTTCGCAAGCGCCTCGAGTTGATGCTCGAACTGACCCGCCTCTCGGTCTCGGGAGCGTCGATCGAAGCCCTGCTGCGCATGGTGTCGGCGCGCATGAGAGAGGGCCTGGGTTGCGAACGCGTGGCCGTGCTCCAGGTGCAGGGCGGGGTGACGTCGCGCGCGGCGCTGATCGACGAAGACGAACGCACGCCCATCGATCTCGCGGTGGCGCCCACGTTCCGCCGGGCGCTCGAGACGCGGCAGCCGGTGGAGACCGACGGCGGCTGGGTGGTGCCTTTGAGCGCCGAGGTGCGCGAGATCGCCGCGCTGGTGGTGCGGCGCAAGCAGGCGCTCACCCAGGAAGAACTCGATTTCCTGCAGGCGGTGGGGGTCGCGCTCGCCAACGCCATCGAACGGCAGCAGGTACACGCGACCGCCGCGCGTTCTCAGGAGGCCCTCGAGGACGCGTACGTCGAGCGCTACAAAGAACTGGTCGAGGCGAACAACCGGCTGCGCCTCCTCGATCGTAAAAAAAACGAGATCATGGCGGTGCTCAGCCACGATCTGCGCGCGCCGCTCAACGTGCTGCTCGGGTACGCACACCTGCTCATCACCGATTCGATGTTGTCGGTCACCCAGCGCGCGAGCTCGGAAGCCATCAACCGCGCCGGGAAGAAGGTGCTCTCGCTGGTGGAAAGCCTGCTCGACCAGGCGCGCGGGTCCGACGGGCGAATCGCGCTGTTCTCGCGGGTGTTCGACGTGAGCGAGGCCTGCCAGGACGCGGCCCGCGAGCTGCTGATTCTCGCGGGTGAAAAGGGGCTCGCGCTGCGCGCCGAGACGCCGCTGACCCTCGACGTCTTCGCAGACGATCAGAAGATCAAACAGGTGCTGCAGAACCTGATCACCAACGCGCTCACCCACTCCAAGGGCGCCAAAGAGGTGGTGGTGCGTGCGCGGCTGCGCAAGCGGCCCGATGGTGACGTGGCGCTGATCGAAGTGCGTGACGACGGCCGGGTCGAAGATCCCAACGAGGTGCTGCTCGCGTTCGAGCGCTCCAATGGCCTGGGCCTCTCGATTTGCCGCGACCTGGTGGAACGGCACGGCGGCGAGATCTGGGCGGAAGCTCCGGCCGACGGCGGCGCGATCTTCGCGTTCACGCTCCCCATGCCCGCCGGGCAACACAAGGCGCCGCCCACCCGCAAGAGCGAGCCGCTGGTGCTCCTGGTGGATGACGACCCCATCTTCAGCCGCATCGCGACCATGGGCCTCTCGGGTCACTACCGGGTCGAGCTCGCGCGCGACGGTGACGAAGCGGTGGCGCGGGCGCGCGCATTGCAACCTGACGTCATCATCATGGACGTCTTCATGCCGAACCGGGACGGGCTCGATGCCTTGCGCGAGCTCCAGTCGCGGCCGGAGACCGAGCACATTCCGGTCATTCTCCTCTCCGCCCGCCCCGAATTGCCCGAGCGCATTCGCCCCGCCGAGCTGGGCGCCGCCGACTTCGTGGCCAAGCCGCTGCCTCCCAGCGTGCTGCTGGCGCGCGTGCAGGCGGCCGTCAGCCGGAGCCGCGGCCGTCCCCTGAGCGTGGGTCCGGGCAACGATGCCGAGACGGGTCTGTTCGATCACATCGGCGTGGCGAACCTGCTCGAACAGGAAATCAGCCGCAGCGCCCGTTACAACCGGCCCATTGCGCTGGCCGTGCTCAAGCCGCTCTCCCCTTCGCCCGAGACCGTGGGCCGGTGTGCGGCCGTGATCCGGAAAGAATTGAAGTCACCCGATTCGGTCGGTCACCTCGGCAATGGCGTCTTCGTGGTGGTGATGCCCGAGACCGCTCCCGACGTCGCGCAGGCGCTGGTGGGCAAGCTGGTGGGGCTGCTCGCCGATGAACGCGTGCCGTATCGCTCGCGCATGGGTGACTCGCGCGACTTCGCGGGCGGAGCGGAGCTGCTGATCGAAAGGCTGCTCGCTTGAAGCCGCTTTGGGTGGCGCTGCTTTCCACCACGGTGTTGGCGGCCGCGCCCAAACGCCCGACCGTCGATCTCTCGGCGATGCGCGAAGCGATGGGCGTGCCGACCGACGAGACCGGCTCCCCTTTTCCTTCTGCGGCGTCGTACGCGCACTTTCTTCGCGCCCGGCTCGCGCACCACGACGGCGATCACAAGGTGGCGCTCGACGAGCTGCGGCTCGCGCTCGCTTCCGACGACAGCAACCCGTACCTGATGACCGAGCTCGCCGAGCAATACGCGCGCAGCTCCGAGCTCGACCGCGCTGAACTGCAGCTCAAGCGGGTGATCGAGCGGTTCCCCGATTATCCCCCCGCGCAGCTGTTGATGGGGCGGGTGCTCTATGAAGGCCAGAAGACCACGCGCGCCCGCACCCACCTGATGCGGGCGATCAAGCTGCGCCCCACCGATCCCGACGCGTACCTGGTGCTCACCCAGCTCTGGCTCGATCAAGGCCGGGTCGAAGACGCGGTGAAGGTGGTCGAAGAACTGGGCACCGCGGTTCCCGGTGAGCCCGTGGGCTTCCGCCGCCTCGGCCTCGCGCTCGCAGAACGCAGCGATCCGAAGGCCGAGAAGCTGCTCCAGCGCGCGGTGGAGCGCGACCCCGGTGACATCGAGTCGTGGAGCGCGCTGGGCCGCATCTACGAGACCGCCGGCAAGCTGCCCAGGGCGCTCGAGTCGTGGGAACAGGCGCTCGAGCACGACCCCGACAACAAAGACGTGCTCCTCAACGCGGGGCGCCTGGCCCTGCGCCTCAAGAAAGTCGCCGACGCACGGGCGTACTTCGATCAGGTGCTCGCGCAGGGCCGCGACCCCGAGATCGCCGTGAAGGTCTCGTTCAGCTACCTCGCTGCTCACCAACTTCAACTCGCAGCCGACGTGCTCGATCAAGCCCGCGCCAACGGCCAGGAACCGCGCCTCAATTTCTACGCGGGTCTGGTGCACGAGCGGGTGCGCGACTTTCAAAAAGCAGCCGAGGCCTTTGACGCCGTGCCCAAAGGCCTGGGCGACGTCAGCTTCGAGGCGCGTTTGCACCGGGGCATCTGTCTTTCTCAGCTCGGCCAGCACAAGGCCGCCTTGGAAGTGCTGCAGAAGGTCAGGGAAGAAAAGGCCGAGCTCTCCGGCGTCGATCCCGCGATCTCCCGCACTCAGGAACGCGCGGGGCAGCTCAAAGACGCCGAGGCCACCCTGGTCAAGGCGATGGGGCAGGGCGGCGCCAGCACCGAGTTGCTCGAGGCGCTCGCCGGCTTCTACGGGCGGCAGAATCGGCTGCAAGACGCGGTGTCGCTGCTCAATGGGGCGCTGGCGCGCGCACCCAAAGACGACGCGCTGCTCTTCGCGCTTGCTTCGGTGCACGAGAAGAAAGGCGAGTGGGCCCGCGCGGTCGAGAAGGTGCGCGTCATTCTCGACGGCGACCCGAAGAACGCCACCGCGCTCAACTTCATGGGCTACACGATCGCGCAGAACGGCGGCGACCTCGAAGAGGCCGAGCGCCTGGTGCGCCGCGCCCTCGAGCTCAAGCCCGACAGCCCCGCGTTCCTCGATTCGCTGGGCTGGGTGCTCTTCAAGAAGGGTGACGCCGATCAAGGCGCGCAGGTGCTCGAACTCGCGGTGGGTGCCGGGCCCGAAGACGCCACCCTCTTCGAGCACCTCGGCGACGTCAGCGCAAAGCTCGGCCGCAAACAGCGGGCGCAGGAATGCTACTCGCGCTCGATCGAGCTGCTGCTGGCGAGCCCCGACGACGCCGAACGCCCCACGCAGAAGACCGACCTCGAGCGAAAGTTGAAGTTGCTGTCACCGGAGGGGAAGGGCCGCTAGAAGGCCCGTCATGCCGAGACGTGACGAAGGCTTTTTTGCTTCGAAAGATGGGACACGCCTCTTCTGGAGACAGGAGACCACCGACGCAGAGCCGAAAGCCTGGCTGGGCATCGTTCATGGTTACGGCGATCACTGCGGCCGCTACCAGAAGCCCATCGAAGCGTTCGTCAAAGACGGCTTTGGTACCCTGACCTTCGACTATCGCGGCCACGGCAAGGCTGACGGCGCCCGCGGTGACGTCAACGTCTGGAACGACTACCTCGAAGACATGAAGGTCTTCTTCGCCCGCCTGGTCGACGCCGCCAAGGGCAAGCCCATCTTCCTTGTGGCGCACTCGCACGGCGCGTTGATGGCCACCCACTTCGCCGCCAGCCAGGTGCCCGAACTCAAGGGCGTGGTGCTGACCTCGCCCTTCTACGCGCTGGCCTTCGAGCCGCCGCCGCTCAAGCTGCTGGGCGCGAGGTTGATCAAGAACGTCATTCCCGGGCTGAAGATCGGCAACGAGCTCAAGCCCGAGCACCTCTCCCGCGACGTGAAGTGGCAGGAAGAGACGAAGAACGATCCTCTCTACCTGCACAGCACCACGCCCCGCTGGTTCTTCGAATGCCAGTCAGCCCAGAAGCGGCTCGCCGGCCTCGGGTCTTCCATCACCGTGCCGTTGCTGATGCTCGCGGGCACCGCTGATCCCATCGCGCTGATGCCGGCGGCCAAGGCCTTCTTCGAGACCGTCGCTTCGAAGGACAAGACCTACAAGGAATACGGCGATTATCGGCACGAAGTGCTGATGGAGGTCGGCCGAGAGGGTGTGTGGTCCGACATCTCTTCGTGGATTTCCTCACATCTCTGACGTACGGTCCGCCAGCTTTTCCGGCAGCGGCCCTCAAAGAATTTCCTAGAAAGCTCCAGGAAGCACGCACCCATGGCGACAACCGATCAGATCAACATCATCGGCAAGGGCATCACCATTCGCGGCAGCCTCACGGGCGGCGGCGGGCTGGTCATCGAGGGGCGCGTGGAAGGGCAGATCGCCCTCAAGAACCACCTCACCATCGAATCGTCGGGCGTGGTCGAAGCCGACATTCGCGCTGACGAGCTGACCATCAACGGCACCGCGAGCGGCAACATCGACGCCTCCACCAAGGTGTCGATCAATCAGTCCGCCAGGGTGAACGGGGACATCAAGGCCACGCGCGTCGTGATCGAAGACGGCGCGGTCTTCAACGGATCCATCGAGATGGACGTCAAGCTGCCTGACGACATCTGAACCAAAACGATTTTCGGAAGGGAAGGGGAACAGTTATGGCGAACACTGTCATCGGCTCGAGCATCACCATCGACGGGGAAATTTCTGGCGACGAGGATCTCGTCATCCAGGGCACCGTGAAGGGGAAGATCTCCTTGAAGGAGAGCCTCTTCGTGGAAGCATCCGCGTCGGTCGAAGCCGACATTGAAGTTCAGAACGTCGAGATCACCGGAAAGGTGACCGGCAACATCGCGGCGACCGACAAGGTCGAGCTCAAGGCGGACTGCCGGGTGGTGGGCGACGTGCGCGCTCCGCGAATCCTGATCGCCGACGGTGCCAGCTTCAAGGGCAACGTCGATATGGACGTCAAGGAGCGCTGACCGATCATGGCAGCCACCAAGGATTTCGCAGCGACCGGCGAATCGACCATCATTGGTCCGTCGATCCTCATCAACGGCAAACTCTCGGGCGACGAGGACCTCACGGTTCGCGGCCGCGTCGAGGGTGAGCTGAGCCTCACCAAGACGCTCATCGTCGAGCCTTCGGGCATCGTAAAGGCGAACGTTCAGGTGAAGAACGCCATCATCTCGGGCGTGGTGGTCGGCAACATTTCCGCCACCGAGTCGGTCGAGCTCACGCGCGAAGGGCGCATGGTGGGCGACATCAACGCGCCCCGCGTGATCATCGTCGACGGCGCGAGCTTCCGCGGCCGCGTCGACATGGGCAACGCCGAACCCCGCCCCGCTTCCGAGCGGCCCGCGCAGCGTGCCACCAACGTCAGCCGCCCGGTCATTCGCCCGGCAGCGGTGGTCGCGCCCCCGCGCGCTCCGACGATTCTGAGCCGGCCCATCGCCAAGCCGCAGCCGCCCACGGTTTCGGTGATCGCCAGCAAGTTCGAGCGCCCCGAAGGCAAGCCGCCGCCGCCGCCCCCGCCCCAGCCTGTGCTGGTGGGTGAGGCCGGCAAGAAGAAGGTCCTCCTCAAGAAGAAGAAGTAAGTGACCACCATGATCCGGGTCGTTCTGCCTCGGCCAGATGTCTGCTTTGCTTCCAGCTGTCTCGCGCAGCGTTCCGCTGCTATCGGCGGCACTCCATGTCGGAAACCGTGAACAACGACACGCCAGCGACGGCTGGCGAGGAGCAGGTGCCCGG
>JAYVNA010000016.1:0-7853 GCA_043758715.1 Archangium sp.
GGCACGGTGGTGATTCGCGGCACCAAGAACGGCGTCATCCCCGGGGAGGTGGGGGCGGGTGACGAATTCATCGCGGTGTTCGACAAGTTCGTGCGCGACCCCTCGTTTGACCCGGCCCCCAGCCGCGTGACCGCCTTTTGAGCCCGCGTGCGCCGCTGTCATGGCTGGGTCCACTCGCTTACCATTGAGGCGTGGTCGATCCGGTCTTCGTGCTGGCGCTGACGGGCGTGTGCATCTCGGTGATGCGGCTGGTCGTGTTTGCCTACCTGGGGCAGCGCGAAAGTGCGGGGCACCTCAAACTGTGGACGCTGGGCTTCACCGCTCAGATCCTGGCGCAGCTGTTGATCCTCCCGACCCTGCTCGGCCAGCACAACCCCGTGCTGCAGTTGCTGGGGCTCGGCTGCACCTTCGTGGCCACGGCGTTTTTGCTCAAGGGCACCTGGCACCTGCTGGGGCGCAAGCTCGGCCGTTCGTTGTGGTGGGCAGGCGCGCTGGCAGCCCTGGCGTCGGCCGCGGTGACGGCGATGACCGGCTCGATTCTCAAGGCGCTCACGGTGCCCCTGCTCGGGCTGGGCTTCGCCTACGCCACCATGGCCATCGCGCTCTTCAAGAGCCGCCGCACGATGTCGGGCCTGGGCGTCGGGCTCACCATCTTCGCGCTCGCGCTCACCGGGCTGCACTTCGCCGACTTCCCCTTCCTCGCCGACGTGCCCCGCTTCATTCCCTGGGGAATTGGGCTGGGGATGTTCAACGACGTCGCGCTGACGGTGGGCCTCATCGTGCTCACCTTCGATCGCACCCACGCCGCCCGGCAGCTGGCGGTGGCCCGGTACGAAGAGCTCGCCGACATCATCGGCGTGGGCACGTACACCTCGACGACCGCGGGGCGCTTCAGCGAAGTCAACGGCGCCCTGGTGCGCATGCTCGGTTGTGAGTCGGTGCAGGAAGTGACGGCGCTCGACACCCGGACGCTCTCCTTGAGCCCGGGTGGGGCGATCGAGTGCGAGCGCCTGGTCGGGGTCGAAGCCGTCTGGCGCCGCAAAGACGGCCGGCCCCTGGTGGTGCAACTGCACGGCCGCGCCCTGCGTGACGCCGAGGGCCAGGTGATCGCGTGGCGCGGCATCGTGGTCGATCGCACCGAGGCGCACGCCATCGAAGAGGCGCTGCGACGCACCCAGAAGCTCGACGCGGTGGGCCGGCTCGCGGGCGGCATCGCGCACGACTTCAACAACCTGCTCACCATCATTCTCTCGAGCCTCGAGCTGCTCTCACTCAAGCAGGGTGACGACCCCGCACTGCTGGCCGAGGCGATGGAAGCGACCGACCAGGCCGCGCAGCTCACCCGCCGGCTGCTCGCCTTCGGGCGCAAGCAGGCGCATCACGCCCAGCCCATCGACGTCAGCACCACCACCCGGCGCACCGTCGAGATGCTGGGTCGCTCGTTGGGGTCGCACCATTCCGTCGACGTCAGCGGCGTCACCCCGGGCTTGTGGACCTCGATGGACCCGGGCCACCTGGAGCAGGTGCTGGTCAACCTGGTGCTCAACGCCAAGGACGCGATGGCCGACGGCGGGACCATCGTGGTGACCTCGTGTTCGGTCGAACGTGACGGGCGCGCGGGCGTCGAGCTGTCGGTGCGCGACCCCGGCCACGGCATGACGCCCGAGCAGCAGGCGCGCATCTTCGAGCCCTTTTATACCACCCGGGATCCCGGCCGCGGCACCGGGCTGGGCCTCTCGACCGTGCACGGCATCGTGAGCCAGGCGGGCGGACTCATCGAGGTGGAGAGCGCTCCGCAGCAGGGCGCGCGCTTCTCGTTGTGGTTCCCCGCGACCGACGCGCCCCGTCCGGCGGCGCCCTCGGCGATCAGCGCTCCGTCGGGAAAACGGGTGTTGGTGGTCGACGACGAAGCTGCGATTCGGCGCACCGTCTGCCGCATGCTCGAAGCTTCGGGTCACGTCACCTGCGAGGTCTCTTCGGGTAACCAGGCGCTCGCGTTGATCGCCGGCGGGGAAAAGTTCGACCTGGTGCTCAGCGACGTGCGCATGCCTGACGGTGATGGCGTCAGCACCGCGCGCGAACTTCGCAGGCGCGTGCCCGGCCTTCGGGTGGTGTTGATGTCTGGTTTTCAGGAGGAGGGCGATTCGCGCGCGCTGGCGGGGGCCGATGGGTTCTTGGCCAAACCGTTCACGCGCGGCGAGTTAGCCCTCTCACAAGCGGCCGTGGTGTTGGTCGGTCGTGCTCACGAGCCACCGCCGCGGGCGAGGCGAACGCACCGAGCGTTGTTCTTCGCGCTTGACGAGGTGCTCGCGCAACTCGACCCCGACGGTCCGGTTCTGAGCGGACAGAGCCAGACGGCTCAGGAGGCCGGCTTGTTCGAGCGCCTCTTCTGCCTCGCAGCTGACTTCTTCTTTTCGCCACTCTTGGGAGCGCCAGACCAGCCCGCCTCCATCTTCGCGTAGGCAGCCTTCGATACGGTCGACTGCGACTTCGGGCGGCTCTTGCCGGCCTTCTTCCTCTTGTTGATGTTGTTCACGAGCAAGTTCTTCTTCGTCTTCTTCGCAGCCATCGTCACTCCTTGTTCCTGGTCCTGGAAGATGCCGCCCAGCGGCGTGGTGATCTGATCGTTGAAGCTCGGCCCGTCGATCTCGAAGAAGAGCTCCCAGGTGAGGCTCGCCATGAAGGGGTAGATGCACGCCCACCAGAAGCTGACGCCGCTCGAGCGCGCCGCGGTGAAGGCGAGCGAGCCCTGGTACGGGTGGCCGAACTGGTTGATGACGAAGGAGTCGACGTCGAACGTCCACGGCACCCGGCCATCGAAGTGCGCGACCACGGAGTCCCAGGAGACTTGCGCGAAGCCCTCGCGTGAGACGAGGTTGTTGGCGGCGGCCAGGGTGAAGTGCAACGCCTCTGCCTCGAGGATCGGCAGCAGCAGGTTGTAGCGGCGCTGAATGACCGCGGGCTGCACGGGTTCGATCACCGGCAGCAGCAGCACGCCCGCATTGAGTGCGCTCGTGGCGAGGGGCGCATCGGAAACGAGGGCTGGCGCTTCTTCCTGCGCCGACGCCAGACCCGCGAACGACAGCACCGCCAGGGCGATGAACTTCACGGAGCGACCCAACCGAACGAAAAGACGCCCCCGCCGGACAGTGGCGTGAACGCGATGGTCAGGTGGGTGGTGGGCTCGTACCAGAAGAGGAACGCGGCGATGGCGACCGAGAACGCGCCCGCGGTGAGCAGCATCACGCCACCCACGCGGTTGCTGAGGGCGCTCGCGATCAACGCGGCCCCCGGTTCAGGCCCGAGCCTGGCGGCCTGGGCCACCTGCCCTGAAGAGACCCCGATGAAGATGCCGCCCGCGATGAACAAGCCGGCGGCGATGCTCAACGGCACCACGGCGCGGCCGGCGTAGGGACGGCTGCTGGGTTGTTCGGGCGCAGCAGCAGAAAGGATCGCGGTCAGCAGCAGGGCCGTGACGGTCAAGGCCAGAAGCGTAGGCAATCAAGACCAGCGTTTGGGGGAAAACTCTTGCCGCCTCTGGGGTTCAGAACGCGAGGCGCTTGGCGTCTTCGGCCAGGCACTCGCGATCGGTGAGATCGAGGCGCAGGGGCGTGATGGACACCAGGTCTTCCGCCAGCGCCCAACGATCCGTTCCCGGCTCCACCGCTTCGATGGGCATGGCGGCGAACCAGTACACCGTGCGGCCGTAGGGATCTTCGTCGGCGATCACCTTGCCGTCGTAGTGACGCACCGACTGCTTGGTCCACATGATGCCCTTGGGCGCGAGCGGGAAGTTCACGTTGTGCAGCTTGGCTGAGGGCTGCTTGGTGAGCAGCGTCTCGAGCACCCGCCGCGCGAAGGGCACCAGCAGATCGTAGTCGCCGTGGTCCTCGATCGAAGGGGCGCTCAGCGCGATGCCGCGCACGCCGAAGAGCGCCGCCTGCTTGGCCGCCGCCAGCGTGCCCGAGTGCCAGCTCGCGTTGCCCACGTTGAGACCCTGGTTGATGCCGCTGAGCACCACGTCGACCTTCGCCCAGTGGTGAATGCCCAGGGCCACGCAGTCGGAAGGCGTGCCATTGACCCGGAAGGCTTCGAAAGGGCCGATACGCGCGCGGCGATACGAGAGCGGGCGCGTGCTGATCGCCTGACCCATCGACGACTGCTCGAAGTCGGGTGCCACCAGGCGCACCTCGCCAAACTCGCTGGCCAACTTCGCGAGCGCCGCGATGCCGGGGCTGTACACGCCGTCGTCATTAGAGATGAGGATGCGCACCCTCCATCCGTAAGGGGGTGGCCGCGTGGCGGCAACCTGCGTCCCCCGCTAGTACCAGCCATGAGCGCGGGGGCCCGACGAATCACGTTGATCCAGAACCCGGGCGCCGGAGCAGGTGCCGCGGCGCAGCGCCAATTGCTCCACGCGCTCCAGGACGCGGGGCACGTGGTGACTTCGGTCGCGCCTGATCATGAGCTGGGAAAAGATCTCGCTCAACGCGCTGACGTGGTGATCGCCGCCGGAGGTGACGGCACCGTGCTCGGCGTGGCCCGGCGGCTCGTCTACAGCAAGGTGCCGCTCGCGATTCTTCCGCTGGGCACCGCCAACAACCTCGCGCGTTCGGTGGGCATGCCCAACGATCCCGACGCGTTGTTGCGGGCGTTGGTGGACCCGCGCGAACGCCCGCTCGACATCGGGGTGGCCTCAGGCAGCTGGGGCGAGCGGTATTTCTGCGAGAGCGCCGGCGTGGGCTGGTTCTGCGAGGCGCTGCAGGTCGAGCTCACCGAAGAAGACAAAGACCCGGCGCGCGCGGTCACGGTGCTGCGCGAGACCCTCGAGACCTATGAGCCGCGGCGCTGGGTCGTCACCATCGACGGCGAAGATGTCTCGGGCGAGTACCTGTCGATCGACGCCATGAACGCGAAGTTCTTCGGGCCGAACCTCGAGCTGGCGGGTGAAGCCGAGCCCTTCGACGGGCGGCTCGACGTCGTGCTGCTGGGTCCAGGTGATGTGACGAAGCTCGGCGCGTACCTCGCGGCGCTGGAAGAAGACCCCGGCACCCGGCCTCCGCAATTCCAGACGCGCAAGGCCCGGCACCTGCACTTCGCCCTCGAAGACGAACACCTGCGCATCGACGACGCCGTGCGCCCCAAGCAGGGCGCGCCCCGCTCTCACTTCGCTGACCTGAGGCTGCTGAAAGGCGCAGTGAGGTTGTGGTTGCCGAAATGACGCCAAGCGCCTCGAACTCGCTGATGATGAGACGGTGAAGCCCGGCCAGATCGTGCACCAGGTGTGGTCTGGGTTCGTGCGGCCGTGGACGCTGTTGCGCGCGCTGCGGACCCAGCCTGAAGCCTGGCGGCGTTTCGTTCGCGTGACCTGGATGCAGGTGGGCATCACCACGGTCGTCGGCCTGGTGGCGATGGCCCTCGGAGACACGCCTTCCCTGGTCGCTCAGAACGAGAAGCGCGCGAAAGTCAGCCAGCGCCAGGAGCTGCGCGAGGCGGCGCAAGCCCTGGCGAGCTCGCGTGATGGTGGTTGGGTCGATGCTCCCGAGACGCTGGGTGGCGAAGAGCTCGATGACGAGGCCCGCGAAGAGGTGCGGCAAGCCGGGGCCTTCGCCCGGGTGAGCGCGTGGTTCGCCTTCATCATCAGCGCGTTGGTGATCGGGCAGTGGGTGACCCTCGCCTTGACGCGGGAATTCCAGGGGGCGACCGGCCGGGCGTTGAGTCAGCTCGCGAACATCGAGCCAGAAGATCCCGACGTTCCTCCGCGCTTCCGCCTCGACCTCAAGTGGCTGCGCAAGAAATTCCAGCAGCGGGTGCGCGGCTTGCTGGTGCTCGTTCCCGGGTTCTTCGCGCTCATTCCGCTGTGGGTGGCGACCTCGCTGTTGGACGTCTCGGAGATCGTGATGCCCGTGCCGACCTTCGCGTGGGGCGCGTACTGGTGGGTGAGCTTCACCACGGCGCGCAGTGCGCGGGCGTGGAAGGAAGAGGCCGCCGCGATTGCCCCGTGGCCCGTGCGGTGGTGGGTCGAGCAGACCCGGACGACCCCGGGGTTCATGTGGTTCTTCCCGCGGTGGGTCGGGCGGATCGGCCTGATGATGACCCGGCGAGACGCCGCACCCGCGGTCGCGATGGAGCGAGCCCCCTTCGAGCTGATCGGCCTCTCCCTGGCGCGGCTGGTCACCTCACCGCCGTTGATCAGGTTGATCTTCCGCACCGCGATCGACACCGCCATCGCAGAGACCCTCGAGCTGCACGCGCCGAAGACCCAACCGGAGATGATGGGGGGCGTCGCGGAGAGCACTCAAGACGCAGCGACGTAATTTCACTTTCCGCGGCACGGCGGGGGCGCTCCCACGGGCGTCGTTCCGAACACGCTCTCCCACGCGAGCCGATCGTGCGCCGGGAGAATGACGAGTTCCGGGTCGAGCTGATGAAGCTGAACGAGCCGCGCGACTTCGAGATCGGTGGCCGAGGTGTCTTCGTCGGTCAACGCGCGCATCAGCTTCGACTTGGGCACCTGGCGATCGATCGACTCGGACAGGTTGATCAGATCGCCCGCGTGCACCAGCCGCAGCCCGGGCAGGTTGACGAAGGTGGCGACGCTCCCGGGGGTGTGACCGGGCGTGGGCACGATCACCACCGAGCCGTCTCCGAACACGTCGTGGCTCGCGGGGTAGTTCAGGTACGGGCCTGACTCGAAGGTGAGCGGCACCCGGCGGCCCTCGAGCGCACGGGCCTGCGCCGGCATCACCACCCCGCGCCCGCTCTGTTGATCCGCGTCGATGAAGGCGAGCTCATCGGCGGCGAGCCAGACGGGAACGCCGGGGAGCTGGGCCATGCCTCCGAGGTGATCCGGGTGTGCGTGCGAGATGACGATGGCCGTGGGCCTGGCGGCGCCGAGTTGTTCGAGCTGGGCGCGCAGGTTGCCCCGCTGCGCGTTGCGGCCCGCGGTCTGGGAGAACACGAAGCCTCTCCAGCCGCCGAGTTCGTGGGCTTCGGTGGCGGCTTCGGTCGAGACCCCGGTGTCGATCAGCAGATCGCCCTTCGGGTGACGCACCAGCAGCGCCGAGGTGGTCACTTCCCAGGTCGACGCCCGCACCATTCCGCCCGCCCCCATCGCGCCCCACACGCTGGTGCCGCCGGTCTCGATCCAACACAGCTCGAGGGGGATGGTGGGGGCCGAAGCCGCGGCGAACTTCGCCACCGGCGGAGCGGGGAGGGTGACGCAGGACAACGGAATGAGCACGGCGACGAGCACCAGCGCGAGTTTTTTGAAGTTCATGCCGTCAACATGGGCGATCGCGGCGCATTCAGCCGTTGAACGTCATGATGTGCGACATTCAGGCGATGAATATACGCCAGCTCGACCTCAACCTGCTCCGCGTGCTCGATGCGCTGTTTGAAGAGGCGAGCGTGGGGCGGGCGGCGGCGCGGCTGAGGCTTTCCCAGCCCGCGGTGAGCAACGCGCTCAGCCGGCTGCGGCTGGCCTTTGGTGACCCGCTCTTCGTGCGTTCGCGCGACGGCATGTTGCCGACCGAGCGGGCGCGGTCACTCAGAGGTCCGGTGACGGGTGCATTGCGCCAGTTCGATCACGCCTTCGCGACTCCCGGTGGATTCGATCCGCTCACCGCTCAGCGCGCGTTCGTCATCGCCGCCAGTGACCACGCTCAGCTGCTCGTGTTGCCGAAGCTCTCGGCGGTGTTGGTGCGCTGTCCTGGGCTCAAGCTGTCGGTCTTGAATTCACCGCGAGATTTTCCGCTGCGTGAGCTCGAGTCGGGTGCGATCGACCTGGCGCTCGGTGCGTTCGATCTCGCACCAGGTGACCGGGTACCCCGCGGCTTGAAGCGGCAATTGCT
>JAYVNA010000017.1:0-7852 GCA_043758715.1 Archangium sp.
GTGCAAGTGGGGGCGACGTCGCTTTCTCGTCGCCGCGGAACCGTCCAGCTAAGGTCGGCCCTCCGATGGCCGCCTCCACCCCGCAGCTGCCGCCCGGCACGTTGATCGCCGGCAAATACGAGCTCGAGGGGCTCCTCGGCGAGGGGGGCATGGGCGCGGTGTACCAGGCGACCAATCTGGCCATCGGCCGGCGGGTCGCGATCAAGATTCTCCACGCCGCGGTGGCAGATCGCGAAGACGTGCGGCTGCGCTTCGAGCTCGAGGCGAAGGCGGCGGCGGTGATCAATCACCCCGGCATCGTCGACGTGCTCGACATGGGCCAGACCGACGAAGGCGACCCCTTCATCGTGATGGAACACCTCGAGGGGATGACGCTCCGCTCGCTGAACAAGGAATTCAAGGGCCTCACCCCGCAGCAGGCGGTCGGCGTGATGTTGCCCGTGCTCGACGCGCTGGCCGCCGCGCACCAGGCCGGCGTCATTCACCGCGACGTGAAGCCCGCGAACATCTTCGTGTGCGCGCGGCCGCACGTGGTGAAGTTGCTCGACTTCGGCGTCTCACGCTTCGGCAAGAGCAGCGGCCTCACCCACACGGGCGCCGCGGTGGGCACGCCCCGGTACATGGCTCCGGAGCAGGTGCTCGGCGAGGAGGATCTGGGGCCCGAGGCCGACCTCTATTCGGTGGGCGCGGTGCTCTATTCGTTGCTGAGCGGGAAGCTGCCGCACGGCACCGGCTCTGACATGGCGTTGCTGGCGCGCACGCTCCACGACACCCCGGCAGGGCTTTCGACGATCACCGCCGGGCTGCCTCCGGCCTTGTGCGAGCTGGTCGACTCGCTGCTGCTCAAAGACCGAGCGAAGCGGCCGCGGGAGGCGGGTGCAGTGAAGCGCGCACTCATTGAAACGGTGCCCGACGCCGACATCGCGCTGCTGTTCGCCGCCGCCACCCGCACCGCCCGCACCTCGGCGCTGGCGCCCACGCCCTCGCACAGCAACGCGAACCTCAACGCGATCATCGGCAGGAAGGCGACGCCCAGCGCGCCCCGGGGACCGGCCGCAGCGACCAAAGCTTCTCTCGAAGTACCCGCTCCCCGCAGCCGCGCTCCGCTCTTCGCCGGAGTGACCCTCGCGGCGCTCGCCTTCGGTGGCGGTGCGGGGTGGTACGCGGTGAAGAACGAAAAGCCGCCCGTGATGCCGGTCGTGGTGGTGCCCGCGAACGTGACGATCACGCTCGAGGCCGAGCCTGCCGGCGCGCGCATCACCGCGGCTGACAAGGCCCTGACGTGCAACCCCTGCCAGCTCACCTTCGAGCGGGGTTCGAAGCAACGGGTGAAGGTGGCCGCCGAGGGCATGACGGAAACTTCACTCGAGCTGCCCTTCGATAAAGACCGGGTGGAAAAAGTGGTGCTGGTGGCCGCGCCCCGGGTAGCGGCCCTGCCCGAGGCCGAGCCGGTGGTCGACGCCGGTCGCCCGGGGAAAAAGAAGAAGACCCCCAAGGGCCTGTCGGTCGACGAGAAGAACCCGTACCAGTGAGCGCTGGGTTATCGTGCGCGACGTGCGCAGCCCGGGTTGGCTCGGTTTGTCTGTCCTGATCGCAGCGAGCGCCTCGCAGGCGCAGGTCGCCAGTCCCGCTCAGCGCAAAGAAGCGGCGACCCATTACCAGCGCGGGGTCTCGCTCTCGAAAGACGGTGACTTTCAGGCGGCCCTCGCGGAATTCCGCGCCGCGCACCAGGCGGCCCCCAGCTTCGAGGTGCTCTTCAACATCGGTTTCTGCGAGCGGCGCACCTTCAAGTACGGGCAGTCGCTGCGCACCTTCGCCGAGTACCTCAAGCAGGGAGGCGCGAAGGTGGCCGCTGACCGGCGAGCGGCGGTGGCGAAAGAGATCGAAGCCATTCGCGCCCTGACCGCGCCCATCGCGGTGATCGTCGAGGGTGAGCCCGCGTCGATCAGCGTCGATGGTGAACGCGAAGGCTCGACCCCGCTGACCGACTTCATTCCCCTGGGCCCGGGCAAACACGTGGTGCGCGCCGAACGGGAAGGTGACGTGGCCGAAGAGCGCGCCATCGAGGTGGTGTCGGGTCAGGCGCAGGCGGTGCAGTTCAAGCTGCGTTCGCTCTCCCGCCCGGTGGAAGTGGTGATCGAGAGCCGGCCTGCGGGCGCGATCGTCTCGGTCGACGGTGACGTGGGTGCGGCCTCTCCGCGCACGGTGCAGCTCAAGCCGGGTACTCATGAAATCATGGCGAGGCTCGCGGGCCATTCTCCCGCACGCACCGACGTCGTGGTGCAGCCGGGCGAGCCGCGCAACGTGAAGCTCGAGCTGGTCGCGGTGAACGCCGGGGTGGTGGCAGTGCCTTCCCGGCCTTTCCCCGTGGTGGGCGTTTCCCTCTTGAGCGCCGGGTTGATCGCGGGGGGCCTGGGCGTCTACTTCGCGGCCCAGGCGAGCGCGGCGTCGAGCCAGGTGACCACCTTCGCGCGCCCAGGCGCGGTCACCTGGGATCAACAGTGGGCGAACACCGAGCGCGCCGGGATCGATCAACAACTGGCAGCGCGGCTGTTGTTCGGCGGCGGCGGCGCCCTCGCGCTCTCGGGCGTGATCGCGATCATCATCAACGCCGTCGCAGAACCGGTGAAGCCTACCGCCATGCTGCTCATTCTCCCCTCGCCTACCGGAGCCACTGCGTCATGCGTCGTGTCGTTCTGATCGGTTGGTTGGCCGCGAGCGGCTGCTTCTACGCGCCCACCGTGGCGGACTGCGCGGTCGCGTGCACAGATGTCTGTCCCTCGGGGCTGAGCTGCATCGAGGGCCTGTGCCGCAAGAACGCGCAGGTGGCCTGCGAGTGTCACACCGGCATCGAAGAGACCTGCGGCATCCGCAAAGGCGCGTGCAGAGCAGGCACGCGGACCTGCGTGGCGGGCGCCTGGAGTTCCTGCGTCGGAGAGCTCACCGCCACCGCGGAGATCTGCGACGGCATCGACAACGACTGCGACGGACTGGTCGACGAGTCTGCGCCGGTGGTGCTCTACGAGGGGCCCACGCGCGACTGGCGTTTCTTGTCACTCGACGCGGGCTACGCGCTCCTCACCACGGTGCTCACCGACCCCGACGCGGGTGACGAGACCACCACGGTGACCCGGCTCGGGAGCGACTTCGAGCTCCTCCAGTCGACGACCGTGCGCGTGGGGCCGCGCGCCGTGATCGAGGCCGCCTCGCTCGACCGCACGGTGTACCTCGCGATCTCGCTCGACGGAGGGCTCGAGGTCTCAGCGCTCGAGGGCGGCGTCCTTCGAAGCCTCGAGGGCATCGAAGACGCGGGCGTGCACAACAAGGTGAAGCTGGCGGTGAACGACGATCAACTGGTCGCCCACTGGGATCAACCAGGGCTCGTCTCGACCCGCCTCGGGCGCTGGAAGCTCGATGGCTCACTGATCGACGTCACGGACTTCGGGCAGGCCGACTCCGGCTACCCGATCCCCGATGGGTACAGCCCGGGGCTCAGCTCCCGCGGCCACTACGCCGTCTACACCGCCACCGCGCCCCCCGATGCGGGCTTCACCGAAACGAACCTTCGGGTGCTGGTCGATACGCGCACCCTCGCGTTCCTCCGCTTCGACGCGCCGTATTACCAATACGAACCGAACGATTCGCACCTGGTCGAGATGCACGACGGCGCGTTGTCGTCGGTCTATTCGTACCTGTATCCCTCGGACAGCTGGAGCGGCATCTACCTGAACCCCGACATGCTCACCCTCGTCACCGCGGATGAGTTCACGGTCGAAGAGGCGAAGACGAACGCGCTCGCGTGGGGGAACTCCGACGCGGTGGTCGACCTCGAGGGCCGGCTCTCGTTCGTCTACATGGACAACGTCTCGCGGCGCCTGATCATCGGCCGCTCAATGGGGAGCGGCCCGCTGTCCCAGTTGCCCATCAAACGGCTGCAGAGCGGCAGCGATGGCTTCGGGGTTCCCCGGTTGGGCGCTCCGACGCCGGCCGGTTTTCTGCCGCTGGTGTGGAACGACCAGGCCCGCATCACCGCGCGACGCATCTGCCCGGTGCAGCAGTAGCGCTTTAGCGCCGCAGGGTGCCGTTGGCGCGAAGCTCGAGGCCGATGCGTCTGATCTCAGCCTCGCCCTGAATGAGCGCCGCTTCGCTGGTGTGCACTGAGTAGTTCCCCAGCACCAGGTCATGCGGGTGCTTCGCCGCAGAGCCGAGCATGAAGCCCGTGGGACCCTCGGCCACGAAGTCGATCGCCTGCTCGGAGGGCGCGAAGACCGCGATGTCCCCGGTGGGAATCGGAGTGGGCGCGTGCAGCACGCCCTCGTGCACCGCGACCCACGCGACGGTGTGGCCGGGCGGCGGCTGGTACGTCCACTTCTGGCCTGCTTCCAGCCGCACCGAGAGGTACGTCATCGGAGGCGAGGCGATCGGGCTGAGGGCCTTTCCATGCCCGCCGCGGATCACGCGCGCGGGGCCTTCGACCGGCACGTCCTTGGGCAGCACGTAGCGGCTCGCGTTGGCCGCGTTCTCCAGTTCAGGCGGGAGCGCGATCCACAATTGAAACCCCTTCACCCTGCCCGGCTGGGGCGCACCGGTGTGCCAGACGCCGCCGCTGGCGCGCATGAACTCGACGCCGCCCGCGGGGAGCACGCCCTCATTCCCGGTGGTCTCCGCGTAGCTCGTCGCGCCTTCGAGCAAGACCGTCACCGTCGCGATGCCCGAGTGCGGGTGCCAGCCGAAGCCCGCGGAGGCCGTCGACAACCGGTTATCGAGGCCGAAGATGTCGAGGAACACGAAGGGCTTGAGGAGCTCACCGAGATCGGAAGGGCTCATGAGCCGGGTAATGGGACCATGGGTGTGACCACGGGTCCGGTACACGAGCTCGCGAGGGGGTTGTTGAAGCGACATGACTTATTTCTCCTGCTTTTCTGGTGCTGCGTTTTCCCCGGCGGAAGTGCCGAGCTTCTTGAGCAACGCGATCAACGTCGCGCGCTCGGTCTTCGAGAGTGACTGGGCTGCTGAGTCCATCACCCGCTTGTGGCTGCTGAAGGCGCGGGTGGCCTCGGTCTTCCCCTGGGGCGTGAGGCAGACGATGCGCGCCCTGCGATCGCTCTCGTGGGCCTCCCGCCTCACCCACCCCCGGGCCTCCAGGCGATCGACGGCCGTGGTGATCGCGCCGCTGGTGAGGCTGATGCGGCGGCCGATCTCGTTGACCGGCTGAGGCCCGAGGTGGAGCAGCAACTCCATCACCGCGAAGTCCGACAGCCCGACCTCCGACGCTTCGATGCTCTGCTGGGCCACATGCTGCAGCGCCCGGTGCGCCTTCATCAGCACCAGCCACACATGGGTGCCTGACAGGTCACTGGCTTTCGGCTGGGCCGGGGTCATCTTCATTGGAAGTATCTTAACGCAAAGATACTTCAACGCAAGGTACACCGGCTGCCCGTTCTTCCTTTCGGACCACCCCCGGATCGCGTGATTGACCCCTCGCCGTGGGCGGAGGAACTTCGCGCCATGACCACGACCCGCGTGACCGTTGAGCGAGATGGTGCGGTGCTGCTGATGGGGGTCAACCGGCCCGAGAAACGAAACGCCTTCGACCTCGCGACCATCGCCGCGTTGGCCGCCGCCTATGAACAACTGGGCGACGACGACACCCTGCGCGCGGGCGTGGTCTTCGGGCATGGCGATCACTTCTCAGCCGGCCTGGACCTCGGCGAGGTGGGGCCCGCGGTGGGCGAGAACGGACCGCAGGCCCTGTCGGGTGGGCGCAAGTACGATCCGTTCGGGGTGTGGGGACCGCAGGTGAACAAGCCGGTCGTGATGGCGGTCAGCGGCATCGCCTTCACGCTCTCGATCGAGCTGGCGCTGGCCAGTGACGTGGTGATCGCCTCGAACACCGTGCGTTTTCGTCAGCTCGAGGTGGGCCGCGGCATTCTTCCCTTCGGTGGCGCCACCATGCGCGCCCCCGCACGGCTGGGCTGGGGCAACGCGATGCGTTTTCTGCTCACCGGCGAGGAGTTCGGCGCGGCCGAGGCGCTCCGCATCGGCCTGGTGCAGGAAGTGGTCGAGCCGGGGAAACACGTCGAGCGGGCGCGCGCGTTGGCGCAGCTGATCGCGAAGCAAGCGCCCCTGGGCGTTCAGGGCACGCTGGCGAACGCGCGCATCTTCGAAGCGCAAGGCGCAGGCCCGGCGACGGCGCACTTGAAGCACCTGCTCGGCCGGGTGATGGCGAGCGAAGACGCGGCGGAAGGCATGCTGAGCTTCGTCGAGCGGCGAGAAGCAGCCTTCAAGGGCCGGTGACTTTCCGGGCCGCACGCACCGCATCAGGCAATCCGTCATGCGAGCCCAGCTCGCGCGGAGGGGCGTCCTTCCACCACCCTTCCCCGATCTCCACGTTGCGCGCCGGGTGCAGCGGGTAGTGCACGCCGTAGCGCTTTCGTGACGGCTCGCCGACGACCAGCAGCCGCACGTCACTCTGGGTGTTGTTGAGGAGCGTGTGCGCGACGCCGGTGCCACTCGGCCAGCCCACCGCGTCACCCGGGGCGAGCCGCGTGAGGTGGCCGTCTTGCCAGAGGTCGGGCGTGCCCTCGATCACGTAGACGAACTCGTCCTCGGAGAGTTCGGCGTGCGGCCAGCTGGTGCGTCGACCCGGCGGCAGCAGCTCGTGTGACACCCCCAGGCGAAACAGCCCGAGCGCCTTCGCGAAGTTCGAGCCGATGCTCAGCTTCTCGTCGTCACCGGGGTACGTCGAGTCGTCGGTGTCTTGCAGCGCAGACCAGTGCTTCACGTTCGAGGGACGGTTCATGGGGCCTCAGAGCTTGACGAAATAGACGGTGCCAGCGGCGTCGGTGGACACCACCTCGATCACCAGGTTCTTCGCGGAGGCGATCGCCGAAGCCCTCGAGGAGAGGCCTTCGAAGACGCTCAGGAAATCGACCCGGTCCTTCAGCGCGACGATGGGCTGAAGGTCTCTCAACGACTCGTGGAGGGGCGCGCTCACAGAGCGCCGATGATGCCACTCAACGGCTGCGCAGGTACTCCATCAGATCGGTCCGTTCGCTGACGGTGAGCTGACCGACCCGGCCGTGGGCGTCGCCTCCGCTGGTGGCATCGAAACGAGCCTGCAGCGTGGCCATGCGCCCATCGTGGAACCACGGCGCACGCCAGGCGAACTCCGCCAGGCGCGGCACCTGGAAGGCGGCCCCGGTACCGACGCTCAGGGTGGCGTTGTTGGTGCCCTTCGGGCCGGCGTGACAGCTCGTGCACGCGGTCGCTGACGACTCGAAGAGCACCCTTCCCCGCGCGGCGGCCGCGGCGTCGAGCACGGGCGGGGCGATCGCCGCCTGGGCGTCGAGCCAGGCTTCCACGGCGTTCATTCGAGCGTCACTCAGGGAAGGGCCACTCATGCGAAGCACCATCACGTCGTTCATCAGCGCCGTCATCGAGAGTTGATCGCCCGACCAGTGGAAAGGCGCGGTGCCGCTCAGGCCGCCTCGCAGGGTGGGCGTTCGACGCCCGCCTTCCGTGAAGAGCCACACGTGGCCGTCTTCTCCGGCTTCCGGGTGACACGAAGCGCAGGCCACCCCGGCGACGGTGGCGCGGTGAAACAGCTCGTGACCGGTCGACGCCACGCTGGCGCCGGGGAGGTGCTGCATCTTCACCACCGCGCCGCTCGGATCGACCTGGACGATGGAGGCCGGTTCGCGAACGAACACGAAGGCGGACTCGCCTGAGAAGACCACCGAGGTCACTTGCGAGTCGATGCCGTGCTCGACGATCTGCACGGGGTTGATGCTCCCGAGCTCGAGCAGCGTGAGCACACCCGAACCCGCCGAGAGCACCGCCACCCGCCCCG
>JAYVNA010000018.1:0-7845 GCA_043758715.1 Archangium sp.
GGCGCGATGAGGAGCGGCTCGCGGTTGAGCGGCAGGGTGTTGAGCTCCAGGCTGAGCCCCAACGCCCGAGTGAGGCGCCCGGGCCCATCGGTGCGCAGGCCCTGCAGCCCTTCGCCGGGGGCGACCGCGCGAATGAGCACCGCCGCGCCTCTGCCCACCACCACGTTCACGCAGAGGTGCATGCCGTAGACGAGGAAGAGGTACGCGTGACCCGCTGGGCCGAACATGACCTCGGTTCTGGGGGTGCGGCCCTTGGAAGAATGGCAGGCGAGATCCTCAGGGCCGATGTACGCCTCGGTCTCGACGATGCGGCCCATCCGTGCGCGGCCGCGCACGACGTGCACCAGGTCCATTCCCAGCAGGGCGCGCGCCAGCGAGAGGGCGTCACGATCGTGAAACGAGAGCGGAAGCGCCTTCACGGCCGCAAGGTAGCGAACCAGGTTCAGCTGACATCCTCTCCGAAGCGGCAGAGAAACGGCGCCGAGTTCGTGTAGACATTCAGGCGCCATGATGCCCTCGGGTCGAATCAGCGGAATCCTGCAGCCCGTCTTCTCGCTTCGCAGCGCGCACGACGTCGGAGTGGGCGACTTCGAAGCCTTCGACGCCCTCTTCACGTGGATGAACCAGGCCTCGCAGAAGCTGGTGATGGTGTTGCCGCTGCTGCCGACGACCCCGGGTGATCCCAGCCCCTATTCCACCCGTTCGGCGTTCGGGCTCAACCCGCTCTTCATTCACCTCGGCTGGTTGCCCGAGGGCGTGCGCTTCAGCACCGAGGAGCAAAAGGCCATCGACGCCGCCCGCGCCTCGCCCACCGTGCGCTACGACCTGGTGTTCCCGGTGAAGACGGCCGCGCTCGAGCGGGCCTTCGCCGCCTTCCAGGGCCAGGGCAGCACCGCGCGCAGCCGCGAATTCGAGGCCTGGTGCGGCGCCCAGCGCGAGTGGCTCGAGGGCTACGCGCTCTACGCCACGCTCTCCGAAGCGTTCGGCCTCAAGCCCTGGTGGGAATGGCCGGCGCCCATCGCTCAACGTGAACCCAAAGCGCTCGAGGCCGCGTACCGGGAACACGGGAAGCGGGTGCGCTACCACCAGTGGCTGCAGTGGGTGGCTGACGGGCAGTGGCAGCGGGTGCGGGCCTCGGCGAAGGCGCACGGCATCGTGTTGTGCGGTGACGAGCCCTTCATCATCGCGCAGGACAGCGCTGACTGCTGGTGCTTCCCGAAATACCTGCGCCGCGATGGCCGGCTGGGCGTGCCGCCCGACGACTTCTCGGCCGACGGGCAGGACTGGGGCTTGCCCTGGTTCGACTTCGACGCGCTCGCCAAAGACGGTGACGCGTGGCTTCGCCGCCGCGCGAAGCACGCCGCCAGCACCTACGACGTGCGCCGCATCGATCACGCCATCGGCTACTTCCGCCAATACGTGCGCGACGAGAAGTTTCCCAAGGGCCACTTCGTGCCCGGTGAAGAGCCCTCGCAGCGCGCGCTGGGCGAGAAGAACTTCCGCCTGCTGGCCGAAGGCGCGGGCATCGTGGCGGAGGACCTCGGCGTCATTCCCCGCTTCGCCAAAGACGTGCTCGCGAGCCTCGGCCTGCCCGGCTACCAGGTGATGCGCTGGAGCCGCGAAGACAACGTCTACCGCGACCCCCGCCACTACCCGGAGGTCTCGCTGGTCACCACCGGTACCCACGACACCGAGACGCTGCGTGGGTGGTGGGAGAACACGCCCGAGTGGGAACGCGAGACGGCCTGCCGCACCTGGCCTGAGCTCAACGCCTTCCAGCCGCCGCCCAAAGAATGGAGCCCGGAGCTGCTGGAAGCCTTGCTGCGCGCCGCGATGAACTCGCAGTCGCAGACCTGCATCTTCCCCTGGCAGGACGTGTTCGGCGAAGCCGAGCGCACCAACACGCCAGGCACCATGGGGCCGCACAACTGGAGCTACCGCATGCGCCCCGAGGTGCAGAAGCTCGCCACCGACGAGACCCTGCAGCGCACGGCGAACTGGCTCACCCGGTTGGCCCATGAGGGCCGGCGCGCGTAACGAATCGGTAACGAAACGGGCGCGCTCGCTAGTTGAGCGCAACCAGCAGCGCCAACACCGCGACCAGCAACACCAGCGCACCCACGCCCATCAGCGCCGAGTTGCGCGTCATCTGCGAGCGCACCTCGGGAGGGAACGCGGAGCGCTCGAGCTTCCCGCACCTGGCGCAGTTGAACCCCGCGAAGGCCGCGTACAGCAGCATGCCGACGAGGCCCCCCGCGTGCTGCGCTGCGGAGCTGGAACCTCGAGCTGCCGGGCCACCACATTGGGGACACGCGTAGGACATCCACCAAGGATACTCCGGGGCGGCCGCTGTGCTGTACAAGCCGAATCGTGCGATGGCGGGTGCTCATTTCCGGGTTGAGCCTCGCCTTGACGGCGTGTGTCACCGCGCCTCCCACGCCCGACTCGATGGAAGTCGACCAGTTCGAGATCGACGGCGACAAGCAGGTCAAAGAAGCCGACATCAAAGAGAAGATCGTCACCGCGGAGTCGTCCTGGCTGCCGGCCTGGGTGCCGCTGCTGGGCAAGCGCGAGTGGTTCGACCCCATCACCTGGCAGGCCGACCTGCGGCGCATTCAGCGCTTCTACGAGGCGAACGGTTTCTACCAGGCGCGCGTGCTCGAAGAGATGGTCACCGAGGTGAAACCCAAACACGTGAAGCTGCTGGTGCGGCTGCGCGAGGGAGAACCGGCGAAGGTCACCAGCATCGACGTTCGGGGTCTGGACCAGGTCGAGCCCGAGATGCAGGCGACCGTGAGGGTCGATCTCCCGCTCGCGGTGGGCGACATCTTTCTCGAAGACTCGTGGGCCCGCACCAAGGCGCTGATGAACTTGCGACTGCGGGAACTCGGCTATGCCGAGGTGCAGGTCACCGGTGAAGCGATCGTCGACGCCGAGGCCGCGCGCGTCGACCTCAGCATCGACATCAAGCCGGGGCAGCGGTACCGCTTCGGCAAGCTCTTCGTCGCCACAGACTCGAACGCGCAGGTCCCGGCGAAGTTGATCGCCGACCAGGCCTCGCCTGAGTTCCCCGAAGGCGCGTTCTTCAGCGAGTCGGCGATGGCGGCGGCCCAGGCCCGGGTCTTTCAGATGGGCGTGTTCGCCGGCGTGAAGGTCAACCGCGGCATTCCCGATCGCGAGGCGGGCACGGTGCCGGTGGTAGTCGACGTGAAGGAAGCCCCGTTTCGTTCGGTGCGCATCGGCGGCGGCCTCGGGGGCGATCTCATTCGCCAGGAGGTGCGCGGCATCTTCGAATACACCGATCGCAACCTCGGGCTGTCGCGGTTCTTCTTTCCCAACTCGCGGCTCGACCGCCTCACGCTCAAGGCGAAGCTGGGCGTCGCCTTCCTGCCCAACGTGATCGACGTCATCCGCGGCCTGGCGACCTCGAAGTACGGCCCCACCGGCCGCCTCTACGCCGAGTACGAAGTGCCGCGCATGTTGGGCCTGCGCACCCTGTCCTTCCAGGGGAGCCTCGACCTGCTGCGCACCCTCGACAACACCTACGACTACTGGGCGCTCGAGGGAAAGCTGGGCGTGATCTGGCGCCCCCGCATCGACGTCACCGTCTTCCCGTCGCTCAACTTCAACGGCTTTCTGCTGCAGACCGCGCTCGAGCTGCGGGACACCGCGCCCGCCAACGCCATCGGTTGCCCGCAGGCGCCCGACGTCTGCTGGGTGAGCTTTCTCGATCTCAACGTCGAGCTCGATCGCCGTGACAACCGCATCGAGGCGCGCGAGGGCTTCTATTTGTCGCTCGACGCCGCGGGCGGCATCTCGTCTGCGCTCCGATTGCGGCCCTTCTTCAAGGTCACCCCGGAGGCACGCGGTTATCTGAGCTTCGGAGGCAAGGAGAAGCGGCTCACCCTGGCCGGGCGGGTGAAGTTCGGGGTGCTGCTGGCGCCCGAAAACGACACCCCCATCGTGGTGCGGTATTTCTCAGGAGGCGCGGGCATGCGGGGATTCCAACAGCGTCGGCTCTCGCCGCAGATCGCGGTGCCCACGCGCGACGACATCGCCGGCTGCCCCACCCGGGCCAAGCTCAGCGGGCCCGATGCCTGCCCGAAAGAAGGCACCACGCTGCCCATCGGCGGCGCGGGATTGTTCGAGGCCAGTCTCGAGTTGCGTTGGGCCGTGAGTGAGAACTGGGTGCTGGCGCTGTTCAACGACTGGGGCCTGGTGCCGGACCGTCCGTGGGGCTCGGGCCAGGACCTGAGCCAATCGTTGTACACCGCGCTGGGGTTTGGCGTTCGCTATCGCACCGCGCTGGGCCCGATTCGGGTCGACCTCGCGTACCGCCTGCCGTTGGGGGGGCCTCAGCAGATCACCAACCCCGAGCGCGTGCCCTTTCGCAGCGCGCCCGGCTGCTTCTTCGGTGCGGGCTCGGGGCTCCCCTTCTCAGACCCCTACCTGCGCTCGCCCAACCCCGCCGACTACGCCGGTTCACCCGACAACAGCTGCAGCGCGCACCTGTCGATCGGTGAGGCGTTCTGATGGAAGAGACGAACACCACCCTCGCGCGCAAGCGCCGCCGGCGAATCTTGATTCTCCTGGCGGTGCTCGTGGGGCTCCCGCTCGCGCTGCTGGGCGGGGCGTACCTGTTCGTGCTGACGCCCGAAGGCTCGGCGTTGGTCAAGCGGCAGGTGCTGGGGGCGCTCGAGGGCGCGCTGGCCGGGAAGATCGCGGTCAAGCAACTCGGCCTCAGTGGAGACCACCTCATCCTCACCGGGCTCGAGCTGTACACGCCCGAAGGTGAGCTGGTCGCCCGCATCGAGCGGGTGGAAGCCGACGTGATGCTGGGCGAGCTCGCGAGCCAGCGGGTGCACCTGAAGAACGTGAAGCTCGAGAAGCCCAGGCTCATGCTGGTGCAGGACGAGCGGGGCCTCAACCTGAGCCGCGCGATCGCCTCGAAGAACACCACCCTCACGCCCGAGACCGGTGGCAGCCGCAATGGGTGGCGCATCGTGGTCGACGACGCCGACCTCACCGAGGGCTTCTTCGACCTCAAGCAAGAAGAGCGGCGCGTCACCGCCTCGGCCCTGGTGGCGAAGGCCAAGGCCGAGGTGCGCCTCGACCCGCTCGAAATAGTCGGAGCGCTCGAGCTGGGCGCGCAGCTCACCGCGCCCCTGGAAGAGGCGCTCACGGTGAAGGTCGCCGCCAGCACCGGACAGGGTCCGCAGGCCTACGACCTGGTGGCCACGCTGGGCGGCACGCATCTGAAGGGCCGAATCGAACTCCCCGCCCTCGCCGTCACCATCGACGAGCTGGTCGCCTCGCCCAGGGAGCTGCGCGCGTTCGTGCCGGGCTGGCCGGTGAAACCCGTCATCTTCGGAAAAGGTTCGCTGAGCCTGCATCAGGCGTCCCTGCAACTGACCGCGGGCAAGGCGCGCGCTTGGGTCGAAGGCAAATACGACCTCGAGAAGAACGCTGCCGAACGCCTCGCCATCAGCGCGCAGCAGGTCGATTTGCAGGAGCTGGTGGGCGCCGATTTACCCAGCACCTTCGCCTTCGATGCGCAGGGCGCCCTGGCCGACTGGCGGCCGGAGACGCTCACGGGCTCGGTCGGGGTAAAGGCCACCTGGGACGCGCTCAATGGCGAGCGCCTGGCCACCGCCGACGTCGAGGCCACCGCGGCGAAGGGCGAGCTGGTGGTGCCCTCGGCCGACCTCACCAGCCCGGGCCTGACCCTGCACGCACGCGGCAGCGGCAACCTGAAGGCGCTCAGCGCGTTCGCCACGCTCAAGGCTACGGACCTGCGGGAATTCGGGAAGACCCTCGAGACCTTCGCGGGGGTTCACGTCGATGGGCTCGGCGGCAACGGCACCATTCGCGCCTCGGTGAAGGGCCCCGCGCTCAACCTCGCGGCCACCGTGGTGGGGCAGCTCGAGCGCTTCACCATCGCGGGTGTGCAGGCGCAAAAGGTCGCTTTCAACGGCGACGTGCCCGACGTGATGCACCCGCTGGAAACCGATCTCCTCATTCACGCCCAGCGGGTGAGCGTGCTCGAGCGCAGCTTCGACGACGTCACCTTCGACTTCGTCACGCACGGACGGGAGCTCGATCTCGATCTCGCGACCCGAGGCCTGGGCGATCTGCGCGTGCATGCGCTGGGGCTGCTCGACAAGGACAGCCGGGGCGCGGCGCTGCGCTCGGTCGACCTCACCGCCACCGACGCCCAATGGGCACTGGAGGCGCCGACGCGCATGACGTGGACCAACGGCGTCACGGTCGAGCCGTTCTCCTTTCGCGACGGCGAGCAGCGCTTCTCAGGCGAGCTGGTGCTCGCGGGCCCCCGGCTCGACGCGAAGGCCCGGGTGGAAAATCTCGATCTCGCGCGGCTGCCCCACCTGCTGGCGCCACCGTCCTTCCAATTGGGGGGCACCCTCACCGCCGACGCCGTCGCCACCGGCAAGACGAAGCGGCTGGGGGTGACGCTCAACGCGCAGCTCACCGGCGGCAAGCTGAAGAGCTTCACCGGGCTCGACGCCAACGTGCAGGCGAGCTGGGTGGACGAACGGGCGAAAGGAAAGCTCGAGGCGAGCAGTCCGCTTGGAAAAGTGACGGGCACCTTCGACCTGCCGGTGATCGCGTTTCTCGAAGAGAAACCCGGCGAGGGCAAAGCGCACGTCGAACTCGAAGGCGTCAACGCGAGCGAACTCGAAAAGCAGCTCGGCCAGCCGCTGCCGGTGGCCGGCAAGGTCTCGGGGGTGCTCGACCTCTCAGGCAGTGGCGACCGGCCCCGGGTCAAGGCCGCGCTCGAGGCTGGCGAGCTGACGCTCACCCGCGAAGAGCAGCACCTGGTGGTGAAGAACACCAAGGTGTCGGTCTTCAACGGCGACGACGGGAAGCTCGAGGGCACCCTGCACTTCGCTACCCTGGGCGGCGAAAACGACTTCACCCTCACGACGCCCCTCACGCTCTCCGGGGTCAGAAGCCACATCCCCACGCGCGACGACCTGCTCGCCCTGCCCTTCACCCTGGTGCTGGGCGTGCAGCGCCTCGAGCTCAAACAACTCGACGAGCTGCGCGGAGGGCACGACGACGAACTCGCTGGCACCGTCAGTCTCACCGGCACCCTCAGCGGCACCGCCCGGGCGCCGACGGGCTCGGTGGCCCTCTCGTTCGATCAAGTGACCCTGCCGCCCCTGCACAAGGCCAGCGCGCTGGTCACGGTGAGCACCGACGAGCGGCGCACCCGGGTCGCGGGGCAGGCCTCGCTCGAAGACAAGACCCAGGCCCTCGAGCTCACCGCCTCGGTGCTGGCCTTGCCGGAAAAGGCGCTCGCCGCCCTCCTCGCGCCCGGAGGCAGCGCAGACACGATGGTGGAGGCGCTGCGCGAGGTTCCCATCGAGGTGCGCGCGGAGCTCAAGCCGTTCTCCATCGCGCAGGCGCTGAGCACTCCGCAGGGGGAAACGCCGCCCAGCGGCCTGGTGAGCGCCTTGCTCGAGGCCAACGGCACCCTGGAAGCGCCCAACGCGCACGTGTTCGGCTCGCTCAAGGATCTCCGGTTCGATCGGGTGCTGCTCGGCAACGCGCGCTTCGACTTGAAGAGCACCGGCACCCAGCAGGCCTTCACCGTCGCGCTCGGGGGGCAGGGCCGCGATGACTTCAAGGCGAAGGGCACCACTGGCCTCGACCTGCGGCTCTCGACCCTCCGGCACGGTTTTGATTGGCCCCAGGCGCCGGTGAACGTCGCGCTCGAGTCGCGCAACTTCGACGTGGGCTTCCTCTCGGGCGCGACGGAGCTGGTGCGCGTGGTGGCGGGACGGGTCGACTTGAACGGAACCATCAGCGGCACGCTGGGGG
>JAYVNA010000019.1:0-2485 GCA_043758715.1 Archangium sp.
GAAGAGATCGCTCGCGGAAAAATCGCGGGCGCCAGCGTGATCGATTTTCGCGGGGCGAAGTTCGAGCAGAAGGTCGCGCTCATCGCCCGCGACAAGCCGGTGTTCGTGTACTGCGCCAGCGGTGGGCGCAGCGGGCAGGCAGCGGCGATGATGAGCAAGCTCGGCTTCACCAGGGTCTACAACCTGAGCGGCGGAATCGCGGCGTGGAAGGCGGCGGGCCTGCCGGTCGATGGGGGCGGCGCGCCGGTGGCCGCGGGTGAAGTGGTGACCCCGGCGGCGTTCGACGCGGTGCTGAAGAGGGAGAAGCGGCTCCTGGTCGACTTCCACACGCCCTGGTGCACGCCTTGTCAGAACATGGTGCCGATCGTCGATGCGCTGAAGGGCATCAAGGTGATGAAGATCGACGTCGACGCGAGCGAAGCACTCGGTGCGCGCGAGAACGTCGAGGGCGTGCCGGTGTTCGTGCTGTACGTCGATGGCAAGCAGCGTTCGCGGTTGACGGGTGAGCAGACCCGAGAAGCACTCGAGGGTTTGGCCAAGAGGTAGAAGGCAGCGTGGAAAAGCTCCTCTACGAATCATCCCTCGAGGGGCTCTTCATTCGCCCACCGCGATCTCGGTCAAAGGGGCGGTGAAGCTGCTGGGCCCGCAACGAATTCTCAAGCGCGTGCCGGCCAACATGAAGACGAGGGGCGATCACCGGAGTTCAGACGGGTGGGTATGACGCCCTCGCGCCGTCGGTGAAGGTGCTCTCGCCGCGCCGCAGCTGAGTAAGCTCCGCCGCGCAGATGGCCACGATCCTCGGAATCAGCGCGAACTACCACGACGCGGCCGCGGCCCTGGTCATCGACGGTCAGCTCGTCGCCGCGATGCAGGAGGAGCGCTTCACCCGCATCAAGAACGACGCCTCCATCCCGCTCGCCGCTGCCCGGGCCTGTCTCGCTCACGCGAAGCTCGACTCCGCCGCCCTCGACGAAGTCGTCTTCTACGAGAACCCCTACGCGAAGCTCGAGCGGGTGCTGCTCTCGACGCTGCGCACCTTCCCCCGGGCCCTCCGGCAGTTTCCCCGCGCGCTCGCTTCCCAGCTCGGCGGCAAGCTGTGGGTGCTCGACACGCTCTCTTCCTCGCTCGGGGTCGCGCGGGAACGCATCACCTTCCGCGAGCACCACGCTTCGCACGCCGCCAGCGCGTACTTCGCCAGCCCCTTCGCGCGCGCGGCCGTGATGACCGTCGACGCCGTCGGTGAAGACACCAGCACCGCGCTCTGGCTGGGTGAAGGCAACACCCTCACCCAGAAGGCCCGCATCGGCTTTCCGCATTCGCTCGGGCTGCTCTATTCCGCGCTCACGGCGTACCTCGGCTTCGAGGTGAACGAGGGCGAGTACAAGGTGATGGGCCTCGCCGCGTTCGGGAAACCGAAGTTCCGCGCGGAGTTCGAGAAGCTGATCAGCCTCACCCGCGACGGCTTCACCCTGGGCCTCGAGTACTTCGATTCGCACACCAACACAGAGGTCGGCTTCTCCACCAAACTCGAGACGCTGCTCGGGCCACGGAGACTCCCGGGCACGCCGTGGCGACTTGATGGAAATGAAGACGACGCCCGCGCGGCCGACATCGCGGCCACCCTGCAGGCAGTGCTCGAAGACGCGCTGTTGCGGCTCGCGGCCCGCGCGAAGGAACTCACCGGAGCCGACGCGCTGTGCCTGGCCGGCGGGGTCGCGCTCAACGCCGTGGCCAACGCGCGGCTCTTCCGCGAGGCTGGCTTCACCGAATTCTTCGTTCAACCCGCGGCCGGTGATGCCGGGGGCGCGCTCGGTGCGGCGTTGCTCGCGGCCTCTGAACGAAATGATCCGCGAGGCACGTTCACGCATGCAGCGTGGGGAACTTCGGTCAGCGGAGAGGTCGCGCACGGCCTCGCCACCGCGCTCGGTCTGCAGGCGACGCGCGTGAGTTCACCGACCGACGCCGCAGCTGAATTACTGATCAAGGGCGAGGTGCTCGCCTTCGTGCAGGGGCGTTTCGAGTGGGGTCCACGCGCGCTGGGGCAGCGCAGCATTCTGTCCTTGCCCACTCCGCTCGCAGTGAAGGAACGCCTCAACAAGGTGATCAAACGCCGCGAGCCCTTCCGTCCCTTCGCGCCGATGGTGCTCGAGCACGCGGCCCAGAATTTCTTCGGCGCCTTCGCACCACGCCTCGCGCCCTTCATGACCACCGTCGCCGAGGTGTTGCCTGCCGCGCGCGAAAAACTCGAAGCGGTCACCCACGTCGACGGCACCGCGCGACTGCAGACCGTTCACCGCGACTCGGTCATCGGCGCGCTGCTCACGCGCGTGGAGAAGGACACCTCGGTCCCCCTGCTCCTCAACACGTCGCTCAACGGCCAGGGCGAACCCATCGTCGCCACGGAGGCCGATGCGCTGGCCTTCTTCCTCGCCCACCCCGTCGATGCCCTGCTCATCGAGGACGTGCTCATTCGCCGGTAAATCAA
>JAYVNA010000020.1:0-7831 GCA_043758715.1 Archangium sp.
ACCTTTTCCACCCGGGCGTAGAACCCGAGCGGGCCGTTGAGCTGGCACACCTTGATCAACACCCGGTTGAGCCCCTTGCGCAGGTTCACCTGCACCTGGTGTTGATCGAGGCGGGCGAGGTTGTAGCGATCAGAGGTGAGGATCTTCTGGCCGTTGACGAACACCCGGGTGCCGCCCGAGACCCCCAGCGAGAGGACCACCCTGGTCTCTTCGGTCGAGGCGAGCCAGGTCAGCGCGTAGGCGACGGCGTCGGTGTTCGGCTTGAGCGCGAGGGAGAGGTCGACGAAACCGTCGATGCTCTTCGCGTGCGGTTTTCTCCAGCCCACCTCGCGCGCCTTCGCGGGATAGGTGGCCTTCAGGTCGAGCGCCGTCTCCGGGCCGAAGTCGGTGTCGCAGCCGCCCTTCCCTTCGTTGTCGAAGGCACCCACCACGTGGAAGTCCTGAATGAAACCCAGCTCGTTGATCTGTTCGGTGGCCTTCTGGGTGCGGCCGCGCGCGCGCTCGACCTCTGCCAAGAAGAGGCGGGCCAGGGCGCGAACGTGCGGGTCGGTGTTGCGGCGGTAGATCAGCGCCGAGTACGGCTCGGCGAGCAGGTTCAGGTCATCGAGGTCGTCGATGAGGCTGTGCAGGCGAATCAGCGGCGCCGCGCCCCGCGGATCGTTGCCCTGCTTGAGGACTTCTTTCGCGAGCGCCTCGGCTCGGTCGGTGACGGGAGAATCGAGGCGGGTCAGCAGCAGCGCGGTCAGGGCGAGAGCGTTCAGCACCGGCACACCCTAGCGCGAGCCTGCGCGACCGCAGCCTGCCCAATCGAAGCGAATCGATGCCGGTGAGGGGCGGGGCGAGTCGCGCCGTTCCGAGGTGAGCTGGCTCCTCGAAGATGGACTGCCCGGGTGGACCTCGTCAGGCGTTGGGCTGAGGAACACGGGATTGGCGCCCTCGACATCGATACCGGGCGGGAGCGCTTCGTCCGGGCGCCAACCACAACGAATCGACATCTGAAGCTGCTTCACGCCGGTCTGGGCCGGTACGGACGGGCTGTGCCCGCGACCTCAGGAGATGAAACCCATGAAACTGATTCTACTCGGCGCAGTTGTTCTCGGTGATGGCCGCCGGTTGTAACGGCAATGACGATGGTGGTGGAGGAACAGGCGGAGGTGGCGGAGGCAGCGGGAACGACGGTGGTCGCCTCGGCGACGACGGTGGCCCTGCATCACCTGGTGCTCTACGTGTTCCTGCCCACCAGCGTCTTCAACTGCGACGCGTCGATCTGGTCGGTGCTGGTGCACGCGCTCTTCGTGGTGCTCGAGTCAATCGCCGCGTGTTTCGTGGCGCGCAGCTTCTTCGACAACGTGGTCGGCTTCGAGAAGCTGGTGACCGCCCGCACCGACCAGTTGCTGCGCGTCACCGAGGAGCAAAAGAAGAACGAGGCCCTGATGAGCGAGGCCCGGGTGCGCAACGCCCGTGAAGCGGGGATGGCCGAGGTGGCCACCGGCGTGTTGCACAACGTCGGCAACGCGCTCAACAGCGTCAACGTCTCGGTGTCGATGATCACCGACAAGGTGCGTCACTCGAAGCTGCCGGGCCTGGTCAAGGCGAGCGCCCTGCTGCACGACCACGCCACGGCTCCCGCTTTCCTCACTGAGCACGCGCAGGGCAGACAACTGCCCGGCTATCTGCAGAAGCTCTCCGCCCAGCTCATCTCTGACCACGGGGAGATGCTCCGTGAACTGGAGAGCCTGCATAAAGGCGTCAGCCACATGACGGAGATCGTCAGCGCGCAGCAGACCTTCGCCAAGGTGGGCACCCGGGCGGCCGCCACCGAGCGCGTCGACCCGGCCATGGTGATGGAAGAGGCCCTCGCGCTGGGGCTCCACGGAGAGGCGAGCAAGGAGATCGGGGTGATCAAACACTTCGACGCGCTGGGGGCCCTCTCGCTCGATCGCCACCGCCTGGTGCAGATCCTGGTGAACCTGATCAGCAACGCGCGGCACGCGGTGGCCTCCAAGGGCGCCGAGGGGAAGATCGAGCTGGTGGTCGACGGCTCGCTGCCTGCGCGCCTGCGCTTCATCGTGCGCGACAACGGCTCAGGCATCGCGGCCGAGCTGAAGGTGAAGATCTTCACCCACGGGTTCACGACCCGCACCACCGGCCACGGCTTCGGGCTCCACGCCTCTGCCTGCGCCGCGATGGAAATGCGCGGCACCCTCACCTGCGAGAGCCCCGGAGTGGGCCTGGGCAGCAGCTTCACCATCGACCTCCCTCTCGAAATCAACACCCAACTCGCAAGTGAACCCCTGAAGGAAGCCGCTTGAACGTCCCCACTGCCGGAGAGAATCGCCGCATCCTGGTCATCGACGACAACGAGACCATTCACGCTGACTTCCGGAAGATCTTCGCCGGGGGCTCCGCCGCCGCCGAGCTCAACGATCTCGAGGCTGAGCTCTTCGGTGGGCCGGCGGTGGCGGCCAGGGCCAAGCACGCCGACTTCCACATCGACTCCGCTTTCCAGGGGCAGCAGGGCTTCGCCATGGTGCAGGAGGCCAGGAAGAACGGCACGCCGTACTCGGTCGCGTTCGTCGACGTGCGCATGCCCCCGGGCTGGGACGGCATCGAGACTGCGCAACGAATGTGGTCGGCCGACCCGCAGCTCCAGGTGGTGATCTGCACCGCCTACTCCGACTTCTCCTGGGAGCAGACCATCGAGAAGCTGGGCGCAGGTGATCGCTTCCTCATCTTGAAGAAGCCCTTCGACATCGCCGAGGTGCGCCAGCTCGCGCTCTCGCTGTCGGTGAAGTGGTCGCTGGCCCGCCAGGCGCAATCACGCATGGCCGAGCTCGAGACGGCTGTCTCCGAGCGCACCCGCGAACTGTCGGAGGTCAACGCCCAGCTGCGCAAGGAGATGACCGAGCGCGAGCGCATGGAGCTGGAGCTGGTGCGCGCCCAGAAGCTGGAAGCCCTGGGCCACCTGGTCGCGGGCATCGCGCACGAAATCAACAACCCGCTGGGCTTCATTCTCTCGAACCTCGGCTACCTCGAGAACGAGCTCGCGCGCCCCCAGAACGAGCTGACCTCGAGCCTGGCGGAGATGAGCGAGGTCCTGAGGGAGACCTCCGGAGGCGCACAGCGCATTCGCCGCATCGTGAAGGACCTCAAGACGTTCTGCCGCAACGACGAAGGGGGCCCCGAGCCGGTCGACGTGCACCACGTGCTCGACTCGACCTTGAACATCACCGCGACCGACCTGAACAAGGTGGCGCGGCTCGAGCGTCAGTACGGCGCCGTGCCGCAGGTGATGGCGAACGGGAGCCGCCTGGGGCAGGTCTTCTTGAACCTGGTGATCAACGCGGCCCAGGCGCTCTCGAGCACCCGGTCGCCCGACAACAGCCTGGTGGTGCGCACCAGCGTCGATGGAGAACACGTGCTGGTGGAGTTCATCGACAACGGCTGCGGCATCTCCACTGCGAACCTGGGCAAGATCTTCAACCCGTTCTTCACCACCAAGCCGCAAGGCCACGGCACGGGGCTGGGGTTGTCCATCTGCCATGGCATCGTGGAGGCCTTCGGCGGCAGCGTCGAGGCGGCCTCCGAGGAAGGAAAAGGAGCGACCTTCAAGGTGCGCCTCAGGGTGGCGCAGCCGGCGGCGCTCGCCCAGGCGGTCCGGGGCCCAACCCCGCGCACCCGTGGCCTCGAACCCGCCGAGAGCTCGAGCGCCCTCGCGTACAGCCCGTAGCCCGACAGTTCACTTCACCCCGCGCAGCAGGCCCTTCCAACGGAGATCAAGCAATGTTGCGACGCAGCATCATTGCGCCAGATAGCCGCCATCGACGGCGTAGAACCCACCCGTCACGAAGGAGGCGCGGTCGGAGCTGAGCCACAGCACCAGCTCCGCCACTTCTTTCGCAGGGCTTCGAGGTGTCGGCGCGGAAGTAGACCGCGTGACCGTCTTTCTTCCGAATCTCCGCGACGGTCTGCCGGCCGCCTTCATCGTTGACGTCGGAGACGACCACCCGCGCCCCTTCGGCGGCATAGGCGTACGCGATCTCCCGCCCGATTCCAGACCCTGCTCCCGTCACCAATGCGACCTTGCTCTCGAGAAGTGTTGGCATGTGTGCCTCCCTCGCTTCTTGCGTGACGGCCCCCCGGAGGGACCGCATCAGCGTTTCAGCGGAGGCGTGCGCGGGCAGACTTCGGCAATGTGCGACGCCGTGGCGACCACCCGGCTGTTGGAAGAGGAAGCATTCGAGAACGAGACCTTCAGCGGGCTCGATCTGCAGCGCGCTGCGCTCGCGGGCAAAGAGTTCTACCGGTGCGTATTCGAGAACTGTCTGTTCCAGGAGAGCAGCTGGAAGAACAGCAAGCTCGAGTCGTGCGTCTTTCGGGGCTGCGATCTCACCCGCGCGAAGCTGACCTCGACCGCGCTGCGCGGGGTGAAGTTCGAGGGCTCGAAGCTGATGGGCGTCGATTTTTCCCACGTCTCGCCGCACCCCGAGCTGAACTTCACCGACTGCAACCTGCGCTACGCGGCGCTGGTGAAGATCAATTTGCGCAAGACCGAGTTCCTCCGCTGCGTGGCGCGGGAAGCGAACTTTCTGGACGCCGACCTCACCGACGCCGACTTCAGCGGCACCGAGCTGACCGGCAGCAACTTCCAGGGCTGCACGCTGTGGAACACCGACTTTCGCCGCGCCACCGGGCTGTTCTTCGAGCCTGCGCGCAACAGGGTAAAGAAGACCCGGGTCCCGGTGGAGACCGCCGTGCTGCTGGCCCAGAGCCTGGGGCTGCGGGTCGACGGATACTCCAGCTGAGGGAGTCCGGTTTCGAATGGTCATCGGCGATCGGAGTTGGTGAGGTGCTCCCGGGGGCCAACCCGGTCGCCGCCTCAGGGGTCCTCATGCAGCAACGAAGCAACGATGCGAGGGTCTTCGAGGCGCTACCTGATGCCGCGTTCGTCATCGATCGGGACACAGGTCAGATCCTCGCGGCGAACCCCGCGGCGGCCCGGCTGCACCGGTATTCGTGTGAGGAATTGACCAGCCGCACGCTCGCCGAGCTCTGCCAGGAGCCGCTCGAGAAGACCGACGGCCGCCTGCATCGCCGAAAAGACGGCACCACCTTCTACGCAGAGGCGTCGGCCAGCGCGCTCACCTGGGAAGGCCGGAACGCCTCGGTGGTGGTGGTTCGCGACATCACCGAGCGCAAGGCGATGGAAGACGCGCTGCGCGAGAGCCGGGCCCTGCTCTCCAACGCCTTCAACCGCAACCCGTTGCTGATGTCGGTCGCCGACCTCTCGACCGACCGCTACCTCGAGGTCAACGACGCATTCTGCGCCCGGGTGGGCCTGCGCCGCGACGAGATGGTCGGGCGCACCGCGGTCGAGCTGGGCCTCATCAGCCAGGACGAACGTGACTCGCTCGCGCAGCGGTTGTTCGCCGCGCAGAACAAGAGCGCCATCGACCTCATCATTCGCCCGCGCAACGGCCCGCCCATCAGCTGCCGCTACTGGGGTGAGGTGGTGCAGTCAGCCGAGGGCCTCAAGCTGTTCGCCGCCGCCGAAGACGCCACCGAGCACAAGAAGCTCGAGGCGAGGCTCGCCCAGGGCGATCGCCTCGCGAGCATGGGCATGTTGGCCGCCGGCCTCGCGCACGAGATCAACAACCCGCTCGCGTACGTGCTGGGCAACCTCGAGGTGATCGCTTCGAACCTGCCCGCGCTGGCCAGCCTGATCCGGCAACTCGAACCCGCCGCCGTCGAGAAGACGCTGGGCCCGGGCGTGCTCGAAGCGCTGCTCGATTCAGCGCGCGACGCCCTCGAAGGCACGCTGCGCATCAGAAAGATTTCCCGCAGCCTCGACACGTTCTCACGCGCAGAGCAGGTCTCGGTATCGAGCGTCGAGCTTCACCGCCCCATCGAGGCCGCGGTGGCGATGGCCCACAACGAAGTGAAGCACCGCGCCGTGTTGGTCAAGGAATTGGGCCAGGTCCCCCCGGTGGTCGCCTCTGATGGGAAGCTGGCGCAGGTGTTCTTGAACCTGCTCATCAACGCCGCGCAGGCGATTCCCGCCGGCAACGTCGAGCGGAACCGCATTCGCATTCGCACCTGGGCCGAAGACGGGCAGGTGCTGGCCGAGGTCTCGGACACCGGGCCCGGCATGCCCGCGGCGATTCTCGAGCGGGTGTTCGAGCCGTTCTTCACCACCAAGAAGGTGGGCGAAGGTTCTGGGCTCGGCCTGTCCATCAGCAAGAACATCATCACCGAGTTCGGCGGCGAGCTGCGGGTCGAGAGTGAAGTCGGCAAGGGCACCCGGGTGTGGATGCGGCTGCCGGCCGCCACCGTGCCGGTCTCAGCGAGCCCCGCGCCTTCAGTGCCGGAACAGGTTTCCGCGCCTGGAACGGGCGGCCGCATCCTGGTGGTCGATGACGAAGACCCGATTCGCCGGCTCCTCAAGCGCCTGCTCGTGGGGCACGAGGTGGTGGGCGCCGCTTCGGGTCGCGAGGCGAAGGCCCTGCTCGAACGAGACGCCGACTTCGACGTCATCTTCTGCGACCTGATGATGCCCGACATGACCGGCATGGACCTGCATGCCTGGATGGTGACGGCCAACCCGGGGCTCGCGGCGCGGGTGGTGTTCATCTCGGGCGGCGCCTTCACCCCTCACGCGGCCGACTACCTGGGCAGCGTGTCGAACCTGAAGCTGGACAAGCCGATTCCCCCGGAACGGATCAGGGCGATCGCCGCCGAGATGGTGCGGCAGCGCCGCACCAGCCACTGACTATTTTCCGCCGCCCTTGAGGGTGTCGCAGGCGAGGGCGCCGAAGAAGGCCGGGTGCTTCGCGGCGAGGTGCTGCGCGACCACGCCGTTGTATTTCTTCCAGGTACACCACTGCACCCGCATCGAGCTCATCTGCCCCTTGCGCGCGGGCTCGATGAGGTCGGCGGAGATGAGCTCGGCTTCACTGGCCGAGATGGGCTTCATGCCCTGAACCTCCACCGCTCCGAGCGGCGCCAGCTTCGTCACCCGGGTGGTGCCGTCGGGGGCGATCTCCAGTTTGGCGAACGGCGGCGTGGTGCGCGCCCCGTCGCTGAGCGAGGGATCGAAACCGGAAGCAAAGGCGTAGCGCACCACCGGCGCGTCGTTGCTCTTCGGTGTCCACTCCGCGGGGAGCGCGGGCGTCAGGTGCACCGACCAGCTCACGGTCCGCTCGCTCCTGGGCTCGAGTGACTTCCACATCGCATCGAGCTGGGAAGAAACGTCGGCGGCCATGAGTACTCCGAGCAGCAGCAAGCGGGTCATCGCGCTTGTTTAAGCTCAGAGCCCCTTCGGGGCCAGCCCGTGAGAAGAAGCGGCACATGATCCGCTCGCTCCTGCTGTCTGCCGTGTTGGGTTTCGCGGTCTCGTGTGGAACCCCGACGCCGCGATGTACGGGCTGCCTGTCGAACGGCACGTGCATCGCGAACACCAGCTCTGCTTCGTCACCGCAGTCGTGCGGACTGGGCGGCGGCATGTGCAGCGTGTGCCTGCTCACTCAGACCTGCAACGCGGGCTCGTGCATCGCGATGGGCTCGGGGGGTGGCGGCGGTGGTTCTTCGACAGGCGGCGGCGGTGGCTCCGCGACGGGCGGCGGCGGCGGGGCCGTGACCGGCGGCGGTGGTGGTTCGGCGACGGGCGGCGGCACTGCAACGGGCGGAGGGAGCGCGAGCGGCGGCGGTGGTGGGACGACCGCGATGTGGACGGAAGTGCCGAGCACCACCACCGAGTGGCTCTACGGCGTGTGGGGCAGCTCGGCGAGCGACGTGTGGGCCGTGGGCGACAACGGCACCATCCTTCACTGGA
>JAYVNA010000021.1:0-7821 GCA_043758715.1 Archangium sp.
CGCGTTCGTCGCCGGCCGCGACTGTGAGCGCGAGTACCCCGAGACCGTCGGCCTGACCCGCCTCGTCTACCCGGGCCGCCACTGGAACGAGTACGCCAAGGTGAAGGTGACGCTCGACGTGCTCAAGCCCCTCGCCGAGCGCGTGCGGAAGGTGGAGTCGGCGCTGGTGCCGGTGGTCGCGCCCTCCAAGCCCGACGCCGCGGCGGCCAAAGTGATCGCAGGATGGAAGAAGAAGCTCGACGACGCGCTCGGTGCGCCCATCGGCTTCAGCAAGACGGGCCTCGAGCAGGAATCGGCGCTGATGAGCGCCTGGCTCACCACCTCGCTCAAGGATCGCTTCAAGACCGATCTCGCGCTGCTCAACCGCAAGGGCGTGCGCCAGGCCCTGCCTCCGGGGGCCATCACCAGCGCCACCATCTGGGACCTGGTGCCCTTCGAGAACGAGATCGTCACGGTCAAGCTCACCGGCGAACAGGTGCTCGCCGCCGCCGAGAACACCGAAGCGCGCTTCGCCGGGCTGCACGCCAAGGGCGAGGGTTACGACCTCGATCCCAAGAAGACGTACACGCTGGCCACCACCGACTACCTCTACCTCGGCGGCGACGGCTTCAAGTTGAACGAGGCCGACAAGGCGCCCACCCAGACCAAGGTGTCCTGGCAGAACGCCCTCATCGAGTGGACGAAGAGCAAGAAGAGCGACGAGAAGAAGCCGCTCGAGTCGATGCTGCCTGCGCCCAGCAAGTGACTACTTCAGCAGCTTCTCCAGCGGGTTCTTCTCGCTGGAGTTCTGCTTGCTCAGCCACGCGATCACCGGCGTCTGCCACACCTGGCCGGTGAGCTCGAGTTCCGGCGCCACCACGTCGAGGCCGAGGCCGTCGCCGCCGAAGTAGATGTATTCGGTGGTGGCGAGCACGTATTCCTTGTCGGGATCGATCTTCGCCACGCCCACCACCATGAACGCTTCCGGGTGGGTCTTGAGCTTGGTGATGACCTCGCCCTTCACCTTCACCGTGACGACCGCGTTCTCGAACGGAATGAGCGAGTAGATCGAAGCGGCGGTGATGTCGCCCCTGGGCAGCCCCGAGCGAATGCCCTTCATGTTCAGCAGCGCGGCATCGGCCTTCGCCTCTTGCATCAGCGCGGTCGCCACCAGGGTGCGCAGCTGCGGCGCGTTTTCCTTGAAGCCGGTCTTGGTGAAGCCGATCTTCGTGCCCAGCTCGATCTCGAGCTTCTTCTGCCAGCGATCCCTCAGCGCGAGCAGGTCGGCGTCTTCCACACCGGTGGCCGACACGTCTTTGCGGCTGGCGGTGAGCGTCTTGCTGCCGTCAGCGTTCATCACGAAGGCCGCCGAGACGTAGTGGCTGAGGTCGTCACCGGCCGAGAAGTACTTGGTCGGGCCCTTCACGTATTCCTGCTCGCCGTCGCAGCGGGTGCCGACCACGAGATCGACCTTCAAATCGGCGCGGGTGGCGAGCACCTTCTGCAGGGTGATGAAGCAGTCATCGATGAGCGCGATGGTCACGTCGGGTGCGTCTTTGCTGAGGGTCTTGAGCGCTTCGCCGACCGAGGTCTCGAGCGGCACCAGCTCGAGGCCCGCGGAGCGGCCCGCCACGGTGCTGGCGATGGTCTTGGCGCTGGTGAAGCCGACCACGCCCACCTTCACGCCGTCGCGGGTGATGAAGAGCGAGGGCGGCAGCGCCAGCGGCTTCTCGGCGCCGGCTTTGTCTTTCAGGTTCGCGGCCAGCAGCGTCAGGCCCGCCGCTTCGCGGAAGCTCTGCAGGGTCTCGAAGCCGAGGTCGAGGTCGTGATTGCCGAGCGCCGAGGCCTTGTACTGCAGCGCCTTCATCACCTCGGCGGTAGGCGCCCCCATGAAGTGCGACGAGATGGCCGCGCCGGAGAACGAGTCGCCGGTCGAGAACGCCAGCGCGTTGGGCCAGCCTTCTTCGGCCTTCCACTGGGGGAGCAGGCGCGCGGCCTTGTCGACGAGCATTCCCGACTCGTGGCCGGTGATGAGCAGGGTGACCTTGCCGGTGCGCGCGGGCGGGGCCGCAGGCGGGGCCTTCACTTCCGCAGGGGTCTTCTCAGCGGGGCACGCGGCGAACACGACGGCGAGCAGGAGCAGTGGGAGTCGCATGGCCGCGCTCTACTCTTTTTCGGGCCCCGCATCTGTCTCTACACAATCCGCAGCACCCACTTACCCGTGGTCAGCCCACCTTCGAGTCGCCGATGGGCGCGCCCGGCGTCCTGGAGGGGTCCGGTGGTGATCTCCAGTTGCAGCCGGCCGTCGTCGACGCGCGCGACGATCTCTTTGGCGGCGCTGGCGGCGAGCTCGGGGGGCAGCTCGGTTCTCAACCAGAACGCGCTGACGCTGATCGACTTCTCGTAGAGCGCCTCGAGGTCCAGGCGCGCGGGCGCTCCCGAGGCGGTCCCGAAGGTCACCCAGCGGCCGAGCGGCTTGAGACACTGCAGAGCCTCCCCGGCCACTTCTGCGCCGATGCCTTCGAGCAGCAGGTCCACGCCGCCCGGAGAGATCGCCTTCAAGCGCTCGACGAACCCCGGACCGCGCGTGAGCACCACCTCAGCGCGGGCGCGTTCGTGCTTTCCATCGCGCGAGACCGAGCCAATCACCCGGGCTCCCGCTTCCTCCGCGAGCTGCACCAGCAGTTGCCCGACCCCACCCGCCGCGCTGTGCACGAGCACGGTTTGCCCAGCCTTCACCTGCCCCAGGGTGTGCAGCACGTGCCAGGCGGTGAGCGCCTGCACCGGGAACGCGGCGCCGGTGATGAAGTCGATGGAGCCGGGAAGGGGAATCAGCTTCGCCACCGGCACCACGCAGTATTCCGCGTGCGCGCGCGGGGCGATGAACGCTACGCGCCGCTCGAGCCACGACGCGTCGACGCCTTGACCGACCGCGAACACCACGCCTGCGCCTTCGAAACCCGAGGTGTCGGGCAGCGGCGTGTCGCTCAAATACAAACCGCGGCGCCGCTCGGTGTCGGCGAAGTTGAGGCCGCCGGCGTGCACCTGCACCAGCACCTCGCCTGCACGTGGGGAGGGGGTCTCGACGTCTTCGACGCGCAGGACCTCGGGGCCACCAAAGACGTCGAATCGAAGCGCGCGCACGGGCAGATGGTAGCAGCGCGGAGTTGCCCGACGCCGCGATGATAAGAGGGCCCAGTGAACATCGCCTTCCTCACCGCCACCCGCTTTGCCGACCTCTACGAAGATGATCGTCTCGCCGCCGACGAGCTGCGCCGCCGCGAACACACGGTCTCTCCGCTGATCTGGAACAGCTGCACCCTCGAGCAGCTCAACGCCTTCGACCTCGTCGTGATGCGAACGCCGTGGGACTGGTTCGATCACCGCGCGCAGTTCCGCGCCTTTTTGGAAAAGCTGGTCAGCGTGAAGTCACGCGTCGTCAACGCACCGGCGCAGTTGCTCGAGTTCGCCGACAAGACCTACCTGCCCCGGCTGCAGGCCGCGGGGGTCGCGGTGGTGCCGACCGAGCAGCTCGCGACGTCCGAGCTTCACCGGGTGCCCGAGGTGCTCGCGGCGCGCGGCTGGAAACGCGCGGTGCTCAAGCCGGCCTTCACTGCGAACGCGGTGGGTGCGCGGCTGTTCGACGCCACGGATGCTTCGCGGGTGCTCAAGGAAATCGGAACGCCCTCCGACGACGAGCCGTGGCTGTTGCAGCCCTTCATTCCTTCCATCAGCGAGGGGGAACTCTCGTTCATCTTCTTCGGCGGCGTGTTCAGCCACGCGGTGCGCAAGCTCCCGAAGGCGAATGAGTGGCGCGTGCAGGATTCCTACGGCGGCGTCTCGGCGCCTCACGTTCCCTCGGCGCAGGAGATCGACCAGGCGACTACGCTGCTGCGCCGTTCAGCGCCCGGGACCAGCTACGGGCGCGTCGATGCGGTGAACATCGACGGCAAGCTGCACCTGATGGAGCTCGAGTTGGTCGAACCTGAGCTGTTCTTCCGTCACGAGCCGCGCGCGCCCGCCCGGTTCGCTGACGTGTTGCTCAGCGCCTCGTAAGTCAGGCCCAGAGGCCGCGATCGATCATCGTCCACGCCTGCACGCCCGCCTTCACCGGCAGAAACATCGCCACCTCGTCGGTGCGGCTGACTCTGCGCGCGCCCGGGACCGCGGTGAGATCGATGGTCTCCCACACGCGCACCGTGGGCAGGCCGGCCAGGTGGGCAGCGTAAGCAGCCGCCTGCACCAACTTCGGCAGGTCTGAAGACCTTCGCGCATCGACGCTGAGCACCTGCAGCTCGTTCGTCTTCCAGTACGCGGTCCAGGTGAGGGTCGACTCACCGACCCGCGCGCCATGATGCACGAGCGGCGGGCGGCCGAGCGCGGCGCCGTAGATGCGCTCCCGTTCGAGGTGCCAGTCGAGCCGCTCCGGCGAGAGGGCGAGGCGCAGCGTGTGTTCGTCGCCCGGCGGGTGACGCGGCGCCGGCAGTTCCTGCAGCCACTCGACCGCGGGCTCGGTGGCGCTCGAAGGGAAGAAGGTGTCGAAGGCGGGCACCGGCCAGAACCCGAGCCGATGGTAATAATCAGTGCCGATCTCCGAGAAGAGCGTCACCGCGAAGCTGCCGCTCAACCGGGCGATCACCGCGCGCAGCAGGTTCGCCGCGTGACCTTTGCCTCGAAGGCTTGGCTCGGTGAAGACCGAGGCGATGGTGGAAGCGGTGCCGGCGTGCGACCCGACCGACGCCTCGTCGACGAAGGACTCGCACGACGCGAGCACGGACCCGGCGTCGTCCTTCCAGAGAAAGGTCGTGAGCGTCTTCGCGGCCCACGGGTGACTGCGCAGCCGCAGCTCGCGCTCGAGGAATTGAGCCTGCGTGAGCCCGCCGCCCCAGATGGAAGAGGTTAGCTCGTCGCGGGCACGCTGTTCATCAGCTGAGGCGATGGTCAGCATCATTCACTTCGCGAGCAACACCGACTTGCCGTCGTCGGAGGTGGTGAGCAGGAACAGCGTGGTTCCACCCAGCGCGAGGCCGCGCGGACTTCCGGCGATCGACATCACCTCGGTCGGCTCGGCACCGGCCGTCACTTCCATCAGCTTCGGCCCGGCCCCCAGGGTGGCGAACCGCACCAGCCCGCTCGAGGCCACCAGGAAGCCGACGTCAGCGGTCGCCAGCGTCTGCATGTTTCCGCCCGCGCGGCCGACCCGGCGCAGCTCCGGCCCGGTGCCCTGCGGGGAGCGGAAGAACACGCCGTCACCATCGAGCGCGATCGGCTCTTCGGCCTTGTCGGAGAGCTGCGAGCTGAACGCGCCATCGAGCGCGCCGCGGTAGAGCCCCGAGGGGAAACCGGCAATCCAGAACGCGTCTTTGCCGTCGGTGTGGGCCGCGCGCGGGTGCACCTGCTCCTGCGCGATCAGCGTCACTTCACCGTCGCTCGAGATCGCCGCCACTGCGCCCACGGGATCGGTCGAGAGCGGATCGACGCCCGACGGCATCAGCGTCACCACCACCAGATCGCCTGAGGAAGCGAGGCTCGTCACCACGGCATTCTTGAAGCGCGCCCGCACCACCACCGGCTCACCGCCGCGCGCGTGGGTGGAAGCGACCAGTCCCCCGTCGCTGAAGAACACCGTGCTGCCATCGACTGACACCGCGCCGATGGTGCCTTCGCGCGAGAAGAGCAGCCTGGGCTTGTCGCCTGGGCTCGCGCGCACCAGCCCGCTCTTGCCGTTCACTTCCATCACGAACAACGCCGCCCCGAAGCCACCGCGCAGTTCTCGGGCCGAAAACGCACCACCCGCGATGGGCGCGAAGCCCGCGGCCGCCGAGCCCTCGGGCACGGACAACAACGCCGCCAGCTCAGGAGAAGCCGTGGGGCTATCGGTGCCCGTCGCGTCGGTCTCGAGCAGCGTCGCCACCGCCTTGGGGTACTTCGGCTTCTTCTTCCCGTCGGGCGTACCGGGATCGGCGGGCTCGGCGCTGGTGGAGTCAGTCTTGCTGGCGTGACGGCGGTTGTACTCAGTCAACCCGATGCCGAGGGCGAGGCACGCCAGGCCCGCGAGGAGGAAGCGCATGCGCGTGAGCTACCACTCCTCGGGTCAAAACGGCGCCGGAGATTCCAGCTCGAGGACCGCCGAGGTCACCGGGTGGCGAAAGCGCAGGGCCTCTGCGTGCAGGAGCAGGCGGGCCGAGGGCGTTCCATACAGCCGGTCTCCCACGATCGGCGTGCCCAGCCCGAGTTGGTGGGCTGCGTGAACGCGCAGTTGGTGGGTGCGCCCCGTGAGGGGAAAGAACGCCACCCGGGTGCGGTTCGTTTCGCGCGAGCGGACCTCGTAGCGGGTGAGGGCGGGCTTGCCGTGTTCAAAGTCGACCAACTGCCGCGGGCGTTGATCGAGGTCGACGCGCAGGGGCAGTTCGATCGCCCCTTCGTCTTTCACCACGGTTCCTTCGAGCACCGCGGCGTAGCGCTTGTGCACTTCGCGCGAGAGAAACTGCGCCTGCAGCCAGCGGTACATCTCTTCATCGAGCGCGACGAGCAGCAGGCCTGAGGTGTCGAGGTCGAGGCGGTGCACGGTCAGCGCGTTCGGAAATCGGCGCTGCACCCGGGCCAGGAGCGAGTCGGTGATGGTCTGGTCGCGCGCGGGCACGGACAACAGCCCGGCGGGCTTCTCGAGCACGAGGAAGCGGGGATCCTCGTGCACGATGGTGAGCTCGTCGTCGCGCACCTCCCGCGGCTTCCAGGTCTGCCGCGGCGCGGTCTCGAGCCCCTTCAACATGAACGGCAGCACGGGCCCGCACTTCTCCCGGCAGGCGGGGAAGAACATGCCCTCCACCCGGCCTCCCCCCGGCGGCGGCGTTCCCCACCAGAACTCCGCCAGCGCGAGCGGAGTGAGCCTGGCCTCGCGCGCCGCGTTGAGCAGCTTGGGGGCCGCGCAGTCGGCTGCGCCCGAAGGGGGATCTCCCGCGGGGAAGAGCGCGCGCAGGGTCGTCTGCTCGCCGGCGAAGTTGGTGAGCAGGTAACTGTCCCAGATGCGGCGCATGGTCTCTTGCGAGACCACCCGGCGCAGGCGCTCGAGGGCGGCGAGCCGGCGCTCCAGAGGAAACAAGGTCGCCAGGGCGGAGGCCTGCTCGAGGCGCGCGGCGGCCTCGGCGGTGCGGCGTTCGTGATCATCGCGCCTGCTGAGTTGATCGAGCGCATGGAGCTCTGCGGTGTCGGTGGTCTTCTCGCGGGCGACGCGCCGTTCCTGCTTCCGGGCGGCGTGCTGCTGCTTGAGCTCACGGCGCTGCGCTTCGTGCCGAGCGTCGAGGGCCCGGAGCGTTTCCCGCGCGGCGAGCAACGTGGCCTCGACCCGGGCCGACTCGACGCGCGCCGTGAGGCCCTTCACCACGACTTCCGCGGGACCCTCGGCGGAAATGCGCAGCGCCGCGTCGAACACCGGCGGTGCGTACCCCTCGAGGTTCCAGGCGCGTTCGACCTGACCTGAGACCGCGCGCAGAAAACCGACGCGGCCTGCGGCGTTCTTCACCACCAGCACGCCGAACATCTTCCCGCCCTCGGCGCGTGTGAGCACGGAGGTGGGAAGGCCCGGAGCGATGAGCCCCGTGCTTCGAAGCTCTTCCTTCACCCTCTCAGCGCAGCGCTGCGCGAGCGGGTGCGGCGCGAGATCGTCGAACGGACTCGGGAAGACGCGGGGCAGCTCGGGCGGCTGCGGATCGAGCCAGGTGATCAACATCGCGCCCGATCAAACCCCTTCACGGTCCCTGAAAGTTCCTGGTCACGATGGCCTGACCTGACCGATGCGGCACTCTACACGGCTGGCTGTTAGAACTGGCCCCGCATGCTGAA
>JAYVNA010000022.1:0-2476 GCA_043758715.1 Archangium sp.
GTCTCCGGGCATCTTGTTCGCCAGCGAGCCCTTGCCGTGCACCACCTCGTCGTGGCTCAGCGGCAGCACGAAGTCTTCGCTGTACGCGTAGAGCAGGCCGAAGGTGAGCTGGTGATGGTGGTGCTGGCGGTGAATCGGGTCCTTCTGGAAGTAGCTCAGGGTGTCGTGCATCCACCCCATGTTCCACTTGTGGGTGAAGCCCAGCCCGCCGTCACGCGTGGGGCGGGAGACGCGCGGCCAGGAGGTCGATTCCTCGGCCATCACGAACACGTCGGGGTGGAGCGCCTGCACGGTGTCGTTGAGCTCGCGCAGAAAGCCGATCGACTCTTCGTTCTCGCGGCCGCCCCATTGGTTGGGCAGCCACTCGCCCTCTTTGCGCGAGTAGTCGAGGTAGAGCATCGAGGCCACCGCGTCTACGCGCAGCCCATCGACGTGGTACTGCTCGAGCCAGAAGAGCGCGTTGGCCACAAGGAAGTTGCGCACCTCGTTGCGGCCGAAGTTGAAGATGAGCGTGCCCCAGTCAGGGTGCGCGCCCTTCCGCGGATCAGCGTGCTCGTACAGGTGCGAGCCGTCGAAGGTCGCCAGCGCGAACGCGTCGCGGGGAAAGTGGCCGGGCACCCAGTCGATCAACACCCCGACGCCCGCCTGATGCAGCGTGTCCACCAGGAAGCGGAAGTCGTCGGGCGTGCCGAAACGCGCACTGGGCGCGTAGTAGCCCGACACCTGGTAGCCCCAGCTGCCACCGAACGGGTGCTCGGCCACCGGCAAGAACTCCACGTGGGTAAAGCCCAGCGTCTTGACGTGCTCGGTGAGCTTTGGCGCGAGCTCGCGGTACGTCAGCGAACGATTGCCTTCTTCGGGCATCCTCATCCACGAGCCGAGGTGCACCTCGTAGATGCTCATCGCCGCGCGTTTGGCGTTGGTCTTCTTCCGCTCCACGATCCAGCGATCGTCGGCCCAGGCGTACGTGTCGAGCTTGTTCACCACTGAGGCCGAGAGCGGAGGCGTCTCGGTGCGGAAGGCCATCGGGTCGGCCTTGAGAAACGGCGCACCCCCGCGCGGAGAAATTTCGAACTTGTAGCGATTGCCGGGCGAGACCCCGGGCACGAAGAGTTCCCACAGGCCCGAGGCACCCAGTGAGCGCATCAGGTGGCGGCGGCCGTCCCAGCGATTCCAGTCGCCCACCACCGCGACGCCTTCGGCATTGGGCGCCCACACCACGAACGAGGTCCCGCTCACGCCCTGGTGGGTGATCGGGTGCGCGCCGAGCCGGTCCCACAAGCGCCGGTGCCGCCCTTCGCCCACGAAGTGCAGATCGGCGGGCCCCAGGGTGGGGAGGAACGCGTAGGGGTCCTTCTCCTTCGAGAGGCCTTGCGCGAAATGCAGCTCGAGCTCGTAGGGCGTCACTTTCGCCGAGGCGATGCGGCCTTCGAAGATGCCGGGGAAGTCGGGGCGGGGCGCGAGCAGCGTCTGCTTGCTGCCCATCGTCACGATGACCTTGGTCGCCTCGGGCCGGAAGACCCGAAAGAAGACGTCGTCGCCCGCCTGGTGAGCCCCGAGCAAACCGTGGGGGTTTGCGTTCCGGAGCGCGAGCAACTGCCGCAAGGCTTCTTCGTGCATGGCGGCTTGAGCGTGTACCAGAGAACGAGGGCGCCTTCAGGGGCAAGCCGCGGTGCTCAGCGGAACGCCGGCATCGAGCCACTCGTACATCACCGTCTTCTGGGCGGTGCTCAGCGGCGGGCCGTTGAGCGGCATGAAGTCAGATTCGAGCGCACCGAACGCGCGCTCGCGCACCGTGCTGCCCGCGTAGGGCGCCAGGAAGTCGTCAGCGGTGAGCAGCGAAAACGGCGCGCCATTCGTCGGCTGGGCTCCATGACATGACCGGCAACGCGTCGACAGAATCGCCTCGACGTCGCAGGGAATGTGCGGACCACCGGCGTCGACGCCTGAGACCGGGGAAGGACCGCACGAAGCGGCCCCCACCCCGACCATCAGCACAACGGTGATTACGGGAAGGAGTTGCAAGCGGCCGGGTTGAAATTCGTGTTGTGAGTCTGCGGAATGGTGACGTTGCCGCTCACCACGCCGCCGTCGGGCACGAGGTCGCGCCAGACGTGATCGTTACCGCCGCAGGCGTTGTTGCCGTTCACGTCAGCGTAGTAGTCGAGGTTGTACGACTCGCCGGCGACGAGCGAAGCCGGGAACGAGAAGTTGACCAGGCCGGTGACCGGGACGACGAGCGTCTGGAGGGTGCCGCCGTCAGCTACGCGAACCACGCCGCCATCCGAGCGCTGGACGAGGGCCATGCGCATCGTCTGGCCCGAGTGGGGGGTGTAACCGACGCCCACGAAGGTCAGATCGAACGGGCCTGTGGTGCCACCGCCACCGCCGGTGGTGCCACCGCCACCGCCGGTCGTGCCCCCGCCGCCGCCGGTCGCCGTGCCGCCGCCGGTCGCCGTACCGCCGCCGGTCGCCG
>JAYVNA010000023.1:0-7802 GCA_043758715.1 Archangium sp.
CAGGTCACCGCGGTGCTCCAGGGCAAGCGCGTACTCGGGCGCGATAAGGACGTCAGAGAGATCGTCAACACGAACGAAGCGTACGAGCGCTTGCCTGAGTGGAAGGCTGCGAGCCGGAAAAGCCTGCTCGAGGCACATCGGGTGTTGATGGACGGCTTGATACCGGAAGCGGGCCGATTCCGGACTTCGGGCGTCGGCGTGTTCAAGGGAGAGAAGCTCACGCATCTGGCGCCTCCTGCCCACCTGGTCTCGCATCACGTCGACGAACTGTTCGGTTGGCTGCGCCGGGGTGACTCGCCGGTGCTCGTTGCCGGCTGTGTCGTTCACTACGAGTTGCTGTTCATTCATCCCTTCGTCGATGGGAACGGACGCATTGCCAGGCTGTGGCAGCAGGTCATTCATCTCGAACACAGCCCGATGCTCCGCTTCGTGCCGGTGGAGTCGATCATTCGGCAGCGTCAAAGGCGCTATTACGAAACGCTCAGGCTCGCGGACCGCGAGGGACACTGCACGCGCTTCCTCGAGTTCTCGCTCGCAGCGCTGGCTGACGCGGTCGAAGAATTCGGTTCAGAGGTTCGCCCCATCCACGAAACCCCTGAGTCGCGCCTCGACCTGGCGCGTGCCCACTTCAAGCGCCGATGGTTCTCGCGGATCGACTATCTGAAGCTCCACGTGAAGCTGTCCACTGCCACGGGCAGCCGCGATCTCGCGGCCGGAGCGCTGAAGGGTGTCCTCACCTCGCGAGGAGAAAGGCGCTTTACCGAGTACCGCTTCGCAGCTGGAGGGCGGAAATGAGCTGGGTCGAGCTGAACGCGGAGACTGCAGCGAAGCTCGCCGAGCGGCATGGCACCCCGTTCTATTTCTACGATCTCGAGGTGCTGCTGCAGCGCGCCCGGCGGGCCAAGGCGGCGCTGCCTGCGCAGGTGCTCTACGCGATGAAGGCGAACCCGCATGTGGAGTTGCTTCGCGGCCTGCACGGCGAGGTCGACGGGCTCGATGTCTCCTCGCTGGGTGAAGTCGAGCGCGCGCTGGCCTGCGGGTGGAAGGGCTCGCAGCTGAGCTTCGCGGGGCCGGGCAAGACGCCGCATGAACTCGAGCAAGCCGTCGCGCACGGAGTGCTCATCAGCGTCGAGTCGATTCGGGAACTCGATGCCCTCGGTGCGCTCGGCCGTGCTGCGCGCATTCGGCTGCGGCTCAACCTCGCGACGAGAGCGCAGGCGTACCGGGTGCCGATGATGGGCGGGCCGAGTCCCTTCGGTATCGATGAAGAAGAACTTACGGTCGCAGTTGCGCGGCTTCGGCCGCACCCGCACCTCGAGCTCGAGGGCGTGCATGTTCACCCCGGAGCGCAGTGCACCAGCGTCGGTGGTTTCGCGACGGCGGTCGCTTCCACGCTCGACCTGGTGGAGCGCCTCGGCGTTTCCGTTCAGCGCGTGAACTTCGGCGGCGGCTTCGGGGTGGTGAGCCCGGAAGAGGAACTCGATGTCGAAGCGGCGGGGAAGCGGCTGGGCTCCATGCTCGAGAAGTTCAGGGCAGCCACGGGAAAGTCACTCGAGGCAGTGCTCGAGCTGGGGCGGTGGTTGGTCGCGCCTGCCGGGCTCTACGTCGCGCGCGTGGTTTCAGAGAAGCGTTCCCGAGGGACTCACTTCATCATTCTCGATGGCGGCATGAATCATCACCTCGGCGCGACGGGCCACGTCTCTCCGCGCTTGCCCCTGGTGAATCTGTCGCGCCCCGATGCACCGAAGGTCACGTGCACGGTGGTGGGGCCGCTCTGCACGCCGCTCGATACCCTGGGCGTCGCTGTCGAGCTGCCCGAGCCCCGGGTCGGAGATTTGATCGGCGTCGTGGGCTCGGGGGCGTACGGCTACTCCTTCAGCCCTCTGCATTTTCTCGGGCACCCGTTGCCCGCGGAGCTCGTCTCTTCAGGCCTTGGTGCCGGGCGGCATCAGCCCTGAGAAGAAGTCGTTGCCCTTGTCATCGACCACGATGAACGCCGGGAAGTCGACGACTTCGATCTTCCACACCGCTTCCATGCCGAGCTCGGAGTACTCGTGCACCTCGACCTTCTTGATGCAGTCCTGCGCGAGGCGCGCCGCGGGGCCACCGATGCTGCCCAGGTAGAAGCCGCCGTGTTTCTTACACGCGTCGGTCACGGCCTTGCTCCGGTTGCCCTTCGCGAGCATCACGAAGCTCCCGCCGTTCTGCTGGAAGAGTTCGACGTAGGAATCCATGCGGCCCGCGGTGGTGGGGCCGAAGCTGCCGCTGGCCATGCCGACCGGGGTCTTCGCAGGGCCCGCGTAATAGACGGCGTGATCCTTGAAATACTGGGGAAGCCCCTGGCCCGCGTCGAGGCGCTCCTTCAACTTCGCGTGCGCGATGTCGCGCGCGACGATCAGCGGGCCTGACAACGAGAGCCGCGTCTTGATGGGGTACTTCGAGAGCAGCGCGCGGATCTCCGACATCGGCAAATTCAAGTCGACCTGCACCACCTCGCCGCCGAGCGCCTTCTCGTCGACGATCGGCAGGAACCGCGCGGGATCCTTCTCGAGGTCTTCGATGAAGACGCCGTCTTTGGTGATCTTCCCGAGGCACTGGCGATCGGCCGAGCAGCTCACCGCGATCGCGACCGGGCAGCTGGCGCCGTGGCGCGGCAGGCGAATCACCCGAACGTCGTGGCAGAAGTATTTGCCGCCGAACTGCGCCCCGATGCCCAGGCGTTGCGTGAGCTTGTGCACTTCGGTTTCCAGCTCGAGGTCGCGGAAGCCGTGCCCGGTGATCGAGCCCTTGGTGGGCAGGGTGTCGAGGTACCGCGCGCTCGCGAGCTTGGCGGTCTCGAGCGCGGTTTCGGCCGAGGTGCCTCCGATGACGACCGCGAGGTGGTACGGCGGGCAGGCCGAGGTGCCGAGGGTGCGCAGCTTCTCGTCGAGAAACTTCATCAGCGAGGCCGGGTTCAGGAGCGCCTTGGTCTCCTGGTAGAGGTAGCTCTTGTTCGCCGAGCCGCCGCCCTTCGCCATGAAGAGGAATTTGTAGGCGTCGCCGTCGATCGCGCTGAGCTTGATCTCGGCCGGCAGGTTGCTGCCGGTGTTCTTCTCTTCGTACATCGTCAACGGAGCGAGCTGCGAGTACCGCAGGTTCTTCTCGGTGTAGGTCGCGTACACGCCGCGGGCGATCGCCTCTTCGTCGCCGCCCCCGGTGACCACGTACTGGCCCTTCTTGCCCTTGATGATGGCGGTGCCGGTGTCCTGGCACATCGGGAGCACTCCGCCGGCGGAGATGTTCGCGTTCTTCATCAGGTCGAGCGCGACGAACTTGTCGTTGTTCGAGGCCTCGGGGTCTTCGAGGATCTTCTTGAGCTGCGCGAGGTGACCGGGGCGGAGCAGGTGGGCGATGTCTCGCATCGCGGTCTGCGTCAGCAGCGTGAGCGCGCGCGGGTCGACTTTGAGGAAGGTCTTCCCGTCGGCCTCGAAGGTGGTGACGAAGTCTTTCGTGAGGAGCCGCCACGGGGTGTCGTCGTGGTGCAGCGGGAGGAGCTCGGTGAACGCGAAGGACATGGGGCGGTTTGTAGCGGGGTGGCGAGGGGAGGAAAAGCTGCAGGGAAGGGGGTGGTTTCTTTCTTCGCGGGGCTTCGCGCACGTTGCGTGCGGGCCTCTCGGCTTCGGGCTTTCTTTGGCTCGTTCACTCACGCTTCGAAACAGTGACGTCTGGTCACCAGGGCCTATGAATCAGGGTCAGGACATTGATTCGTAGGCCCCGGTGCCGAAACGTCACCATCACGAAGCTCTGTGACCCGACTCACCCGGTGATCGGGGCTCGAGAGGCCTGCTGGTGATGGGCAATTCGTTGGGCCCTTCAAACACCGCCCCCCTCGGGCTTTTTCGGATGTCACACCCTCCGTGTACGAATACCCGATGAGCAATTGGGCGGCGGCGGAGCGTCTGGCGAGTACGCATTGGGGTGTCATCACACTGGATCAGCTCGTCGCGCTGGGCATCGAATGGCCCGCCGTCGACTGGGCGGTGAAAAGCGGGCGGCTGGTCAGGCTCTTCAGGGGCGCTTTCCGGTTCGCCGTCGTCGCGCCTCGGTGGGAACAAAATGCCTACCTCGCCACGGCGATGAGCGGAGTCGGCAGCGCGCTCAGTCACGCCACGGCCGCGTCAGTCTGGGGACTCAACGGCTTCGCGACATCGCGCGCTCCGATTCATGTCAGCCTCCCCGAGCGAACGAAGATGTACCTCCCAGCGGCGAACTTCGTCGTTCACCGGCCCAAGGGCGACTTCGAGCCCTACCCGATGAAGGGCTTCGTGGTGACGCGTCTCGCTCGCACCATCATCGACATCTCCGAGTCGGTCGATGACGAGCAACTCGAGATCATCCTCGACGCAGCCCAACACCGCTTCCGTTCGCTGCCGAAGTGGCTGACGCAGGAACTTCCACGTCACCAGCGCAAGTCACGTCCTGGGCTCGGGCGGCTGAACGCACTCCTCGAAGCCCGAAATGGGGTCGCGACCGAGTCCCCGCTCGAGACGCAATTTCGCCGCCGTCTGCGCCTGAGTGGCCTGCCGCCACCTCAGCTTCAGTTCAACATCTGCGATGCCGCGGGCTTCATCATGCGCGCAGACGCCGCCTGGCCCGCACACTTCGTCGCCGTGCACATCGACAGCTTTCGCTGGCACGCCACCCGCGCTCAGTTCGATCGCGACGCGCAGCAACGCAGACGCCTGGCCGATGCAGGCTGGATCTCGATCGTGGTCACCCAACCCGATCTCGATGACGGCGAATGGCTGGAGCAGCTCGCGCGAACCCTCGGACGACGGGCTCCGCAGCGAGAGCTCTTCACGAACCTCAGCTCGTGATCAGCGAGAGCGGCCGCGTGCCCGGCTCGACCGCTTCCTTCGGGTGCATGGCGAACCAATCGAGCTGGAGCGTCGCCATCTCGACCAGTTCCTCGCGCACCTCGAGCCAGCGCATGCACCACGTCTGGAACTCGAACTCCCCCTGCGTCGCGGGCAGGGGAAGAATCAGGCGCACCAGATCGATGCCGTGGTGAAAACCCAGCAGCGTGCCCCGGTACGATCGCTCGCGGTCGACGAGGCGATCGACGATCACCTGTCTGATCATCGAGAAGATCTTTCCCGGAAGCTGGCCGACGCGCCGCCGTTCGTCGTCGCGGAAGGAGGGCGGCAGCACCACCAGGCTCTCTCGCGCGTGCGTCGCGAGGCGCAACAAGGTGTCGGCGAGCGGCGTCCCCAGGAGCCGGCCCGCTTCCCGGCTCGCCTGCGTCATCGCCGAAGTCTCGGTCTGGAAGAGCTCTCGCCCCAGCTTGTCGAACAGGTCTTGTTGCGCGTTCATGAGCCGCAACTGTGCAAGCCGGAAGCCGATGCCTCACGGAAGGCACGACAGCTTGCGCGCTCGCCTGGCAAAGGTGACGGGGTTCATCCCCAACTCCAGCGCGGCCCGCCGCACGATGCCGCCATGCCGGGCGAGCGCGTCGCGCAGGGTCTCCCGTTCGGTTTCCGCCAGCCGAGACACCAGCGTCCTCGAGATCTCCCCACCCGGCCCCCGGTACGAAGAGGGAAGGTGGATGGGTTCGATCAAGGCTCCGGTCGGGCAAAGCAACACCGCGCGCTCCATCACGTTGCGCAGCTCTCGCACGTTGCCAGGCCAGGGTGCGGCCAGCAGCGCCCGCTCAGTCGCCACCGAAAGGCCCATCACGCCTTTGCGATGCTGGTGATTGAAGAAGTCGACGAAGTACCTCGAGAGCGCGACCAGATCTTCCCGCCGCTCACGCAACGCCGGCACTTCGATGGTGAAGGTATTCAAGCGGAAGAAGAGGTCTGAACGAAAGCGCCCCGACTTCACGTCAGCCGACAGATCGCGATTGCTCGCGGTCACCAGGCGCACGTCGACTCGCCTGGTCTGCGTGCTTCCGACCGCCCGCACCTCACCAGTCTCGAGCACGCGCAGCAGCTTGGCCTGCAGCGTGGGCGTGGTGTTCTCGATCTCGTCGAGGAACACGGTGCCTCCATCGGCCAGCAGAAACAGCCCCGGGTGATCAGCCACCGCGCCGGTGAACGCCCCGCGCACGTGACCGAACAGCTCGCTCTCGAGCAGCGTCTCGGTGAGGGTGCCGCAGTCCTGCACCACGAACGGACCATCGCGGCGATCCGACATGCGGTGAATGATCCGCGAGAGCACTTCTTTGCCGGTGCCGGTGTCACCCTGGAGCAGCACCGAGACCTTGTACGGCGCCACCGTGCGCACCTGCTCGAGCACCGCGAGCATGCGCGGGCTCTGAAACCCCGGCCCCTCTTCGACCGGCAACGCCACCGGGCCCGCCCGCAGCGCGCGTTCGCGTTGCAGGTTTCGCTCGAGCTCCTGCGCCATGCGTTCCTGCTCGACGCGCATCGCGTGTTCGCCGCACGCGTCCATCACCGCCTCGCGCAGCGCCTCGGCGCTCAGCGGCAACGCGACCGAGCGATACAGCTTCTTCTCATTGAAGAGCGCGGCGATGTGCACGGGCTCTCCCTGGGCGCAGTAGACGATGCGCGCTGCCAGATCGCGTGGTTTGCCTTCGAAGGTGAGGTTGTCTTCGGTGACCGCGGCCGCCAGCTGCACCAGCAACATCGCCTGCACTTCGTCACTGCCGCAGATCGCCAGCGCCGACACGTCACCGCGCGCGAGGATCGCTTCGACCTCCGGGTTTTCCTGGCCGAACTCGAGCTGCACCACGTCGCTCAGCGCCTCTTGAAACTGCTTTTGGGTGGCCTCATCGGCGTACGCCACCGCCACCCGCACCGGCGGCCCCTCGAGATACCGCGCGAGCCTGATCCGCCCGTCGTCTTCGAAGCCCGTGAACACCACCCCGAACGCCGACGCCGCGTGCTCGTTGCGCGAGACCGCGTCATGCCGCCAGCGCACCTCCCCGCGCGCCCGCAGCGGCGTGCTCTCGTTGGGCAACAACACCTCGAGCTCGAGCGCCTGGCCTTCGCGCGGCCCTTCGCCTTGCCGGGGGCTCCCGATGAGGCCGATGCCCGTCAAACTCAGGTTCACGGACCAACACCGGTGAATGGAAGGTTCCGTCACCACACGAACGTGAAAGGGTCTGCGGTTGTTTCGTTCGAGGAGTTCGTGATTCACCAGTGAATCATCAAACAATCAGTGAATGCCTTCAAGATGCTTCATCGGTGAAGCATGACGAGCGTCAACACCACCTGTTTCAAGGTACTTACGGGTTGGTCCATCCCCTGCTTTGGCAGCGCTGCGGAGGCAGTACGTGGCCAATGCACGCGTCATCGGAGTCGGGCACTTCGTTCCTCAGCGGGTGGTGAGCAACGAGCGCATCGCGAAGGCGATCCCGGGGTGGCCGGCAGAGCGCATCTTCGAGAAGACGGGCATTCGCGAGCGCCGCTTTCTGTGGGACTTCGACACCGAGACGGGCATCGCGATTCCGCCGCCGGAAGGTGAAGGGCTCTACCCGATCACCAACACGGACATGTGCGAGGTCGCGGTGCGGGAAGCGCTCTCGATGGCCGACGCGTCGGCGAGCTCGATCGACGCGCTCATCCTGGTCACCTGCACGCCTGACGAACTCAACTTCTCTCACGACGCGATGGAGCTGCACGCGCGCCTGGGCATGCGGCGCGATGCGTACGCGATGGTGGTGGACGATGGCTGCGGTGGCACTCCGTACATCATCGACCTCGCCAAGAAGATGCTCGAGTCGGGCGCGCTCAAGACGGTGATGGTGGTGGCGTCGGCCTTCACTTCACCGCTGGTCAACCGCGCGACGTACACCGCCG
>JAYVNA010000024.1:0-2472 GCA_043758715.1 Archangium sp.
ACGAAGCCCAGGCCCGTCTTGCCCTCGTCGGTCTGACGCAGGTGCTGCACGTCGACGCCTTCCCTGTGCAGACCGTGCTTCAAGAAATGCCCGAACTCATCGGCACCGGTGACCCCCACCAGGCCCGACCTGGCCCCCAGCCGCGAGAGCCCCACCGCCACGTTCGCGGGAGCGCCGCCCAGGCACGGCGTCCACTGCGTGACTTCCCGGACCGTCTGGCCTCTTCGGTTCGGTAAGAAGTCGACCAGCGCCTCGCCCAGCGAGATGACGTCCACGGCTCTGTTCTTGATTCGAGAGGTCATCGCTAGTCCGTCCCCACCTGTTCCATGAACTCGACTGACTTGAGCTTGCGCCCCAGGTGATGGGCGATGAAGAAGTTGAGCAATTCGCGGCTGCGGGCCCTCAGCTCGGGAGCAAGCGGCGTGCGCGCGCCGGCCTGCAGCTTCGCCAGCGCCTCCACCACGTCGGGGCGCGCCGGAATGCCGTAGGGCACCCGCACGCTGCACGCCTGACAGACCACGCCGCCGTGTTCGGGGTCGAAGCGGGGGCGATCGCCGGTGGCCTGGCCGCACAAAGCACACGGTGTGAAGCGCGGCATGAACCCCGTGTACTGGAGCGCGTCGAGCTCGAACTTGATGAGCGAGGTGGGCCCGGCCTTCCCGTCTTCGAGGAGGCCTAAGTACTGGGCCAGGGCGTCGAACAGCGGCTCGTTGGGCTGTTGATCGCGCGAGAGCTCACGGCACAGCTCGAGGCAGTACATCGCGCGGGCGATGCGGGCGAGATCGTCGCGCAGGCGATGGAAGCTGCGAATGACGTCGACGCCATCGAGCCGATAGGTGTCACCTCGGGTCGAGACCAGCCGGGCGGTCAGATGCGTGCCGGCCTCGAGTGCACCCGCGAAGCGGCGTTTCGATTTCCGCGCGCCTGCAGCGAAGGCGGAGAGCCGGCCGTGCGCGCGGGTGAAGAAGGTGACGATGCGATCGGCTTCTCCGAAGTCGACGGTCGAAATCACCAGCGCTTCGTCTGAGAACCTTTCCACGGCGCGGGGATCTCACTCAGCGATGCGTGAACCGAATCGCCAGCTCGTACATCGCGTTGAGCGCCAGCAGCATGCTCACCCCCAGCACGCCCGCGATGGTCACCCACATCGCCGACGAGGCCCGGGCGAGGCGATCGACCTCGAGCGCGGCGGGATCGAAGTGTTCGGCCTTCGGTGATTCGGGGATCTCGTGAAAACGATTCACCACGTCGTCGGGCGAGAGCCCCACCGCGATGGCGTAGCTGCGAATGTAATTGAGCACGAAGATCCGCTCGGGGAACCGCTCACCCTGCCCGGCCTCGAGCGCTCCAATCAGCGTCGGAGGGATCTTCGTCTGCTTCGCGACGTCGTCCAGCGAGAGCCCGCGCAGCTCGCGCTGGACCTGCAGGTAGCGCCCGAACTGGACGTAATCCGTCATTTTACCTGCTGCCCCTTGAGCGACTTGCAGAGATCGCGCTGGTCGTCGGTGGACGCCTTGTCGACGCACACCTGGAAGGCCTTCGCCGCGCCCTCGTGATCGCCCGCGTTCGCCAGGCAGATGGCGTCGCGCTGCCAGGCATCGGGGCGATCGGGGCAGTGCTCGCGAAAGCGCGCGAAGTACTTGCACGACTCCGCGGTATTGGCCGCCGACTCGTAGACCTGACCCAGCCACATCTCACCCAGGCAATATTTCGGGTTCACGCTCAGCGCGGCCTTGAGCAGCTCGATCGCCTGCTTGCTGTCACCCTTGCGGAACCACGCCCAGCCCATGTTCCCCTGGGGGATGTAGGGCGTCGGGTACATCACGTCACTCAGGGCGATCTGGTACTGCGCGATCGCGTCGTCGTAGCGCTTCTGGTCCATGTACAGGTTGCCGAGGTTGGTGTGCGCCTCGGAGAACGGCGTCTTGAGCGCGAGCGCCTTCGCGTACGCCACCTGCGCTTCTTCCAGCCGCTGAAAACTCTGGTGCAGCACCAGCGCCTTGATGTGCCAGGCGTCGGCGTTGTCGGGGTCGAACCCGAGCGCGTCATCGGCTTCCTTGAGCGCGATCTGCGGCGACTTCACCAGGTTCTGCACGGCGATCTCGTAATGGAGAACGGCCTGGTCCTTGTCCTTCTCCGAGACGATGTGCGCGCAGCCCTGGGCCAGCAGCGCGAGGCAGAACGCCGAGAAGAGCTTGCCCAGCTGCACCACGCTCGCGTTCTGACCGGTGCGGGGCTTGTCTTTGCCCGACGACGAAGCAGGCTGCCCGAACGGCGACGGCGGAGGCGGCTCGCGCATGAACACCGGCATGGTGCGGATGATGGTCTCCTGCTCGTCTGGCGGGCGGCCGCGGAAGTTCAAGTTGTCCATGATGAAGCCCATCGACTCCACGAAGCCGAGGGCCTCGGACTCTTCACCCTGAAACTGCTCGGCGGGCACGGTGCCATTCGAGGGCACGTAGACGGCGCTCT
>JAYVNA010000025.1:0-2469 GCA_043758715.1 Archangium sp.
CTCGGCATCGGCGCGTGGATCTCGGGGTTCATCGACAAGGGCGTGGCGCAGCGCTTCGTGGAGATCGAGCTCGCGGTCGCGTTGGCCGGCGGCATCTCGGCGCCGTTTCTGTTCGCGACTTTCGCTTCGGGCGCGAGCTTCCGCATCGCGCTCTACGGCATGGTGCTGGTGATCGGCACCCTGGTGGGCCTCGAGATTCCCCTGCTGATGCGGCTGATGAAGGAACAGCTGCAGTTCAAGGACCTGGTCTCGCGGGTGCTGACCTTCGATTACCTCGGCAGCCTGTTCGCCTCGCTGCTCTTTCCCATCGTGCTGGTGCCGCGGCTGGGCCTGGTGCGCACCTCGCTGGTGTTCGGGCTGATCAACGCGCTGGTGGGCCTGTGGAGCACCTGGCTGCTCGCGCCGCTGCTGGGGAGCGTCACCCGCCTGCGCATCAAGGCGATCGCGGTCTCGGTGCTGCTGATCATCGGCATCGCGATGGCCGACCACATGACCTCGCTGTTCGAAGAGCAGCTCTACAACGACGAGGTGGTGCACGCGCAGCAGACGCCGTACCAGCGCATCGTGGTGACCCGCAGCCACCGCGGCTTCTCGCTCTTCTTGAACGGCAACCTGCAGTTCTCCTCGGTCGACGAGTACCGCTACCACGAGGCGCTGGTGCACCCGGCTTTCCAGGCGGCGACGAAACGCGCGCAGGTGCTGATCCTCGGAGGCGGTGACGGGCTCGCCGCGCGCGAGGTGTTTCGGTACGGCGACGAGGTGCAGCGGGTGACGCTGGTCGATCTCGACGGCGCGATGACCAAACTCGCGGTGCAGTCGAGCGAGTTGCACGAGCTCAACCAGGGCTCGCTCGACAACCCGAAGATGCGGGTGATCAACGACGACGCGATGCAGTGGCTGACCGATACGAAGGAACAGTTCGACGTGGTGATCGTCGACTTCCCCGACCCGAACAACTTCTCGCTCGGCAAGCTGTACACCACGCGCTTCTACGCGCTGCTCAAGTCACACCTCGCGCCGGGGGCGATGACGGTGGTGCAGTCGACCTCGCCTCTTTTCGCGCGGCGCAGTTACTGGTGCATCGACACCACGCTGCGCGCCGCGGGCTTCAAGACGCAGCCGTACCACGTGTGGGTGCCGAGCTTCGGCGAGTGGGGCTACGTGCTGGCCTCGCTCGAGCCTGCGCGCGTGCAGCACCCGTTGCCGGAAAACCTTCGCTTCCTCACCGACGACACCATGCCGACGCTCTTCCAATTCCCGAAGGACATGGACGAGGTGCCGGCCGAGGTGAACCGGCTCAACAACCAGGTGCTGGTTCACTATTACGAAGAAGAGTGGCGGCGCTGGAACTGAGTTCAGGTCAGTTCAGGACCGAGACGGGCATGGCGGCCAACGAGACGCCGTAGAGCGAGTACGCGACAGTGCCCTGTGTTTGGCACTCGATGGCGATGACGCCGCCGGCTGGCAGGGTGACCGGCGCCAGGAGCGAGACCGAAGCGTAGTTGTTGGAAGGCCACGAGTTGGTGGTGTCGAGGTTCGTGGAGGTAGCTGTCAGAGAGCACAGGAGGTTGTTCCCCCCCGTGCTCGTCGCCCCGTACAACTTCCCGACAGCGACGTAGCTGCCCGCCGGAACGGTGACGGAGGTCACCACGATGCGCGGACCGTTGAGCGTGATGCTGCTGCCACGCGAGGTCCAGGCCGCGTTCAGCCCCCGCACGTACGCGAAGTCTTCATTCACCTGGGCGGCGAGCGCGGGCGAATCGGGGGCGAAACAAAAGGGCATTCCGTTGGGGCAATCGCCGGGCGCGGCCATCGCAACCGTGCCGGCGGTCAGCGCGAGGCCGATGGCGCAGGCCGCGGCGGTGAGGCGAACCTTTCGACGCTGGCGGGCCGAGTCGTGCTCCTTCTGTTCCAGCGCCGCGAGCCGCGCCCGAAGTTCCACGAGCGCCGCTACGTCGTTTTCGGAAGGCGCTGAGGACTGAGTCGAAGGGTCGGCCATGAGCGGCTCCTGAGGGGGGATGAAGCGGGTGAGGTGAGGCCCATACTGGAGTCCAGTCGGGCGCGAAACCTCAGCCCTCGGCTTCTTCATCGCTTTTCAGCGGAGGTGCCGCGCCTGACGTGTGGGCAGCGACTTCTTGAGCTCGGCGTTGACGGTCTTCACCCACGGCTGGAGCACCACCGGCACGTGTTGCCCCGGCCGGCTGAAGTCCTTCGCGAGCTGAAGACCGGCGGCTTCGCGGTCGTGGCCCTGATCCACCAGGTATTCGAGGAAGAGCTCTGCCAGCCGCGCGAGCGCGATGCCGCCGAGCGATGCGCGGGGGTTGAGCCACTCGGTGAAGTGCAGCACCGAGGTGAACGCTGAGCCCGAGCGCAACCAGAGCATCGACACCGACTGCGTGAAGTGGCCGCGGTTCGAGATCAGATCCCACACGCGCGCGAAGCGCTTGAGCCGCTGCATCTGCGCGAAGG
>JAYVNA010000026.1:0-2468 GCA_043758715.1 Archangium sp.
CGGCACCGCTGGGTGCTCGAGATGGTGGCGGAAAAGATCGGCTGGACCACGCCTGCGCCCGAGGGTGTCGGCCGCGGGGTCGCGGTGCACAAGAGCTTCGAGAGCTACGCGGCCGCCGCGGTCGAGGTGAAGATCGAAGACGGCGGCATTGCCGTGAAGCGGGCGGTGATCGCCATCGACTGCGGGCGGGTGGTGAACCCCGATATCGTCAAGCAGCAGCTGGAATCGGCGGTCATCTTCGGGCTCAGCGCGGCGCTCAAGCAGCGCATCACCTTCGAGAACGGCAAGGTGCAGCAGTCGAACTTCCACGACTTCGCGCCGCTGCGCATGGGCGAGACGCCGAAGATCGAGACCTACATTCGGGAAAACGAGGCCGCGCCGACAGGCGTCGGTGAGCCGGGCGTGCCGGTGATGGCGCCCGCGGTGGCCAACGCGGTGTTCGCGCTCACGGGGAAGCGGCTCCGCTCGTTGCCCCTCACGTTGCCCACCTAGCCCCTGTCCTCCCTCTTTTTTCTCCCTCTCTCCGCGCTCTCCGCGGGGGAGAGGGTCGGGGAGAGGGCAATCATCAGCTTGCGCAGGCGTACGGCGATCGCATGCCGCTGCTTCGCCTCTGCCTTCACATTCTCTTCGCCGGCCTCCACGTCTTCTTCACGGCGATCGCCCTGCTGCTGCAAATCTCAGGTCCGGGTTTGACGCTGATGGGCGGGGTGCTGCTGCTTCTCCTCGGCGCCTGGGCGGGAGCGAGCTCGATGTTGCGCACGAAACAGAGCCTCATCAGCGCCGCGGCTGCCATCGGGCTGCTCTTCGCGCTCGCCTTGCGCGGAGACTCCTTCAGCTTCGAAGTGAACGTCTGGGTGCTGGCGGTGATGGTCCCCCTCTCATCGGCGCTCTGGTCGGTGGTCGCGTGGAGAACGCTCAACCCCGCGCTGACCCGCTGATCACACGTTCTTCGCGACCCACTGGTTCATCGCGGGCGCCGGGAGCACGCCGCTCTGCCGCGCCGCTTCCTTGCCGTCACGAAACACGATGAAGGTGGGAATGCCGCGAATGCCCAGCCGCTGCGAAGGCTGAGGGTGCTCGTCGGTGTTCACCTTGAGCAGCAACGCCTTGCCGGCCTGCGCGCGACCGACCTCCTCGAGAATCGGCGCGGCCATTCGGCAAGGCCCGCACCACGGCGCCCAGAAATCGACCACCACCGGCACCGGCGAGTTGGCCACCGCGCGCTCGAAGCCCTGGGCATCGACCTCCTGCGGAGCCCCGGACAGATCGAGCTTCGCGTGGCACTTGCCGCACGTCGCCTTGCCCGCCGGGTGAGAAGGGGGAACCCGATTGAACGCACCACACGAGGAGCAACGGAACATGAACCACAGGTAAGGCAGGGCCCCGCGATGTCCAGTCGAGTAAGTCTGCCCTCGTGACGACCGCGCTCATCCTCGCGGCGGGCGAGAGCTCGCGGCTCGGGCAACCCAAACAGTTGCTTCAGAAGAACGGAGAGACCCTGGTGCATCGCGCCGCGCGGGTGGCGCTCGAGGCCGGTTGCTCACGGGTGCTGGTGATCGAAGGCGCGGTCTGCTTGCGAGCCGCCCTGACTGATCTGCCGATCGAGCTCGTGACCTGCCGTGACTGGAAGAGCGGCCCCGGCGCTTCGTTGCGAGCCGGCGCACACGCTGCGGGAGAAGACGGCGTGCTGGTGATGCTCGCCGATCAACACCGGGTCACCGCCGAACACCTGCGCGCGCTCCTGGAAGCTCCGGGGGAAGTCGCGGCGGCGCACTACGCCGGCGCCCTTGGAGTCCCCGCACGCTTCTCCCCGAAACACACCGCGGTGCTGCGCGGCCTCCCAGATGACGGGGGCGCGAAGCGCTGGCTGCGGGACAACGCGGGGCTCGTCACGCCTGTCGTCATTTCAGACGCTGAGGTCGACCTCGACACGCCCGCGCAGCTGCTCGAGTTGCAGAACTGAATTTCACATCTGCAGATAATTCTGCGTGCGCGTGGCAACTGCACGGATCCACATGCGCCAGCGCTGGCACGTCGTTCGCTCCATCCCCCGGACACATGAGCTCCGTTCAATCTCTCCAGTCGTTCGGCTTCGCCCTTCCGGTGAGTCCACCTCAGGCGCAGGTGTGGGATTGTTTCAACCGGGGCCAGGTGCTGGCGGCCGCGTTCGAAGTGCATGAAGCGGCCATGAAGGTGGGGTTCATGCCCGACGAAGCGACCACGCTTTCGCTCACCCTCGCCGAGCTGTGTTCGCAGGCGGTGACCTACGCGCGGGGCGGCGTCGCGACCGTATTCTTCTCCGATGGCGGCTTTCGGCTGGAGATCGCCGACAGTGGTCCTTCGGGTGATCGGCTGCCGGTGCTCCACTCAAAGCTGCCGCGGCCACTGACCTCGTTGCGTGCGCGCGCGGCGGGAGCAGGCACCGTGGTGATCGCTGAATACGAACGCTTCGACGCCGCCTGATCAGG
>JAYVNA010000027.1:0-7769 GCA_043758715.1 Archangium sp.
AACTACGCCCAGGAGCTGCGCGACAAACACACCGCGCTCGCCGACTGCGCCGGCCTTCGGTGGCACGCCATCGGGCCCCTGCAGCCCAAAAACGCCAAGTACGTGGCGAAGGCCGCGAGCGTCTTCCACGCGCTCGAGCGGCTGGAAGTGGCGCAGGAACTCTCGAAGCGCCGCATCGGGGCACCGCTGCAGTGCCTCATCGAGGTGAACGTCGCGGGTGAAACATCGAAGGCCGGCGTCGCTCCCGCCGAGGTGCCCGCCTTCATCGCGCAGGTCAAGACGTTGCCGCAGCTCGAGCTGGTGGGGCTGACCGCGATGCCGCCGCAAGAGGAAGATCCGGAACGCTCGCGGCCCTCCTTCCAGACCCTGCGGGCGCTGGCGGCCGAGCACGGCCTGACGCAGCTCTCGATGGGCACCACCGGCGACTTCGAGGTGGCGATCGAAGAAGGCGCCACGCTGGTTCGCGTGGGCACCGCGCTCTTTGGGCACCGAGCCAGCCGAGAACTCAGATCTCCTTGAGCTTGAACTTCCCCTCGTCGGTGAAGCGCACCACGAACGAAGTGCCGCAGTAGTGGCAGTTGATCTCTTCGTTGTCGTGCAGCCCGTCGGGCCAGGGGTTGTTCGCGTTGCAGGTCGGGCAATCGAACTCGTCGAGCTTCTTCTTCTTCTTTCCTTCGTCCGGCTTGTCGTCGTCGTCGTCGTACGAGCTCACGAAGTCACCTCACCACCGGTTGAGAAAGTCGCTCATCTCGTCGAGCGCCTTCATGCGTCCCTGCTTGACCGCTTCCAGCATGCTCGCCAGAGGAGGCGGCAACTTGCCGTCGACCAACAGACCCGCGCGCGGCAGTTCCACCACGTCGATCTGACCCAGCGCGACGGCCGAACACCGCCGGCCGCCCTGCCCTGCCAGCAGCTCGCCTTCACCGAGCACGTCGCCCGCGTGCGCGACGCCCAGCTCAGCCGAGTCGGTGTCCCGCCGGGCGAAGAGCCGCGCATCACCGGCCAGCACGAAGAAGAGCGAGCTGCCCTCTTCACCCTGCTGCATCAGCACGGCCTTGTCGGGGAAGCGGCGAATGACCGCGTTCGAGAGCACCGCCTTGGAGCGCAGGCCCAGGGCCTTCACCAGCGCCGCGCCCGAGAGCACCGGGTTCCCCGCGATCAACTCGGCTGGGTCGGCTCGCTTGAGCGCGACCTTCACCACCGGAGTGTGCTCGCCCGTTCTGTGGCTCACCGTTCTTCAACCTCCGCCGCTGGAAGCGTGCGGTACTTTGCGTCGATGTGTTCCATCAGCTCGAACAAGGCATCGCCGTAGGGCGTGCCGTCGTTCGGAGTGTAGCCTTTCCGGTTCACCCAGAAGGTCCCGGAGTGACATTCACGCTCCCAGTTCGGCATCCGATCGATGTCCTGGCCCGTGTCGTCTGAATTCCGACAGTCGCGCGCGCCGGTCACCTTGTTGATGAAACAGCAGCGGCCATTGGGGAAGACGTAGATCACCGGGCGCAGCTGGAGCTGGGGGTCGAGCACGAAGTTGTTGGCGATGATCGCCGCGGCCACGAAGCCCGAGGGATCCATGCCGTAGCCGTGGAGCATGTAGGCCACCGGGTAGCGGGCGTTGGCGTTCTCCGGGTCGCCGTACCCGGGAGGGATGGCGATGGCGTACTCCCACTTGGCGCCGAGCTTCTGCGAGTCGTAGGTCTCGTTGCGGTAGTCGGCGGGCGTGCTCTGCCCGAACACCGCCTGCGGCTTGGGTGCGTTCGGCCACAGGTACGCGATCCAGTTGAAGGCGATCTGAAAGCGGCTCGAGGCCTCCTCGGCGGTGCCCACGTGATCGCCTTCACCGACGACCACCTCGGGATCGCTGCGGGTCTCCTTGCCGTAGAGCGTGATCAGGTCTTTGGGCACCGCCTTCCACGAACGGTTCCAGGGGTTGAAGTTGCCGCTCACGCGGTCCTTCATTCCCGGAATGTCGGTGAAGTTGCGGTACTCGCCGACCAGGCCCTGGCGCGCTTGCTTGACCGCGGTGAACAGATGCCGGGCGTTGAGGCCGAGGTTGAAGATGTCGTGAATGCCGCCATCGAGCAGCACGCGCAGCCGCGCCATCGCGGTGGGCTCGAGCTTCTTGAAGTTGGTGCGGCCGTCGAGCTCGAAGAGCCGCTTGCGCCCGTCGACCTCGTCGTACACGCCGTTGCCTTCGCCCTGGTCACCCGAGCTCGCGACGCCGTCGAGCCCGAAGTCCTTGAACGGCTCGCCCAGATCGTAGCGCCAGCTCTGCTCGGTGCCGTCGGGGTTGGTGGCGGGATCGTAGTTGTCGTGATTGGCGTCGGTGACGGTGGTGCTCGCGGCCGGGTTGCAGCCGCCGCTCCCGTTCTCGAACGCGTCAGCGCAGCCATCGACGCCCACGTCTTCCCAACGCTCGTGCGAGTTGTTCAGCAGCGGCTCGCCGTAATCGCGCCGCCCGTTCCCGTTGTAGTCGTAGGCCAGCAGAATCGGCGCCGCGAAGTCGCGCTGCCGGCAGGGGTCGGTGTTGCCGGCGTGGGCGAGCCAGTACAGCGTCGAACCGTCTTCCGTCGCTTCCACCGCGCCGCCCCTGGCCGCGCAGTACTGATCGGCGAAGGCCTGCTCCTGTGCGACCGGCAAGGGGTTGGCGATGTTCGTGGGGTTGCAGAAGTTCACCGGCTCCTGCCCGGTGGCACAAAAGAAGAGTTTCTGCGGGCCGTCGCAGAAGGTGATCGCGTCGTAGGTGCCCGCGGGGTTGAACTCGGCGTTCTTCAGGCCCCTCACCTTGAGCGGGTGGCTGCAGATGTCCGCTGGCGGGTGACGCACCAACTCCGGGTCGACGCCGGGCGGCGCGATGGGCGAGGCCGGGTTCTGGGTGAAGAAGTTGCCGTAGGCCAACATCAGGTCGGACATCATCTCGAGGTAGCTCTGCCGGTCGAAAGAGCCGCCGTTGTTGGTGATGTGGAGATGGTTGAAGTCGTTCGGGTGCTCCCACGTGCCCGGCCTCGCCACCCGGGGGGTCGCGCAGGCGTCGATGACCGTGGGATCATTCAGGCGCACCGGATCTTGCGCCATGATCGCTTCCAACTCTTCTCTCGAGCAGAACCCGCCGGCCACGAACTGGTCGATGAAGCGCTGGAAGAAGGCGGCGTCGATGGGGCCGCCGAGCGAGGCCACCCCGTCCACCTGGTTGGGGTTGCTCGAGGCGAGCGCCATGCCGCCGATCGCGCCCATCGAGACCCCGCCGATCACGCGGTAGGTGGTGTGAATCTTCGCAGGCGGCGGCGGTGGTGGATCGACAGGCTTCGGAGTGCAGGAGACGAACAACAGGCCGGCGGCGCCAGCTGCCAATGAGAGACGTCGCACGGTAGGGCTCCTGAGAGTGAGATCCGAAGGAATCTAGGAATATCGCGGTTGAATAGCGAGGTCGGCTGACAGTCGAGTCATGCGTGCCACGACATCACTGTCGGGCGGGAGGTCGAGTTCATGCGGCGACAGGTGTTGTGGTTGATGGTGGTGGCAGGCACCGCGGTGGCGGAAGAGCGCGCGAAGATCTCGAGCGTCTTCGGCCCCGGAGAACAGACGACCTACGAGGTCAGCTACATGGGCCTCACCGCGGGCCGCGCGGAGCTCACCGTGGGCGCCGGACTGGAACAGTTCGGCCGCCAGGTGTGGCCGCTGGTCTGCGTGGGCGAGACCTCCTCGGTCGGCGCGCTCTACCCCGTGAAAGATCGCTTCATCACCTATTGGGATCCGCTGCAGCGGCGCACCCTCGGTGCCGACTTCTTCGTTCACGAGAACAAGTTCAGGGCCAGGGAGCGCTACGAATACGACTTCGATGCGGGCCAGGCGATCGTCACCCGCGAATCTCCGGGCTGGCCGCGCACCGAGAAGCGCATCGACATCATGGCAGGCACGGTCGACCTCGCCGCCGCGGGCTTCAGCCTGCGCAATTTCCCCCTCGAGGCAGGCCAGGTGCACGAGCTGCCCATCTTCACCGGCGTGAAGCTCTACAAGATGAAGGCGACCGTGGTGGGCAAGGAAGTGCTTTCCACCGCCCTGGGTGACCTCGAGGTCTATCGGGTCACGGTCAACGGCGACTTCAGCGGCAAGCTCGCGACCGAGGGGTTGATGACGCTCTTTTACACCACCGACGAACGGCGCTTGCCGGTGCGCGCCGAGGCCAAGCTGGCGTTGGGGTCGGTGCGGATCGAGGCGGTGAAGTACGAGCCCGGCCGCCGCCTCACGGGAGTCGACTGATGCCTCGAAGTGAACGCCTCTGGGCCGCCTCCCTGCTTCTTCTTTCCACCCTCGCCCTCGCCGGCCCGCCCCCTGCTCCCGCGCCGCGCAACACCACCGCCGCCGTCGTGAAAGCCCAGCCCAAGGCGCTCTCGCCCTTCCCCACCGACGCGCAGTGCGTGGCCCTGGGCCCGGTGATGAGCCCCATTCCTTTCGGCCCGGGCGAGACGCTCGAGTTCGACATCGACGCGCTCGGGGCCCGCGCCGGCACCATGACCATGCAGACCATGCCCATTCGCGATGGGGTGCTGCCGCTCGAGGTCACGGTCGAGACGAACACCTTCTTCAGCAAGGTGCGCCGGGTGAAGGGCATCGCCAAGAGCGAGCTGTCGTCCAGGACGTTGCGGCCCACCAGGTACTTTGAAGACGCGCACGAGAACGAGGTGCATCGGGTCGCTGACGTCACCTTCAAGAAGAACAAGACCGCGCGGCTGGTGAGCACGGTCGACGGCCAGACCTGGACCGAGGACATGCACTGGGGCAACGACGTGAGCGACGTGGCGGGCGCCATTCACCTGCTGCGCGCGATCCCCATGAAGGAAGGCGACAAGCTCTGCTTCGACGTCTACGGCATCCGGCGCATCTGGCGGGTGTGGGGCACGGTGATGCCGCGCGAGCACGTGTCGATGCCCATCGGTGAGTTCGAGAGCTGGCACCTCGCGGGTGAAGCCGCGCCCATCAACCTGCCCAACGCGCGCCGTGAAATGCACGTGTGGATCAGTGACGACGCGCGCCGGTTGCCCCTGGCCGCGCTGGGCATGATCGACTTTGGCGCGGTCAGAGCGACGATGAAGGCGTTCTCGCGGCCCGGTGAGCCGGGCACTCGCGCGGAGAACAAAGCCAACATCAAGTGGTGAGCCTTTAGCGGGTGCGCTCGCGCATCTTGCCCGCGGCCTGGCTCATGCGCCGCCGCAGCTGAGCGACCACCACCATCAAATACTCGATGCGGTTGAGCACGCGGAAGTCTTCCGCGGCATCGAGCAGCTTGATCGGCGTGACCTTGTCGGCGCGCAGGGTGTCGAGAATATCGGTGAAGTGCGCCTCCACCTCGGAGATCGCGTCGAGCCCTTCACGCAGATCGTCTTCGATGAAGTCGAGCACCATGGCCGAGTCTTCCCGATCCGGCAGTAGCCGCTCCAGGCGATCGACGGAGTCGCGGATCGCATCGACTGACTTCGACAGGGGGAACGAGGTGGCGGTCTGGATCATCGACATGCACATCACGCTACAGGCGTGATCGGGCCGGTCAATTTTCCGGGCTCACCCGCATACACAAAGGGCGGAAAGGACTCGCTGTCCTCCCCGCCCGTGAACTTCAGTCAGCCGATTTCAGATCAGGCCGCGAGCGCGGCGGATCTGATCGACGACCTTCTGGTACTCGATCTCGTACGCCCCGGTGCCTTCCTCGAGGTGCTTGAGGCGGCCGCGGGCCTCGCGGTCGATGTCGTCTTCGACATCCAGGTGCTTCTTCATCACCTGGAGGATCTTCGGGCGCATCGCCTGGTCGTCAGAGAACACTTCCTCGACGTTCCGGGAGACCAGCAGGAACTCGAGCATCTGGTTGATGACGAACTCGATGCCCTCTTCGCCCAGCTGGAAGCCACGCACGTCTGCCATCTCGCGCTTGACCTGCTGGAACTTGGAGAAGTCATAGCCCCGACGCTCGAGAGCCTCGCGGGTGGCCTGGTTCACGCGTTCCTCGTTGGCGAGGTACTCGCGCATGATGGCTGAGAGATCCATTTCCGCGTCAGACGCGCGAATGGCCTCGACCTCGATGTCGTGCTCGGCCGAGAGGCGCTGAATGACCTCGCGGGCGATGATGGGAACGAGCTTGGGGTACAGCCTCATGGGTGTTCGCCTCTCTTCGAGTCGGACTGGAAGCGATCAAGGTGTACGCCAGCGAGCTTCGGACCCGCAACGAAAAATGCCCACAACCCCGCGATTTTTCCGGAGTGCCTGACACCCGTGTCACGACTTGGGAACGGCATCCTCCAAAGAAGCGGCGCGTACCGGGTCATCGGGATCGTCCTCATCGACCTCGGTATTGAGGGGCGCGTGGAGGAATGCATGCAGCCGTTCGGCCACCGCGGGGCCCATCGACTCCACCTTCGCGAGGTCGGCCACCGAGGCTTCCTTGATGCGCTTGAGGCTTCCGAAGTGGGTGAGCAGGGCGCGCCGCCGGGTCTCCCCCACCCCGGGCACCGAGTCGAGCTGGGACTGCAGGCCCCGGCGCCGGGACAGCTTGCGCTGGAAGGTGATGGCGAAGCGGTGCGCCTCGTCTCGCAGCCGGGTGAGCGCGAAGAGCTCGGGCGAGGTCTGGGGCAGCACGATGGGGTCCTTGCGATCGAGGAGGAACACCCGTTCGGGGCTGCGCTTGGTGCCTTCGTCGGGCAGCAGGGTGTCGAGCTCGTGGCTCTTGGCGATCGCCACCATGTCGACCCCCTCGACCTTGAGATCGCGCATGGCGGCGGCGGCGGCCGAGAGCTGGCCCTTGCCGCCGTCGATCACGATCAGGTCGGGCAGATCGTTGTCCTTGAGGCCCCGGGTGAAGCGGCGCGTGAGGATCTCGTGCATCGAGGCGAAGTCGTCGTTCTGGGTGACGGTCTTGAGCTTGTAGCGACGGTAGTTGGCGGTGTCGGGCTCGGTGTCGATGCTCGCCACCTGCGAGGCGACGATCGAGGTGCCCGAGGAGTGCGAGATGTCGAAGCACTCCATTCGGTGGGGGAGCTTGGTGAGGTGGAGGCGCTCCTTGAGGCGCTCCAGCACGAGGTCTATCTCTTCGCGGGTGCGGGTGCGTTCGCTGAAGGCGCGCTCGGCGTTGCGCGAGGCCATCGCGAGCAGCTCGACCTTGTCGCCGCGCTGGGGCACGAACACCCGCACCTTCTCGCCCTTTTGTTCCGAGAGCAGCTCGGCCAGGGCCTCGGGCTCGTTGGGCACCGCGGGCAGGAGCACCTCTTTGGGCACGAAGTTCTGATCCGCGTAGTACTGGTTGACCAGTGACTCGATGAGCTCGTCGGCGGGGAAGTCGCTGGTGAAGTGCAGCGGGCGGCCACCGGTGATCCGGCCTCCGCGCACGTAGAGAATGTAGATGCAGATGCGATCGGCTTCGCGGAAGAGGCCGAAGACGTCCTGGTCGATGGAATCGGTGGTCGCGATGGTCTGGCGTTCGAGGCTGCGCTCGAGCGCGATGACCTGATCGCGCAGGCGGGCGGCGTCTTCGAAGTCGAGCTTCTTCGCCGAGGCCTTCATGCGCTCGCGCAGCTGGGTGAGCAGCGGGCCACTGCGCCCTTCGAGAAAGAGGATCACCGATTCGACGTTGCGGCGGTAGTCGTCGACCGGCACGGGGAAGACGCAAGGGGCCGGGCAGCGGCCGATCTGGTGCAGCAGGCAAGGGCGCTTGCGGGTCTCGAGCGCGTGATCGGTGCAGGTGCGCAATTGGAAAAATCGATTGACCACCCGCAGGGTCTCGCGAA
>JAYVNA010000028.1:0-7764 GCA_043758715.1 Archangium sp.
GCGAACAGGTACACGCCGATGACCGTGGAGAACTGCGTGATGCTGTCGCCCAGCAGGTAGCTGGCGAGCGTGCCCACGATGAGCTCGTAGACGAGCCCACAGGTGGCGATGATCAACACGGTCACGTACAGCAGGGAGCGGTTCATCGCGCTCGCTCAGCCATGATAAACGCGCGAGGCAAAGATCTTCCCGGCGCGAACGTCGAACACTTCGGCGATTGGCATCGGCGGCCCGTCGGGCGCATGACGCATGTACTCGAGGAACACCCGGTCATCGCTCGCGGTCATCGCCGTCTTCTCGTAGCGAAGCCCCGGCAGACGCTTGAGCGCATCGGCGCACCAGGCGCCCAGGGCGTCGCGGCCGACCAACTTGCCGCCGGTCTCCGGGTGCAGCGCGCGGATCTTCGGCGAGGTGTGCGTGCAGTCTTCTGCATAGAGCGAGACCAGGCGCGGCACGTCGCCTTCGTTGAAGGCGTCGAGCCAGGCCTGCGCGATGGCTTCGTGAGGGTGGGGCATGGGCTCGCGGTGTACCGCGCCCCGGAACAGCGCGCAGCACGACACTCCTCGTCCATGGGCGTCGCTGTCTGCCCCGGCCACTCGTGTGCTAGCTCGCGGGGCCATGAGAACCCTCCTGCTCTTGTTGGCGCTGTCGCTCCTGGCTGCGTGTGGAACCACCGCTGGGAAGTGCTCCATCAGCACTTGCACCGGGTGCTGCGACACCACCGGCCAGTGCCAGGTAGGCAATTCCAACCTCACCTGTGGCTCGGGAGCGGCGCAGTGCCAGCCGTGCGCGAACACCCAGGCCTGCACTTTCGGCGTCTGCGTCACCCAGAGCACCTCGGGCGGCGGCGCCGGTGGTGGCAGTGGAGGCGGGAGCGCAGGCGGCGGTTCCGGTGGCGGCAACACCGGCGGCGGCGGAGGCGGGGCCAGCTCATGTTCATCAGCGACCTGTGCGGGCTGCTGCGACACCACGGGCCGTTGCCAGACTGGGCTGAGCGCCGCGACCTGCGGCGCCGGCGGAGCGTCCTGCGCGCAGTGCCAGACCTCGCAGACCTGCAACGCCGGCGTGTGCCGCAGTCAAACGGGCGGCGGAGGCGGTTCCAGCTGCTCTGCTTCGACCTGCCCCTCGGGCTGCTGCACATCGGCGGGCGTCTGCATCACCAACACCTCGGCGGCGCGCTGCGGCACGAGCGGCAATGCGTGCGCCATGTGCGGTGCGTCGAACACCTGCGTCAGTGGTCAGTGCCAGGTGTGCGCGGGCTGTGTCGACATCGGCACGGGAGCCTGCCGGGCCGGTGACATGACCGCCGCCTGCGGCCGCAATGGCGGCTTCTGTCAGACCTGCGACACGAGCGCGGGGCAGACGTGCACCAGCGGCACCTGCTCCGGCGGTACCAACTGCAATGCGAACAATTGCTCGGGCTGCTGCAACGGGAACACCTGTGTCACGAGCTCCGGCTTCAACAACACCACCTGCGGCCAGGGCTTGCCCGGTGCGGCCTGCGTCAGCTGCATCGGAACGCAGAGCTGCCAGGGCGGTGTGTGCAGCGGTTCGATGAGCGACGGCGGGCTTCCCGGGCTCGATGGTGGGTTCGGCACGGGCTGCGTCGACAACGCCGAGTGCGGGTCGGGCGAGTGCTGTGATTCGTTCGGCACCACCATCGGCGGCGCGTGCATCAGCTCGGGAACGGCGTGCCAGTTCGGCGGCGCGAACTTTCAGGTGTGCCTCTTCTTCGGCAGCTGCACCTGCAACGGCCTCACCCAGACCTGCGAGTGATCAGCGCGCCGTGATGCCGTACCAGGGCTCGATCGCCTTGGGCACCAACAGCGACACGCCCGCGCTCGTGGGCAGGTTCGCCTTGTAGATGCTGTCGTTGCCACCCGAGTCAGAGGAGAAGGCGATCGCGGTCGCGCTCAACCAGCAGGGAAACGAGTCGTTCGCGCCCGCTTCACCCGCCCAGGGAATGCTGATGGCCTTGGTGCTGAGGTCGATCACGAAGATGCGGGTGGCGCCGCTCGAGACCACGCCGTCGTAGACCGCCTTGCTGCCGTCGGGAGAGACCACCAACCGGTTGGCGATGCTCAACGCGTCGCCCAGCACGTTGGTGACGTTGGTGACCGACATGGTCGCCAGGGTCACGCGTTCGATCTGCGTGAAGCCCAGGCCCGGGTTGCCGCTGGCGACGATCACCGCGGTGCCATCGGGCGTGAAGGAAGGTGAGCCCTGCGAGAGGCCTCCGGTGGCGAGCACGCGCGCGCTGGTGCCGTCGACGTTGATGAGGCCCACCTTGCTCGAGATGCCGTCATCGAACGAGAACGCCAGCTGGGTGCCGTCAGGTGAAAACACCGGCGTCTTGAAGTTGCGCTGCTGCGCCGAGGTCGAGACGACCGTCTTCACGATGCCCCCGGCCGCGGGCACCACGGCGATCTCCGAGTCCATCGAGGTGCCGCGCACGAAGACGATGCTCCGCCCGTCGCGGGAAAAGCTGGGCGTGCGCGCGTTGCCCGACTGGGTCAGCGAGCTCGAGGTCTGCACGTCGGCGTCGTCCACCAGGTAGACGTTGCGATCGTCGCGGCGGGTGAAGGTGAAGCCCTTGTCGAACAGGAAGGTGGTGCCGCCCCCACCGCCGGTGCCGCCACCGCCACCTCCGCCCCCGAAGAGCTCACAGCCCGAGAGCGCGAGCAGGACGATCGACGGCAGCAGGGAAGAACGCAGATGGAACATGCGCCCCAGTGCAGCACGCGTTCGGGCCGCTGACTACACGCGCCGAATCTTCACCAGTTCATTCCGGCAGTTGTTGCAGAGGTGCAACTGGCGGCGCTCGGCGTCGGTGATGGTGGTCGCAAGGAACATCGCGCAGCGCGCGTCTTCGCAATACGAGAGGCCCACCAGGTGCCCGGCCTGGTGCACCGCTTCCACGAAGGTGCGCCGCTTCCACGCTTCGCCTTCACCCTTGAGCCGCCACAGCGACATCACCGCGGCGTGCGATTCGCGATCGGCCTCGCCGTAGACGAAGGGTGAATCGGGCACGAAGAGATCGACGTCGGCGATGCCGATGATCAGCGGCGTGCCTGTTTCTTTCAACGTGAGCAGGCGGCGCATGATCGCCGTGGTGTGAAACTGGTTGCGGTCCTTGTTGAAGGCGAAGCTCGGCTGCGCCAACAACGCCTTGCCCAGATACGCGGTGACCCCGAGTACCTGCGCGATGGGCACTTCGAGCTCACGCAAGAAGCCGCCCTGAACGGGACCCACGGGCACCAGCTGGAGTTCCTTGACCGCCATGCTGCTTCCCCCGAAGCGAAACCGCAGAAACTAGACTGCGAATTGTGTCTCACTTCGCGCCGGAAGCCATCCGCGCACTTTCGCTACATCTGGGGCGCGTGGATTCGAACCACGATACTCAGAGTCAAAGTCTGATGTCCTACCCTTGGACGACGCCCCACCGGGACTGCCAACGACCCGACATTACGGCCCTTTCATCGCATGATCAGCGTTGGCTGACGAGCCAGATCAGCCCACCGAGCAAAGCGATGATCGCCAACAGCAGGGCGATGTAGAGCGGAATACGCGAGGGGGGGGCGGTGCCGGGGCCCAAAGCCACGTCGGTTTGCTCCCCTGGGTTGGGGGCGACCGGGGGGCCGCTCTGCGATTTCAGAATCTCTTCGGGGTCGGCCGAAGTGGTGGGCAGGTCGAGCCGGCTCGACTGAAAACGCGGGCGGGAGGTAGGCGTCACCTCAGGTTCGGGCCGCAGTTCCGGGTGCTCGACGTTCGTCTTGGCCCAGGGCGAAAAGTGATTGTCGGTGCTGACGTCGGCGGCCTTCACCTCGGCCGGAACCGGCGCCACGCTTTCGGTCATCACCGTCTTGGCGTCGCCCCACTCGCGCTTGGGCACCACGCCGGTGGAAGCGGAGCGGTTGAGCGCCACCCGGTTGCCGCTGGTGCGCCCGTCGGTGATCCGCCGCAGCGCGCGCCGCGCTTCTTCCGCTTCTTGAAAACGGTGCTCGGGCTCGCGGTGGAGCAGGCGCATCACCCAGTCATCGAGGTCTTCGTCGAGCGCCGGCTGCCACTGACGCGGCCGAATCGGGTCGTGCGCCATCTTCTGCGAGAGCACCTCGATGGCCGAGGGCGCCTCGTGCGGAAGGTGGTTCGTCAGCATCTGGTAGGCGATGCCGCCCACCGCGTAGAGATCGGTCGCGGGTGTCACCTTGCTGCCGAGCACCTGCTCCGGGGCCATGAAGGCGGGCGTGCCCAGCAGGGTGCCGGGGTTGGTGGGCTTGACCGAGCCGCCGGCGCGATCGGCCTGCTTGGCGAGCCCGAAGTCGATCACCTTGATGCCCTTCTGGCCGTCGGGCTTGCTCTCGACGAACACGTTGCCGGGCTTGAGGTCTCGGTGAATGACGCCCACCGCGTGCGCGGCCGAGAGCGCCGAGAGCAGCTCGTCGAGAAAGGGCGCCACCTGGCGCAGCTTCATCGGCGCGTGTTCCTTGAGGTACTCGTCGAGCGGGTCTCCCTCGAGGAGATCCATGATGATGTACGGCTGCTCGGAGCGCAGGGTGCCGAAGCCGAAGATGTCGACGATCGCCGGGTGGCGAATGGCGTTGACGGTGCGCGCTTCGCGAATGAGCCGCTGCACCATCTCGGGGTCGTCGGCGTAGTCGGCCTTGAGCACCTTGATGGCGGCGGACTTGCCGATGATCTGGTGCACCCCGCGGTACACCATGCCCATCGCGCCGGAGCCGATGAGCGATTCGATTTTGTAACTGTCGACGACCTGGCCCAGCACCGGGTCTGCGACCGTGGCCAGGTTCACATTGCGGATGGTCTCATCGCCGATCCTGGAAGCCACGGTGGGCGGACGCTACCTGAAACTCAGCTGGAGGCGACGGCTTCCCACACGGGGAGCGCCTCGGCGGCGTCGATGAACCGGCAGTGGTGGGCGAACGCGGTGCCCTTCTTCGACGCCGACAGCACCTCGGCGCGGGCGGCCTTGCCCTTCACCACGATGTCGACGTGCCTGGTCTCGACCTTGCGGCCCAGGAGGAACATCGCCCCGCCCTCGGACACATCGCCCTGGACGTGGTGCGCTTCGCCGCGCAGCTCGACTTCAAACGAGAGCTCGACCCGGCGGAAACGGCGGGAGGCGGCGGTGCCGTGCTCGGGGAACTGAGCGGGCGGCCAGTTCGGGTCCTTGATCAAACCGCGGTGCACCCCGAAGCTGGGCGAGAACCTGCCCGACGCCGTGCTGTGACCCTTGCGGGTGATGACCGACGAGATGGTGGCGGCTTTCGTAAACACATCGCTCATGGTGTGCCCCTTTGATCCATGAGGGTTGTCTTCTACCCTCACCTGTTGGGACACGGATGCTCCTGTAGGCGACTGTGTGTCAATACCCCTTGCTTTGTCTGCGGTGGAAATCAGCAGTTCTGAGTGTTTAGCGGCGAGCGAGGAAAGCCTTGGGACGAACCTTCTTGGCCACGGCGACGGGCTTAGCGGCGGCGGGAGGGGCGACGGGCCCCCGCTCGATGGCCTGCACCACCAGCGAGGTGGCGTGGACAAGGTCGGTCGAGGAGATCTGGTTCCACTCGTTGAGCTTGGCGACGTAGGTCAGGCGGGTCTGGCCGCCGAGGCTCATCACCGTCACCTCGATACCGCCCTTCACGGGCTTGCCGCTGACCACGAAGTCCTTCGCGCCGCTGGTGACGCAGTTCATCGAGAAGCAGAGCGTCTCCTTGAGAGGGGCCGCCGCGCCAGTGATGCTGATGCGTTCCCCGGTCGCGAAGGCCGCGCTGGAGGCGATGACGGTGGCGAGGAGGAGGGTGCGGATCATGCGGCTCCCGTGTGCACGAAGGGGGCCAGTTGGCAGAGGGCTGATCCAGCGTGCGGTGAGCCTGACAATGGAGCGTGAGCGCTCCACCTGTGGGGACGCGACCCCGCGCACTGCAGTTCACAGGTGAATGATGCGGATCAGCGGAGCGAAATGAACCGGCTCAGGCCTGCGCGGCGACGCTGACGGCGATCCAGCGCAGCGCGATGCCCAGCACGCCCGCGCCCAGCCAGCCCGCGAGCACGAGGCCTTTGTTGCGGTGCTCGAACTGCGAGAAGCCGTAGTAGACGTTGTAGATCGGCAGGCAGAGCACGATGAACCCGGTGCCGATGCTGCGCGTGAAAGCGTGCACGAGCACCAGCGCGAAGCAGACGACCGACACGAAGATGAGCAGCAGGCCGAGCACGCTGAGCGCCATGGGGTGCCATTAGCACGCTTGAGCCCCTCGTCTCATTCCCGCGCTCAGTCCGAAGAAGCAGGTGGTGGTGAAAGGGGCCTTGAAGGGCGTGGGGCCGAAGGCTCGCTTTGTTGCTCATTGCGAACGGGCCCCGCTCCTCGAGCAAGGACCCTCACATGACGCAGTGAGGAACTGGATGGGGGAGCCGGCCGGCGTGCCCATTTTCGCGCGTCACCGCGGATGACAACCATGGTCATCGGTGGTGACGCCGAAAAAGGGGTCCGCCCACCGGACCTCGTCAATTGAGGTTCCTCGCCCGAAGCTCGAGAGCCTGTGCGCGGTGTGCACCGCTGCAGATCCTGAAACGCCACGCCCCTTGGGGCTTTGTTGATGAACGGGACATCGGGGCACTCATGCGCCTTGAGCACTGCTTGGGGAGCTCAAGGACGAACCGGGAACTCTCGCCCGAAGCTCGTGAGCCTGTGCGCGGTGGGCACCGCTGCAGATCCTGTCCCGACCACGCCCCCTGAGGCTTGCTTGAATCACGAGGTCCTCAAGACCTCAGCTCGCTTCGCTGAGGGCGGCGCTCCTGTTAAGCCACGCGCATGGCTCAGCTCCGTACGGTGGCGATGTTCGTGGTGGCCCTCGCGTTCCTGGCGGTGCTGCTCGTGAGCTGGGCGGGCCCCGGGTACATCAGCTGGGACAACACCCCCGGTTCAGGCACCGCGGCGATGTGCCTGTGCTCGACCCAGGCGCTCTACGGCGCGCAGCGAATGATCGCCTACCAGATGGGCGGCGCCGCGGGCGGTGGGTTGCTGGGCCTCATTCTCGGCATCACCTGGGTGGTGGTGCGCCGCAACAAGGTCACTGCCAGCGCTTGATCGATATGCAGGGCCGGCTGAGCCGTTCTTTGGACTTCGCGTGAACGACTTCTGGAAACAGGCCGTCGCCCAGCATGATCACCCGTTGATCATTTCTCTCCTCGCGGCCGGTTTACGGCTCGACGAGGCGCGCGACGTGGCCCAGGAAGCGTGGCTGCGGGTGATGGAGAGCGCCGCCGCCGGCAAGCTGGAGCGCGTTGAGTTGCCCGGCCTGGTGATTCGGCAGGCGTCATTCATCGTGGCCGATCGAGCGCGCGCGCGGCGATTGCGCCTGGTGGCCCCCGAGCACGAAGCCGAAGCGCTCAGCGCCGCGGACACGGCGGAAGGTGCCACTCACGCGCGCGAGCTGTTGGCGGTGGTGAACGCGGAACTGGCCACGGCCACTCCGCGCGCGCGGGGCGTGTTCTTCGCGGTGCTCGAGTCGCCCGAAGCGGGCCACCGTGCGCTCGCGCAGAAGGAAGGCCTCTCCCTGCAGCGCTTCCGCCAGGTGTTGTGCGAAGTCAGAGCGAAGCTGCGCCGCGGAGTGGAGCGGCCATGAGGCACCCTTCGGTGTTCGAGCTCGATGTCTTCATTCGCCGCGGCGCGACCTCGGCGGAGTTCGAGCAACACGTCAGCGCGTGTGAGGCGTGTGCCGCGCGGTTGTCGTCTCTAGCGCGGCGCGC
>JAYVNA010000029.1:0-7760 GCA_043758715.1 Archangium sp.
TTCCTCGCGATGGAATTCGTCGAGGGCGAGACGCTCGAAGATCGGCTGAAGAAGGGCCCGCTCGCGCCGGGCGACGCGGTGGAAATTCTGGCGCAGGTGCTCGACGGCCTCAACGAAGCGCACGGGCTCGGCGTGGTGCACCGCGATCTCAAGCCGCCCAACATCATGCTGGGCCATCGCCGCGATGGGGGCGAGCGGGCGAAGATTCTCGACTTCGGCATCGCGCGCCTCACCGACGCGCTCGCGCCGGAAGAAGGGGGCCGAATCACCCAGTTGGGAATGGTGGTGGGGACCCCGGCATACCTCGCACCCGAGCAGGCCCTCGCCGACGAGGTCGATCACCGCACCGACATCTACGCGATGGGCTGCGTCGCCTACGAGCTGCTCACCGGGCGGCCCCCGTTCGTCGGCACCGAATTGCGCAAGGTGATCAGCCAGCACCTCACCGCTGCGCCCATCGACCCCGTGAGCCTGCGGCCCGAGCTCGCGCGGCTGCCGGGGCTGTGCGCCGCGGTGCTCAAGGCCCTCTCGAAGGAACGCGAGCAGCGCTTTCAGAACGTGCTCGAATTTCGCGAGGCGTTGCGGCAGGCGATGCAGCCCGCAGGCGCCCCCGAAGTTCCACTCGCTGCCCTGGTGCCCGAGCCATCAGCGCCCTGGCCGCCCGCCGACTGGGCCCCCGCGCCGGCACCCGCGGTGGCGAACGCTGCGCCGCCCGCCGCCGAGGAGCAAGCGAACGACTTCTTCGTCTCGGTCGGCTCGGGAATCTTTCAGGCCGACGCGCCCTCACTTGCCGCGGCTTCTGCGCCGAAGCTCGAAGGTGAGGGCGTGTTCCTGCGCGTCGAGGTGCTGGGGGCTCAACCCAACAGCGCCCCGGCGCTCGCCTGCGCGGCGAAGCTCAAGACACTCATCTCGGCCGCCGGCGGCGTGGTCGTCTCGCAAGACGAAGAGGGCCTCACCTTCGGGTTCCTCGGCAAGGGTGGCTACCCCTCGGGCCGGGTCACCAAGGCAATGCTGGTCGTGCGCGAAGCGGTCGTGCTCGAAGGCGTGAAGCTGAAGGTGCCGGCCTCGGTACGCGCGCTCGCCGGGCTGGCCACCTTTCCGCTCACCCCCAAGGCATCAGAGAAGGTGCGCCGTCAGCTCGTGACCGCGCGGGCCAACAACCTCTGGCTCGAGCATCAGCTGTCCGGGCCCGCGGCCCGGCTGTGCGAGCTCACCGCCACGTCGGTCGCCGGAATCGTCGCGTGCGGGCACCCGATTCGCCGCACGCGCAACGTGCCTGACCTCCTCGGCCGCAAGGCGTTGACCGAGACCTTCGAGCGGCGGCTCACCAGCCTGCAGCAGGGCGTGGTGGCGCCGTTGTTGATCACCGGGCCCTCGGGCAGCGGCCACACCGCGCTGTGCCAGCAACTGCTGGGGCTGGTCGGCAAGCGCGGCCCGCTTGCGCTGGGCACCGCGGGCCTGCAGGAACCCTACGGCGCGCTCGTCGATCTTCTCTGTGCGGCGGTGGGCGTGCACCCCTCGGAGCGCATGACCCGGCTCGCTGCCGCGCTCGAGCCGCTGCCGTTGATTGACTCGGCCCGGTTGGCGGCCCTGAGCCTTGCGGGCGTCAAGCCGCTCCCGGCGGCGATGAGTCCGGGTCAGGCCTCGCACGCGTTGAGAGTGGTGTTGCGCGGCGTCGCGGTGGAGCGCCCGGTGGTGCTCGCGTTCGACGGGCTGCACCAGATGGACGAGGGCAGCCTCGAGGCCTTCGTGGTGATGGCTTCCCGGCCGGCTTCGCGTGAGCTGATCGTCGGCTTCGCCGCGCCCTCGGTCTACGACGAGAAGCTTTCGTTCCTGCAGGGGGTCGCCATTCCCCCGCTGCAGGCGGCCGAGACGCAGCGGGTGCTCTCGCTGGCCCTGGGAAGCGTGAGCGGCGCCGAGCTGGGGAACTCCGTGCATCGCCTCGCCGCGGGCCTGCCCCGTCAGACGCTGCAGGTGCTCTCGTGGCTCGACGATGGCGGCCTGCTGATCGACGGCGACGGCACGGTGGACATCACCGAGCCCGGCATGGGTCCTCCGGAGGGTGGCCCGGTGGTCGCGGCGATCAACGCGCTCCCCTCTGACAGCAGGCTGGTGCTGCAGACCGCGGCGATCCTGGGCGCGCGCTTCGATCTCGCGCTGCTGCGGGAAATCTGCGCCGCGGCGATTCCTCAACTGCTCACCTCGCTGCACAGCGCGGGTTGGTTGGTGAGCGAGAGCCCCCAGCGCGCGCGGTTCTCCAGTCAGGAAAGTTTCGCCGCGGTGCCTCCGCTCCCGCCGCTCGAGGCGCAGGCCGTTCATCTCGCGGCCGCGCAGGTGTTGATCGTTCGTGGGACGGCTGATGCGTCGTCGGTCGATCCGGTGCAGCTCGCGGGGCACCTCACCGCGGCGGGGGACGGTGCGCGGGCAGCGCCGCTGTGGAAACACGCGCTCGATCAGGCGCTCGCGCGAAGAGATCCCCGCGGGGCCAGCCGGGCGTGGGCAGGCGTGGCCGGGGCCGTGGCGCTGATGCCGCCTTCCGAAGCGCAGCTGCGCACACAGGTCGACGCCTTCGCCCGCGCCGCCGCCCAGTCGCTGGTGGTGGAAGACACGGCGCGGGCCCGGGCGTTGCTCAACGCGATGGCTGAACGCGCGGCGGCGCTGCCGACGCCTTCGCCTGAATTTCTGCTGCTCGAGGCGCGGGTGCTTCGGCTCGAGGGCCGGCGGGTCAAAGCCGTCGAGGTGCTCACCGCCGCCGAGCAGGCCGCAGGTCAGGGGCCGGTGCTCGCGCTGGTGTTGGCGGAGCGGGGTGAAGCGCGCGAAGTCGAAGGCGATCTCGAAGGCGCGGCGCTGGCGCTCGAGGAGGCCCGCAAGCGCGCGTCCGCGAGCGCGGATCTCGCGAAGTGGCACGGGGAAGTCGAGCTCGCCGGCCGCCTCGAGGCCCGGCTCGCCACCATCACCTTCGCGCGCCGTGACGTGGGCAAGGCGCTGAGCTTGCTCGAGGGCTCACTGGTGAAGTGGCGGGCGGCTCGGTGGCCCTTCGCCGAAGCGCGGGTGCTCGCCACCATGGGCACCGTGCTCGCGTACCAGCAGCGCTTTCCGGAAGCGGCCGCGGCGTACCAGGCGGCCAGCGCTGCGGGTGGCTCGTGCGGAGATCTTCGCTTCCAGGCGCGCGCGCTGCTGCAGCAGGCCAAGGCGATTCGAAAGCAGCAGGGTGACAGCGCCTCGATGAAGAAGGTGGCGCTCGATGCGCGCAAGCTCGCCATCGCGTTGGGGTGGGAAGAAGGCCGCCTCGACGCGACTGCGTTGCTGGGTCAGTAAGAATCTGGCCGTACACCCCCGCGGGGGAGAGGGTCGGGGAGAGGGAAGACAGCCGCTGTTCAAAACGGGCCTTCTCAGCACCCTGCCAGGGCAACAGGACCGGCTCTGGTCGCAACGTTTCGAGCAGCGTGGCTACACTCTCTCCATGCTCCGAGTGCTCGCGGCGTTCGCGCTACCGTCCTGCCTCATGGCGTGCGCGGTGAGCGGCAGTTCGCATCGCGCGCCGTACTCCTGCACTGTCGGAGAGAAGCCTCGTCTTTGGCCTGCCATTCGACCGTCAAACGCCGTCCCCGGCCGCTTTGAAATAAAGGTCCTCGACCCCGTCACCCCCTCTGGCAATCAAAGAGAGCGGCGGGTCCAGATCACCGCTGACGCCATTCCCATTGGGACGTTTGCAGCGCGGCTCGCAGATGCGCTCGGCATCGCCATTTCAGTGAGCCACGAAGTGTCCGACGTTCGAGTGTCCATCACGGCGGCGAGCATGAGTGTGGAGAGCCTGCTGGACAGCCTCCAGGCCAGCCATGTCCATGCGGTGGGCAAGGAGACACTCATGTTTGTTACGGAGCAAGAGCATGAGGAGCGAAGAATGCGGGTGGTTGGTGAGTCGCTGGTCGTTCGTGCGCGTGGCCAGGCTGTCGGCCGCTTTCGTTCGGCAGTCGAGGCCCTGGACAACCCTTCCGGTGAACGCCTCGAATCGCCTCGCGGTGTGCTTCCAGCTCAATGACTCGCCAATTCCACACCGTGCCGCTGCTCGGCTGGCCGTGATTTCCGGAAATCGTGGTGGTTGGTTTGCGGGCGCCCCCGACCAACAAGTCGTCGGTATCGACTTCGCTGGCCCGCAGAAGGCTTTGCAGCAGCGCAAGAAGATCCTCGCGGTCGCGGCGTTGCGGCTCGGACCGAAGGCCTACGAGGTCAGCGCTGACGGGCTGAACGCGAGATTGCTCGAGACGCCTTCGGGATGGACTGCGCACGAGCTTGCCGAGAGTCTCGTTCAGTTGTCGCCCCGAGCGTCGGGCGTCGCTTGCGACTTCCCGTTCTCGATTCCTGACCCGCTGATCAAGAGCAGCGCATTCGCCGCACTCGCGAATCATCCGACGGCCTTCGGATCGTGGCAGTCATTCAACGAATTCATCTGCACGACCGTGGCACTGTCTTGCCCGGTGGACCTGGTCCGCTTTGCAGCCTGGAAACATTCCGACAACTGGACGCGCCGTTCTTCTGACGTCGCGACCGGTGCGCAGCCACCGCTGAAGCACCAGTACCAAGTGCTCTTCAACATGACGCTCTTGGGCAATGCCTTTCTCGGCCGCTTGCGATCGTCGGGCCTGTTCGACGTCGTGCCATTCGATTCCCGGGGGAGGAGCGCGATGATTGAGATCTACCCCGGGCACGCGATGCGCGTGCTCGGGGTCCCGAACTACAAGCGCGCACCGCAGGTGGCGATCGCCGCCATCCTCGAGAGCCTTGAATCCAAGGGAGTTTCAATCACGGTGGACCGTCGGATTCGGAACGTCTGCGAGACCTACAACACGGGCAAGGGCGCGAGCTCTGATCATGATGCCGCTGACGCCTTCGTCGCTCTGTGCCTGGGAATTCTCCACCGCGAGGGTCTTGCGACGGAGTTCCTCGGAGCTGACCCTGACGCTCGCGAGGTCGAGGGCGCCATCTGGAGCATCTGAGGCTCGCGGCCCTTACGGGTCGAGATCAACGGAGGAGGACCATCAGTCCATCCTCGACCACGAGCATCGTTTCTTCAGCGAGCAGCTCGAGCTCTTCCAGCGCCCGCTTGATGCGCGGCACATCAGCCTTGAGCAGCGGGTCTCCGCACGAGCCATTCCGAACGGTGTGCACCTTGCGCTGGTGGTTGAGCACCAGGCTCCACCACTTCGTATCCAGCGCGTCTTTGCCCGGCCAGACCTGGCGCGCGAGCCGAATGTGACTGCGCCCATCGACCTCAGTTCGCTCGGCAAACACAGCCCGGCTGGTTCCGTCGGCTCTCACCTCGAGCACGCCGATGAGCTGCTCGGGCCCTGCCTGTTTGGCTCCACGCACCCAGAGGACCCGCGGCTCGTTCACGCGACGCAGTGTCTCTCGGCGTTCGCGCGGCCAACAAGCGGCTCCCGATCTTCGGAAGCGCGCCTCCCCGCCGGGTGCGAGTAGGGTTGCCCGGTGCCCACCGCCCTGAAGATCTTTCTCTGGTCGCTCTTCGCCGGCCTCGCCGGCGGCTACGTCGGCATGCGCTTGTGCTTCTGGATCGCTGAGCACTGGTTTCCGCGCGAGCCGCTCGCCGCGGGACTGGCGATGCTGTTCACCGGCGCGATCGGCGTCGCCTCCGCGGTCACCGCGGGCGTGCTCATGGGCAAGAAGACCAAGGTCTAGTCAGCGCTGGTGATGTCTGCGTCGTCGCCCTCGCCGCCCTTCGCGCGGTCGGGGCCCAACGAGATGACCAGGGGCTCTCCGTCCTTCAGCTCCCAGATGAGCGGCGTTCCCCACGGGTCGACCGGCTCCTTCTTGAGGGCGCGCAGCGCGACCAGCGGCGCGAAGCCCTCGCGCGGATCCGGATAGTGGCCCTGACTCGCGCGGTAGAGATCGAGCGTGGTCACGGTGTTCTGCACGTCCATCTTCGCGGTGCGAATCTGCGAAGTGCGCTGCACCCCGAGCGCGTGCACCCCGACCGCGCTCATCAACATGGCGATGATGGTGATGACGACGATCATCTCGATGAGGGTCAGGCCTCGTCGACCGCGGGAAGTTCTCATGTGCGCCGCGAATGCGAGCGTCGTGCCGCCCCGGAGCGCGCGAATTCACGAGGGGCGCCGCTGCACGAAGGGGCTCTTTGTCAGCCGCATCGCACCGGGCCGCGACAGTTCGTCACCGAAGCAAGGTCCCCAGTTCCGCCATGAGGCGAACCCTGAGTTGGCGGTATACCGTCAGGCATGGTTCGGCTGCTCGATGCAGACTTGTGGTGCACCCGCATCTTCGATGTCGCCGACACCATCGACCTCGAAGGGTGCCGCAAGCTGATCAGCGCCGACAGCCGTCGTCTCAAGCTCCGCCGCGAAGGCAGCGAGTTCATCCAGCTCTCAGATCCACCGCTGCTGGTCGATCTCGGCCCGCGCCCGCTCACCGTGCAGGGCACCGCGCGAGAAGCGAAGGTGAACGCGACGCTGTTTTACCACGGCGCGATCTGCATCTCCGTGCGCGTGCCCGTGCCGCGGGGCAGCACCATCGACGACCTCATTCCCGTCGCCGACGAGCTCTACGACAGCGCGCCCCTCGACGCGCTCGCGCTCGAAGAAGTGAACAAGCTGCGGAAGTTGCTCGCGCCCCACTTCGAGCGGCCTCACCTGTGGGACCGCAACGAGGGCTACACCTCGATCTTCGTCCGGGAGATCGAAGGCAAACCGAACGCCGAGCAGGTGCTCGCGACGCCCGGGCTGGCGCGGCTGCTGCTGGGTGAGAAGGAGCGCCTCTCGTCGGCCGAAGAGCGCGCCGTGCTCTCGAATTTCTTCAGCTACACCCCCGACGACCTCGCGATCGTCGAGTGGAACGCGGCCTTCATCTACGAGCCTTCCGGCAGCGAAGACATCGTCGACCTGCTCGAGATCGCCAACGCCCAGCTGCTCGAGCTTCGGTATTACGACGCGGTGCTCGATGCCGAGCTCGCCCGCATCTATGACGTGGTCGGTCAGCGCCAGACCACGCTGCTCTTCAGCCCCTACAAGAAGCTCGCGCGCGACCTGATGCAGACGCTGATCGAGTTGTCCGAGTTCATCGAACGGGTCGAGAACTCCCTCAAGATCGTCGGCGACGTCTACCTGGCGCGCGTCTACGAAGGCGCCCTGCAGGAGCTGCGCATCGCCCGGTGGACCGAACAGGTGACCCGCAAGCAACGCCTGCTGCAACAGGCGTACAGCCTGCTCAAGGGCGAGACCGACACCGGCCGCGCGCTCACCCTGGAGACGATGGTGGTGGTGCTGATCCTCTTCGAGATCCTGATGGCGATGTTCCGGGTGCATTGATCAGGGCGGAAACGTGAAGCGGGGCGCGCTTTGAGTACACTCCGTGGCCTGCCGCTCATGACCGACCCTGTGCGCCGCTTCGGCGACTTCCTCATCGCGCAAGGTCTCGTCACCGAAGGCCAGGTGCAGGAAGCGCTCGCGCTGCAGCCGCTGACCGGCACCCGGGTCGGTGAGGCGCTCCTCTCGCTGGGCTACCTGACCCGCGGTCAGCTGCAGCGAGCCCTCTCTTGGGCGGTGCAGAAGGGCGACGCGGTGGTGCTCGATCGCCCGCCGCTCGGTGAGATCCTCATCGGTCTGCGTTACCTCGAAGAGCCGCAGGTCGAGACGGGCCTCGCCTCGCAGCAGAAGACCGGCAAGCGCCTGGGCGAAGTGCTGGTGGAGCAGGGCGCCATCAATCACAAACAGCTCTATGAAGCGCTC
>JAYVNA010000030.1:0-2462 GCA_043758715.1 Archangium sp.
GACTGCGAGGTGATGGTGCCGGCCGCGCTGGGCGGCGTGGTGGACAAGCGAATCGCCAGGGAAGTTCGCGCGCGCATCGTGCTCGAGGGCGCCAACGCGCCCTGCACTCCCGAGGCAGACGAGATCTTCGAGCAGCGCGGCGTCCTGGTGGTGCCCGACATTCTCGCGAACGCGGGCGGCGTGACGGTCAGCTACTTCGAGTGGGTGCAGAATCTCCAGCACGTCACCTGGGACGAGGAGCGCGTGAACACCGAGCTCGATCGAATGATGGCGGAGGCCTACGAAAAGGTCGGGCAGATCAGCCGATCGCGAAAGCTGGCCCTGCGCACCAGCGCGTACGTGTTGGCGATCGGCCGGGTCGGCAAGGCGACCGTGCTGCGCGGCATCTAGACCGTCTTTCTTTTCCCGAACTCGAAGGAAGCTCCATGTCCATCCCGACGCAGTTGGTGAAGAAGCTCGTGCAGATCCCCATCTTCGGTGGGCTCACCGTCGGCGAGGCCGCGGAGTTCTTCGAAGTGGCGCAGGAAGCCTCGGTCGGCAAGGCGGCGACGCTCTTCCGCGAAGGCGACGATGGCGACGCGTTGATCGTGATCCTCGAGGGTGAGGTGACGGTCACGCGCAAGGGCATCGAGTTGGCGCGCCTGGGCAAACACAGCGTGCTGGGCGAGATGAGCCTGATGGGCGAAGGCGAAGTGCGTTCCGCCACCGCGACCGCGCTGACCGACGTGAAGGTGCTCAACGTGCCCAGCAAGCGGGTGCAGAAGATGCTCAAGGCCGATCACGTGGCGGCCCTCAAGGTGGTCGCGAACCTCGCCCAGGTGATGAGCAAGCGGCTGGCGGCGATCAACGAGCGCCTGGTGACGGCGTCGGGTGGCGGCAAGAAGAAGGAAGAGCTCGCCGACTTCGGCCGCATTCTGACTACCTGGCAGTTCTGATTCGATGCTCGGCCCGCTGCTCGCGCTCGCGGTGACCGCGGCACCCAATGCCGCGCAGGCGATCTCATTCGCCAAAGCCAAGCAGTGGGAAGAGCTGTACCTCGCCTTCGCCGCCGCCAATCCCGAGGCCAGCGCGAAGGCTGATCGCCCGAAGATCGCGCAGGCGCTGTTGAGCGGCTGCCTGGCGCTGCAGGTCGACGACGCGGTGATGGCGTTTTCGCTGGGGGAAAAGAGCGTCGCGTTCGGGCCCACTGCCGACGGGCTCTCCTGCACCGCGATCACCGCCAAGCGCAGCGATCAACGCGGCGCGGCCGAGGAGGCGCTGCGCAAGGGCCTGAGCCTGTTCGCGAAAGACGGCCGCTTCGCCCTCGAGCTGGGCCGCCTCTATCTCGAAGACGGCCAGCCCGGAGAAGCGGCCTCGATGTTCGCCAGGGTTCCGGCCAAGGCCAAAGAGAGCGCCGAGGCCAAGCGGTTGGTGGCGCAGATCGCGCGTGAAACGCCCGGCTCCGACGCAGAGGTGCGGTCGCCCGACCCCATTCGGGGGGAGCGCGCCGAAGCGCCACCGCCGCCGGTGCGCGCCAGCAGCCGCAGCTACGAGTCGAGCGTCGATGGCGACGGACGGCGGGTGCGGCAGAACCAGTACTTCCGTTTCTATTACTTCAACTCGAAGCGCGATTTTGGTCAGCGCGCTGAATACGAGGGCAAGGTGCAGGGCGCGCTGGAAGACGCGCGGGTGCAGGCGCAGCAGCTGCTCGGCGTCGCGCGGGAAAAGCCGGTCGACGTCATTCTCTATTCGCGCGAGGAGTTCCGCCTTCACCATGGGCCCCAGGCGGCCTCGTCGGTGGCGGGCTTCTATTCAGAAGACGCGATTCGCATGAACGACTCCGCGGAGATCAACGACCACAACCGCGCGGTGCTGGTGCACGAGTACGTGCATGCCGTGATGGACGAACTGGGCCACTTCAACCAGCGCTCCTTGCCGGTGTGGATGCACGAAGGCCTGGCCGAGTACATCGAGTGGCGCTCGGAAGGCACGGAAGGCCCGCCCAGGCGCGAAGCCACGGCCTTGCAGCAGCTCGCGTTGCAGGGCCAGTTGCCGCGACTGGCCGAAATGAGCAACGGCCCGCTGATCGCGACCCGCAACCCGGGGCTCTCGTACGCCCTGGCCGCGGTGGCGGTGCGGCTGCTGGTGGAGAAGCGCGGCATGCCTGAGGTGATCGCCCTCATCGAGGACTGCGGCAAGGGTACGGGCTTCGAGCAGGCCCTCGACCGGCGCTTCGGAACCAGCATTGCCCGCCTCGATGAGGAGTTGACCGCGAGCCTCAAATAGGCCGGTGAAAACGAGAATTTCCCCAACAGCCGGGCCGAGTTAGGCTGCCTCAGCCCTTATGTCGGACACCCAGGCGGTCATGCACGAGTTCCGCTTCCTCGATGAGAAGCGGAAGACGAGCGGCCTCACACAACCAGAAGAGACGCGCTGGCAAGAGCTGGGAGCTTCGCTTGGCGTCGATCTGAGCGGCTCGCAGC
>JAYVNA010000031.1:0-7747 GCA_043758715.1 Archangium sp.
AGCGCTCGAGCACGTTGGCGTTCGAAGGGTCCAGCCGGGCCAACACCGCCGCGCCGCCGTTGGGGGGAACGAAGGCCCACAGCTGGCCATCACCGGTGCCCGCCAGCTCTGCCGAGTCGAGCGGGAAGAAGCCGATCGACGTCACCGTGAGCGAAGGAAACGAGAGCGAACACAGACCATCACCCCGGTTGCGCAGCAGCAGCGAACGGCTGGCCCGGCCGCCCGGCGCGAGCTCACCGAAGTCGAGGTCCCGCGGCTCGACGCTCAGCTCGCACGGAAAGACGGGCGGCCGCGGCCCGGGCCGCACGGGCTCGGCGCGCCCACACGCGAGCAGCAGCATCATGAGCGCCATCACCCGGGGCATCACGGCATCCTCGGTGGGCTGACCACCTGGAGCAACTCCAGCGCCGCTGGGCCGATATGATCTGTGCATGAGCGGTGAGTGGGTCGTCTGCCGGAAGTGCTCCCTCAAATTCAGGTTGAGCGAGGTCACCTGCCCGCGGTGCGAGACCCAGGCCGACGTCGCGCAGGTGCGCTGGACGGAACTGCGCGGGCCCGCGGCTCCAGAAGAGGGTTCGGGGCTCGCCTTCGCGGTGCCCGTGGGGCTGCTGCTGGCGGGTGCATGCAGCTCCCTGCTGCTCGTGACCTTCGGTGGTCTGGCTGCCGGTGAACCGAGCGTCGCGCTGCTCGTCGCTGGGTTGATCGCTCTCTTCATTGGCTGGGTGTGGGCCGCGGTGCTCGCGTGGCGAGTCGGCGTGCCCTCATTCTTGCTCTCGGCGGTGCCCGTCATCCCGGCGCTGCTCAAGCGCGAATGGAAGACCGCGCTGCCCACGCTGGGCGGAGCGGCGTTGATCGCCTCAAGTGCCTTCTTCGCGCCGCCCGGCTTGTTCCACACCAGCCCAAAGACGCGCATCACGCGGCTCTGCGAGAAGAAGGCTGGCGAAGACTGCACGTGCGTGGGCACCAAGGCCGTCGAGCTGATGAGCCCCGAAGAACGCGCCGCCGACTTCGATGCAGACAGCCCCGCGCTGCGCGAGTTCATGCTCACCGCCTCTCAGCTGTGTCTGAAGAGCCGGCTGGTCAGCAAGTGCGTCGCGGGCAAGCAGGGCACCGAGCTGCAGTGCATTTGTCTCGTCGACAAGGCGGCAAGCTCGTTCACCACGGTCAAGCTCGAGCTGTTGTTGATGGGTGAACCGGCGCCGACGAAATACAGCGCCATGCGAAACGAGTGCGTGAAGTAAGGGGGGAGACTCACGCTTGATGGTGAACAAGCGCTGATCAGCGGAGCGCCAAAAACTTGCGAGGTTCACAGGTCGACACAGACTTGTAGCAACTCTCCGGTTCGCAGCTCCCCGAGGCCCCCATGCATCACGTCGCTCCGTCTGAATCCGTTCAGGACCGTTCTTCACGCGCCCTGCTGAAGCACCCGATTCGCGTGACCATCGCCGGTGAGCGGGTGGTGCGTGTGCTCTCGGGGGACATCTCGCCCAACGGCATGTTCCTGATGATGGCTGATCCGCCGGAAGCGGGCACCGTGGTGACGTTGGCGTTCGAAGCGGGTGGCAAGGTGCTCCCGTTCGCCGAGGGCGAAGTGGCGTGGAAGCGCGCCAACGCCCGCGGTGGCTTCGGCGTTCGTTTCACCCGCTACCTGCACCCGCGCGCCAAGCCGCTGGTCGACTTCCTGTGTGAGAACGTGGAGGGCGGCACGCTCAAGCCCCAGGCCCCCATCACTCCCGCGCCCCGCACCGGCCGGTGGACGGCGCTCGCCCTGATCGCGGCGGCCGCGGTGGTGCTGATCACCTTCAGCAACCTCGTGCCCGCGCCGCCGATCGCCCTGCAGTCAGGCCTCGCGTGCCTGCCAGCCGTCCCCGCCGTGAAGGCGCCCGAGTTCGCCCTCAGCACCGCGCAGCCCGTGAAGGCGCGGGTGCCGGCGCGATTGCCTGAGAAGCCGAAGGCCACGCCCACCCTCGCGCGCACCTTCGCGACCGCCTCGGCGGTGAAGCCCGGGCTGTTCACGAGCACCGCGATTCCTTCGGGCGCGGCGCGGCTGGTGAACGTCTCGCGCGTCAGCGGCATGCTCAAGGTGAGCATCGCCGCGGTCGCCGGTGGAAGCGTGAGCCACATCGCCACCCTGCAGAACCCGGCCCGGCTGATCATCGACGTCTCGGGTCTGCCGCCCATCGCTGATCACGTGCTCGGGCTCTCTGATTCCGAGCTGCGGAAGATCACCGTCACCAGGCAGGGCAAGGGCACGCGCCTGAGCATCGAGCTGGTGCGGCTGCCGACCCGCGTGGTGCAGCAGGGCGACGCGGCGCTGATCTCCTTCTGAAGAACGCGTTGCCGTGGGAGCCTTCAGGTCTCCCATGCGAAGTGCGCTCGTCGTCGCGGGTTACGGCGACGGCGCGCCTGAGCTGAGCCGCAACACCAGCCGCGCGTAGGGTGAGCTCGAGGGATCTCCGACGTCGAAGAAGACGCCGCCCAGGGAGAGCACGCCCACCACCAACGCGATCGAACCCACGCTCACCAGGCAAAGGAACACCGCCCGGCGTTGAAGCACGCGCACGCCGAACAAGGGCAACGCCACCGAGAGCCCGTGCACCAGGTGGTACCAACCGCTGAGCGCGAGCAGCAGGTAGTACGGCCAGAAATACGCAGGCACCCAGCGGAAGGTGAAGGCCAGGCCCTCAAAGCCCGGGAAGACGCCGTAGACGAGTGACGAGCCGCGGGTGGCCACCACGTGACCCACGAAGAACACCAGGAGGAAGCGGCCGCTCCATCGGTGCAGGCGCGCCCGCCAGCTCATCGCCAAAGGCGCTGCCTTTGGCCGTTTCCACATGCGGGCCACCGCGGTGCCGACGTGGAGCAGCAGCGGGCCGAGCACCAGCACCACCTCGAGCACGGGCGCCTGGTAGCCGCGGCGCAACTGGCCCTGCACGGCGTCGTAGGTGCCCGGACCCGCCGCCGCGAGCATCGTGTTGAACAGGTGCATGAACAGAAACCCGGCGAACACCGCGCCGCTGAGCGCCTGCACCTTGAGCCACTTCAAGTCATTCGAGTTCGTCATGACCTGGAGGACGAGGCAGCTCGCCGGCCTGTGACATCACCGCGTGCAGCTTGTCGGGGTTCAGCTGAATCAAGATGCTGTAGACGAGCTGACCGTCGGTCTCGAGCTGGCTCACCGACACCACCTTGTCGCCCTCGAGCCCCACCAGCGAAGGCCAGCCGTTCACCTCGCGCAGCTCGTACCGCGCAGAAGGCGAGCCCTTCTTCGCCACGCCGATCATCAGCCGGGCCACGTTGTTCGGGCCTGACACCACGTTGATGGCGGCGCGCACCTTGCCCCCACCATCGGAGCGCACCACCGCCTGCTGCGCGAGCAGCTGCCCACGGGCTCGGGCAACCAGGTACCCACGTACGACTCGCGGCGCGCACGCGCAGACTTGAGCTGATCGAGACACAGGTTCATCACCACCCGCTCGAGCCAGGCGCGCTCGCTCTCCAGCGGCGTGGCCTCGCGCGACAGCCAGCGCAGGTTCGCTTCCTGCACCACGTCTTCAGCTTCCGCGAAGCTGTTCAGCACCCGGTAGGCGAGCGAGAGCAGCCGGGGCCGGTGCACTTGAAAGGAATCCATGGGCTTGAAGACGAGGTCGCACCCGAGCCTGTGACATGGCGCGCCTGGCTTCAACCACGGACGGGCTTGTATTAAAGAACGACCGTTCTTATTATTCCTCACAGCACCCTCCCCTCGCACCCTCCAGAAGGCTCGACCATGCCCGTCGCTCGCTCACCCAAAAGCACGACCGTTCGATTATGAATGCCGCCGTTCAGCTCGCCGAACAGCTCGCTCCCCGCTGGGTCGAGACGAAGGCCTTCGAGCTCTGGGGCCGCCCGCAGAAGACCCGGGCAAAGTGGGGAAACGAGCTGGGAGAGGCCCGGGCCTTTCAGCTCGACGCGGGTGGTCATTCGCTGGCGGCGTGGGAATGGAACGTCGCGGGCCCCCGCGGCACCGCGCTGCTGGTGCACGGTTGGAGCGGCAACGCCTCGCAGCTGAGCAGCTTCGTGGAGCCGCTGGTGGCGCGCGGACATCACGTGCTGGCGATTGATCTCCCTTCGCACGGCGCGAACGATGGCCACTTCGTCACCTTGCCGATGATGGCCGACACGGTGCTCGACCTGGGGCATCGGCTGCGGCCGCGCATCGTGATCGCGCATTCGCTGGGCGCGACCGCGAGCATCTACGCGCTCACCCAGGGGCTGGCGCCTGAGCGCCTGGTGGCCCTGGCTCCGCCGGCGCGGCTGCCTCCCTACCTCGCGCACTTCACCCAGCAGATGGGCTTGTCAGAGGCGATGTTGGAGCGCCTGCTGGCGAGGGTGGAGCAGCTCATTCAAAGACCGTTGGAAGAGCTGGACCTGCTGCGCCACGCGTCGAAGCTCGGCCACGTGCGCGCGCTCATCGTGCACGACCAGGACGACGTCGTGGTGCCCGCGGCTTCGTCAGCTGAGCTGGTGGCGCTCTGGCCCGCGGCGCGGCTCGTCACCACCCAGGGGCTCTCGCACGATCGCATTCGGCGCGACCCGAAGGTGGTGGAGGAAGTCGTCGAGTTCGCCTCGCCCTCGACGCAGCCCCGCACTCAGCCGAACATCGAGAGCAGCGCGTTCATGTCGCTCTCGAGCGTCGACTGAACGTGGGCCAGCATCGCCCCGCGCAGCCGCTGCTTGGTGGCGGCGTAGGCCGGCCGCGAGAGAGCGCCGAGTTTCTCGGCTTCTTCCATCGCCCGGCCCCGCACTTCCGCCGCGGGCCGGGTCTCATCGAGGTAGCCCGCCTTCACCGCGTCTTCCGACGTGTAGATCTGCGCGCCCAACGTCGCGCGGGAAAGCTCGGTGGGAGCGAGGCGCGCGCGCGCGAACTCCACTCCGAGAATGGGCAACGGCATGCCGATGGTGGTCTCGTTGAGACCGATTCGATACGGGCCCGCAGCGCCGATGCGAACGTCACCGGTGAGCAGCACCTGCGCGCCGCCCGCCATCGCGTGGCCGGAGCACCCGATGACCAGCGGCATCGGCAGGCCGCACAGCCGCACCAGCAGCTCGGCGCCGTGAAGGAACAACTTCCGCACCCCTTCGGCGCCGGCCGTCATCACTTTCAAATCGAAGCCCGCGCAGAACCGATCGGTGCGGCCCAACAGCACCACCGCGCTGGCCTCCTTCTCGGCGCGCGTGAGCGCCTCGAGCAACGAGGTGATCATCACCTCGGAAAGGGCGTTCGCCTTCCCGTCATCCATCGTGAGTACGGCGGTGCTGCCCTCGAGCGCGTACTGCAGAACCCCGGTCGTCATGACCGCGCACCGTAGCTCATGACACCTTCACCCAGCCGGGGATGCGGCCGACCTGCTCCACCAGGTACGCCAGCAGCAGCTTGACCTTCTCGGGCTGAGGGCGCGCCGGCAGGTAGACCGCGTGCACGGGAAAGGGCGCGGGGGCGCTGCCGGGGAGCACCTCCTCGAGCCGGCCCGCGCGCAGATCCTCGTCCACCAGCCAGCGCGCTGAACGGCCGATGCCCCGGCCCGCGAGCAAAGCCGTGCGCAGCAGGAAGTGATCGTGAATCTCGAGGTCGCTCCTGGGCCGGAACTCTTCAGGCCCACGCGGCGTGTCGTAGCGTTCGACCGGCTCGTATCCGTAGGCGAGGAAGTTGTGGTTGACGATCTCGGCCACCGTGCGCGGGGCTCCGTGCTTCGCCAGGTACTTCGGCGTCGCGCTGAGCACGTACGAAAATGCGCCGAGCGCGCGGGCCACCACGGCCGGGTTGAACACCCCGCCGGTGCGCACGGCCAGGTCGACGCCGTCCTGCACCAGGTCCACCACGCGATCGGTCATCACCACGTCGAGGCAGAGGCCGGGGTGTTTCGCCTGGAACTCGAGCGCGATCGGCCCGAGGAACTGCACGCCCAGCTCGAGCGGGAAGTTGAGTCGCAATCTTCCCGAGACCCCGGTCTTCGAGCGCCGCACTGATGACTCGAGTGCGTCGAGGTCGACCAGAATTCTGCGGGCCTCGTCGAAGTAGGTCTCTCCGCTCTCGGTGAGGCGAATGCCGCGCGTGTTGCGGGCCAGCAGCTTCGAGCCCACCGACTCTTCGAGCCGCGCCATCCACTTCGAGACGGTGGGCTGGGTGGTGCGAAGTTCTTTCGAGGCCCGCGACAGGCTGCCCGTTTCCACCACGCGCACGAACGCGCGCATCAACTCGATGCGATCCATTCGGCGACTTTGCCCCGGGCGGTGTCAGCCGGCCATGCCAGTCAGGCATGACCCTGTTGCCGGGAAAGCCACTTCCCCTCAGCGTATTCATGGACATGTTCAAGGTGCACGAACGGAGCTCGCCATGACCGCCATCCCACACGCAGACGCCCTCGACTTTCTTCCCACCCAGACGCGATCAGGGACGAAGACCCGGGCCCCGAAACACGAGCCCCATTTCGACGTGTCGCTGGCAGGCGGGGGCGTCGCCATTGTGCTGTGGATGGCGCTGTTCACGGGCTTTCTGTACTCGTGGTTCACCCTGGGCGGCTGACCCGGCCATTCCACGTTGGAATCACCCTCGTGCCGGCACCTCACCTTCCGGCTCGCAGCGCGCCTGCGCATGTTCTCCCTCGAAGCAAGAAGGAGAACCACCATGGACGCCGTCACGTATTTCCCCGAAGTCCTCCCCGTCGAGTTGCCGCGTTTCGATCCGTCCCTCCTCGGCGCCGCCAGCGCTGCGACGCTCTGGGTGTTGCTCCACGGAGCGTTCTTTTACTGCTGGCTCACCGCGGGGCTGGGCTGATCACTGCTGGCCAGTCCAATCGGACCCCGCCCGTTCCTTCCAGCGGGCGCGAATCGAAGCCATCAGCTCGGCTGGCAGCGGCCCCTTCGCCACCGACTTCGCGTTCTCAGCCCAGCGGCCAGGTGACGAGGTGCCCACGATGGCCGTGGAGAGCCCGGGCTGAAAGACGGTGAAGCGCAGCGCCGTCTCCACCGCCTCGGAAAGTGGCCCACGGGTGAAGTCGAAGTCGAGCGCCTGGAGCCGTTTCCAATACACGCTGTGGTAACCGTCGTTGGGGCCGCCGTCGCCGTGGCGCCAGGCGACGTTCGCGACGGGCCGCTTGGCGATCACGCCCATGTTCGCAGCCGCAGCGAGCGGGAGCGCTTCTTCGAGCACGCGTTGATCAGCCACGTTGATGCTGGTCTGCAGGGCGTCGAAGCGGCCGCTCTTCACCGCCCACACCGCCTTCTCCCCATCGCCGGAGTAGCCGATGAAGCGCGTCTTGCCTTCGGCGCGCAGCTTCTCGAGCACGGTGATGGCCTCGCCTCGCTCCAGCACGTCGATGCCGCAGGAATGCAGCTGCAGGAGATCGAGGTGATCCGTTTTCAAGGCACGCAGGGACTGCTCGAGCTGCGCGCGAATGCCCTTCTCCGACCAGTCGCTGCGCGAGAAGCCGTCGGTGGCGCCGCACTTGCTGAACAGCAGGAGGTCGTCGCGCCGGCCCTGGAGCACTCGGCCCAGCAGCTGTTCACTCGCGAGATACGCCGAGGCGGTGTCGATGACGTTGAGCCCCGCGTCGATGGCCGGGAGCAGCACGCCCGCCGCGCGTTCGTCGGTGACGCCTGAATCGAAGCCCAGCTCAGCGCCTCCGAAGCCGAGCACGCTCACCTGCAGGCCGGTCCTTCCGAAAATGCGTCGTTCCATCAGTCCAGCTCCGTCTTGGCGTCGTGA
>JAYVNA010000032.1:0-2457 GCA_043758715.1 Archangium sp.
CACACGCACTCGGGGTTGGTGATGTTGGGGTAGTCGGTGAAGGACTGGGCCATGGGCGGCCACAAACAACGCGCAGCCCTTCAGGTCAACGAACGTGCGTCCGACATTTCTCGAAGGTTGTGAAGTGACCTGAGGGGAATCGACGGCAATCGGTGCCGAGCATACGGGTCCTGGCCTCACTCATCCGTGATTGAGGGCCCGTTCAAGGCCCTCGCACGTTGCTACGTTCGCCGCTTGTCGCAGCGCCCCCTCCGCGCGCGCGAGCGCCGAGAATTGTTCCGGTATGCTAGCGAGTGCTCATGTCCTTTCGGTTCACCGCGCGGCAGTACAAGTCGTTGGCCAACTTTGAGTGGGCCCCAGTGGGAGTGTGCGTCATCGTCGGCCCGAACGGCTCGGGCAAGACGACCGCGCTCTGGACTCCAGAAGTCCTCCGCCTCGCGCTCGAAACGGACCTCGTTCACGCGCTCAGCTATGTCGGCGGGTCCGGTGAAGTGCGACGCTTTGAAGCGCCTGCAGCGAACATCACCGAGTTGACGGTCTCAGTGGGAGACCTTTCCTGGTCCATTCGCCCTGAGCGAGAGACGCGTGTGATGGAACGGGTCGTCGCCGGGGGAGAAACCCTGGTCGAGCGTGGCGCTGGCGAGGCGGCCATTCGCATTCACGGAAAGACCACCCTTCTAGCCAATGATTTGATGGGGCTTCGTCGCGCCTCAAACGGCGACGATGCGTTGGCAAAACAGCTCGCGCCACTCGTCGATGTGATCACTGAGTACCGGGTGCACGGTGACTACGAGCTTCGGGTCTTGAGAGAGAACGGATCCCCTCAGTCAACGGACGTTCGCCTCGACGCGCACGGAACGAACGCGTTCGCCGTACTTCAACGCTGGCGCACCGTGAGCGATCACGAACACCGATGGGATTTCGTCGTGAGTAGACTGCGATTTGCCTTCCCAACCTTTTTCCAGACCTTCGACTTCGAACCAGCCGGAAACGTGATCAGTGTCGTGGTGCGCACTCCGGGAAAGCGGTCAATACGCCCCAACGATTGGCCGAATGGCTTCTTCGCGCTACTGCTGAGCCTCGCCGCCGTAGCCGGGACTAACAGAGGTGGCGTGGTGGCCATCGACGAACCCGAGACATCCCTTCACCCTGCCTTGGTTCGACTCCTGATCGAGGCGTTTCGCGACTGGGCGATCGAACAAAACGCGACCGTCCTGTTGGCGACCCACTCGCCCGTCCTCCTCGACTGCTTCAAGGACCAGACCGATCAGGTTTACGTGATGGAGCCAGGGCGAACTCATCTTCCGATTCAACTTAGCGAGTTAAAGGGTGAAGCTTGGCTCCGCCATTTCTCCATCGGCGATCTCTACGGGCATGACGAGTTCGGCGCAGCCGATACCAACGAGCGATGAAGCGCATCGGACTCATCGTCACAGGCAGATGCGAAGCGCTCGCGCTCCCGCAGAGCCTGCAGAGCTACTTCGAGCAACTCGGAGCGGACGTCGCCTTCGAGTGCGCCCAACAGGTCAACTCGTTTACCTCTGCGCCCGTTGCACGGCCTCCTCAGATTGGAGTCCGAACCAACGCCGACAACTTTGCTGCGGCGGTCTGTGCTCACGTTGAGGAGAGCCAGTACGACTTCGTGATCGGCGTGGACGACGTCGAGCCTGGTAACTTCGGCAACGAAGCTGCAGTTGTTGCCGTGCTCCGGGAAGGCCTTGACGGGCACCTCGCAGCCATGCCTGAGGGCAATCGCTTACGGCCGAGCCTGAAGGCCAAGGCCTCATTTCATCTGATCGGGCCGATGGCAGAGGCCCTCTTCTTCCCTGACCCTGAATCGATCGCCCGGACGGGTGCCCTTCGCCCTTCACTCTTCCAGTGGCCGGCCCGCGACTTCGAGGACTTCGAAGTCGATGACCCAGAGTTTCTGGCTCAGCCTGTCGTCACGCATCCGCCGGATCTACGAGCGCGAACCTGGGCAATCGAAGGCCGAGCCCGCCATCCGAAAGCTTACCTTCGCTTCCTCGTTCAACCGAACCCCTACCGAACCAGCCCGCGCTACCAAGAAACGCGCCAAGGCGTCGCGGCGCTCCGAGAGCTCGATTGGAACAAGCTGGTCGCCGAGTCCAGCCTCGGAAGGCTCGCCCGTTCACTCCTTGACGACCTCGCTTGGGCGCTTGATGTCGACTTTCCAGCGCGACACGGTGATTTGCACGAGAGCACGCGCTTTGGGGGACGTCCGCACAACCTTTTGAGGAATATCTGAGTCAGCCGAGGCGGCGGTCGGTTGATACAGGGCGTGGTCAATTCCCCGAAGGTTGTGAAGGTTCTGCGGCGCTACTTGAGCGGAATCGAGGGGCCGAAGCTCTTGCCGCCCTTCATGGGTGCGGGGCCTGTCGCCGCGGGGGCCTGTTCTTCGGGCGCCGGGCGGCCAAAGCGGTACGGCACCTTGGAGTG
>JAYVNA010000033.1:0-2454 GCA_043758715.1 Archangium sp.
ACCCAGAACCATTACGCCGCCGCGCCCGTGACGCTCTCGCGCACCCACCTCACGCGCTCGGGCGGGCTGGTGCGGGCCGTCATCGTGAACTCCGGCAACGCGAACGCGTGCACTGGCGTTCAAGGCGACAAGGACGCGCTCGAGATGTGCACCCAGGTCGCCAAGGCGATCGGCTGCCCCATCGAACAGGTCCTGGTGTGCAGCACCGGCGTCATCGGCGTGAAGCTCCCGATGGACAAGGTGCGCGCAGGCATTGACCTCGCGCTTGCGGAAAAGGCGAACGACGTCGAGGCGGGCCGGCGTTTTCTAGCCGCCATCATGACTACCGACGCGTACCCGAAGGAGGCCTGTGGCCAGCACGCGGGCGCGACCATCGCCGGCGTGTGCAAGGGCGCGGGGATGATCGAACCGAACATGGCGACCATGCTCGCGTTCATGGTTACCGATTGGGATCTGCGCGCCGAGCAGCTCAAGCGCTCGCTGCCCACCATCGCCGCCGGCAGCTTCAACGCCGTTCACGTCGACACGCACACGAGCACGAACGACACCTTGCTCTTACTCTCCACACGCTCGGTGGCGCCGCCGACGGACTGGGCGCGGCATGTCGAGCCCGTCGCACGAAGGCTCGCGTGGTTGATCGCGCGCGACGGTGAAGGCGCGACCAAGGTGACCACCATCGAAGTGACCGGCGCCGCCTCGGAAGAAGCGGCCAGGGCGATCGCTAAGCGGGTGGCGTCGTCGGCGCTCGTGCGCACCGCGCTGTTCGGCAACGATCCGAACTGGGGGCGCTTCACCAGCCAGGTGGGCAACGCACCCGAGGTTCGGCACCCGAAGTCACTCTCGTGCGTGCTGCAGGGCATCGAGGTGTTCAAGCAGGGCGAGCCCACCGCGTTCGATCGCGCCGCCGCTGCGAAGGCGATGGCGGTGGAAGACGTGAAGCTCGAGCTCAAGCTCGCCGACGGGCGCGGCCATGCGACGGTGATGACTTCAGATTTGGGTTATCGCTACGTGCAGGTGAACGCCGAATACACGACCTGAGCACTGCTGTTCACAGCTGCGACTTCGCTGTGCCAGCTGTGGGTTGAATTGACAGTTCGGGTGGGAAACGAGGCGGCGCAGGGGGCGACCACTCCTTTGGAGGTCGCACATGCCCGTCTCAGCCATTTCCGCCCGCACCCAGGTCAGCAGTCATTCACGTGGTGGCGCCGTCTCGGAGGTGCAGCAGGCGCTCGCCGACGCCGGGTTCAACCCCGGCCCCATCGACGGAGACTTCGGCCCGCAGACGCGCGCCGCCGTGATGGCCTTTCAGCAGGCGCGAGGCCTCGAGGTCGATGGCGTGGTGGGGCCGCAGACGTGGGGCGCGTTGCAGGGTGCTGCCGCTCCGGCCCCCGCGGCGAGCGGAGGGCCGCAACCGCAGGTGAGCCTCGGCTCGCGCGGGCCCGCGGTGTCCACCCTGCAGCGGCAGCTGGCGGCCGCCGGGTTCGACCCGGGTGGCGTCGATGGTGACTTCGGCCCGATGACGCGCGGCGCGGTGCTGCGTTTTCAGGCGGCCCACGGGCTCGAGGTCGACGGCGTGGTGGGTGCGCAGACCTGGGGCGCGCTGGGGGGCAGCACCTTCATTCCCGGCGCAGGACCCGTGCGGGGCTCGGTGCCGGTGAGCGGAGATCTGCGTCAGCGCATTCTGGCGATCGCGCAGAACGAGGTGGGCACGCTCGAAGCCACCGGCAACAACGACGGCGACGTGACGAAGTACCCGGGCGCCTTCGGCCGCGGACAGGAGTCGTACTGCGCCGACTTCGCCTCGTGGGTACTCACCAACGCGGGCGCGTCGCTCAACGAACCTTGGTGCCCGTCGATCATCAACAAGCTCGCGAACAGCGGCAACTGGAAGGGGCGCAACAACCCGCAGCCGGGTGACCTCATTTTCTTCGACTGGGACCACGACAACGTCGCTGATCACGTGGGCCTGGTGAAGAGCGTCAACGGCAACGGCACCCTCACCACCATCGAGGGGAATACCGGGGGCCCCAATGGCGCCGAGGGCGTGTGGGAGAAGACGCGCACCTGGGACTTCGTGATGGGCTTCGGGAATCCGATTTGAGTATGGAGCGCGGATGTCCGGACTCCGCACGCTGATCTTCGATGTCGCTGATCTGCCCGCTGCCAAGCGCTTCTATGCGGAGGTACTCGGCAAGCCGCCGTACTTCGATGAGCCGTTCTACGTAGGGTTCGAGGTCGGTGGGTACGAGCTGGGGCTTCGGCCGGCGGAGGGCAACAACCAGCCCGGCATCGGTGGCGCGACCTGCTACCTCGCGGCCGATGACGTCGATGCGGAAGTGACGCGGGTGGTGGGGCTCGGCGCGAAAGTGCGAGAGGCACCGCAGGATGTCGGCGAGGGCATTCGCACTGCGTCGATCGTCGACCCGTTCGGAAACGTGCTCGGGTTCATCAAGA
>JAYVNA010000034.1:0-7726 GCA_043758715.1 Archangium sp.
TCGCCGGCGCCACGCGCGACTCCGCCACCACCGGGGCCGCCTGCTTCTCGCGGTACTCCGGGCTGGTGAGGAACACCTGGCGAATCGACTCGCGTGACATGCCCGTCGCCAGGCCGTTGAGGTGCGACTGCAGGCCGCCCGCGTCCGGCTCGCGGCCCAGCAACTCGCGGTACAGTCCCTTCACGAACTCGGCGTCGGCCCTGGCACTCGCGCTCGGAGGCGTGGGCAACGCCGCCTTCGGCTTGCGCACCTCGAAGCCATCCGCGAAGCGCTGCACGAGCTTGAGCTCGGCCTGCTTCACCGCGGCGCGCACTTCAGGGTTGCGGGAGAGGTTCTTGACGAACGTGTTCAGGTTGGTGAGTTTCATGGCGACCCCGAATTGCAGCATCGGGGCCATCACCCAACCGCTTGGATCAACGGTGGACCACCCTCAGATGGCCCACCGCAGTTCACATGATGCGCAGGCGCCTCGGCGCCGCACTTCGCTTGATGCGCAACCGGAGTGTATTTGCCGATTACAGGTAAATACTTTGGCCCTGCTCAGTCGCCGTCGTCGGTGACCATCAACGTCTGCTCGATGGTGCCGTTGCTGTCGTCGTCGACTTCGAACGTCATCGGCGTTCCCTGACCTGCCCAGGTGCCGTAGTTCAGGAACACGGTGGCGGTGCTGCTGACGGTGTTGCCCTGGTGCGCGAACACCACGTCACCCGACGACAGCGCGTGCACCTTGAGGCCGTAGCTGGCCGAGCCATCGGTGCTGGAGATCTTGACCGCCAGCTTCTGGGTGGGCACGTCGACCTTGAGGTCGATGGTCACGCCCGTGGTCTCCGCCACGCCGGTCACTTCGAACAGATAGTCGGTGCCGTCGAGGGTGAGGCCGAGCTCGACCACCGGGGTCTCAGCGCCGGTGGTGGTGTACGCGACGTGGTCGCTGTCACCCGCGAAGATGATGGTGTCCACCTGGCCGGGGTCGAGCGACACGCCCTGCACCGCGAAGGTGTAGCCCGGCGCAGTGAGGCGCACGGCCGAGGGCGAAGCGGCCGTCAGGCCGGTGCCGTCGAGCGTCACGGTGAGCGGGGTGGTGAGCGGAATGCGGAAGCGGGGCGCTTCCACCTCGGTCCAGGTGTTGGGGGCCGAGCGACCGCCAGCGACTTCAGCCCCCGGAATGGTGCTCTGGTACGAGCCGCCATCGAGCGCGATGGAGTGGCTCTGCCCATCGGAAATCACCACCCGGGCGCTGCCTTCCACGCCCAGCTCGCGGTAGCTGACCGCGTTGCCCTTCACGCCGCGCCCGTTGGCGTTGACCGTGCCGCAGGTGGGGCAGGTCTGGCGCTGCAGGCGCGCCGAGGTGGACGTCAGGGTGAGCGACTTGGTCATCGCGTCGCCGTCGTAGACTTCCGACGGGCTGGTGGGGTTGACGGTCGCCGTGTACGTCCACGAGTTGGTGTTGGTGTCGATGGTCACCGCCATCACCGCGTTGGGGAAGTTGTTCTCGTAGAGCACCACTTCCTTGATGCCCGCGTCGACCGTACGAATCGAGTACGGGGTGTTGGCGTGGCCGCCGCTGCCGTCGCGCTTGTAGAGCCCGAAGGAATAGCTCTCGCCACCGCCCGCGAACCAGGTCTCCAGCAGCGCGAGCACCTCGTTGGGGCTCGACTTGCCGCGGGTGTCGGCGCTCTGCGTGGGCTGGGTGCTCTGGGTCGCCCACCAGTAGGCGATCTCCCGCTGCAGGGGCTCGTTGTTGACCAGCGTCAGGCCGAACGCGGTGGGCGCGCCGAAGTCAGACGGCTTGGCCTGGCCGTTGGCGAACAGCAGGCTGAGCACCGCCATGCCTTCGCAGTGGCCACCCTTCATCGCGCCGTTGGTGCTCTCCATGAAGTTGCGCGAGCTGGGCGTCAGGGTGCACGCGCCGGCGTCCGGGCCTTCGGTGCACACGCCGTCGCCGAAGAGGCGGGCGATCTCCACCGGGGTGAGGTTGGTCACGGCCGCGCCGTTGAGGTCGTTGGTGTAGTTCTCGAACGAGAAGCTGTGGTTCTTGAACTCGAAGGCGAAGCGGCCGCCATCGCCCACGGGGCCGGCGTCGGCGCCCATTTCAGCAGGGCAGGCGAAGAGCAGCAGCGTGGCGGTTACGGCGAACGCAGAACGGATGAAACCCATGGTGAACCCCTGAAAAACGGAACGGCGAAATAGACAAACAAACAGAACAGACACGTGGCCGCGTCGAACGATTTCGACCTGGTTTGGGTTTGCTCTGCCCGAAAAAGCTCCCCCTGAGCCGGAGCGGAGCCGTCCTTACGGTGAAAACAAATACAAGACCACAATCAACTGATTGTGAACGCGAACCCTGGCAAGACTGAGTCATCCGTTACCCCGGGTTCCGCTGCGGTAGGGTGCACGGCCCCAGGGCCGCCCCGCGACCCGTCTTGGTCATCTGCGCGCTGATTCCGGCGCTGGCGTGGGGCGAGGAAATCGGTCCCCCAGAGCCCCAGGCTGGTGGTCACCCAGACGCTGGCGGCCCACACGAAGCTCGAGGTGCGGTACCGGCTCGAACGCAACGAGCTCACCTTCGAGACGGTGGTGCGGGCCCGCCACGACGAAGGCCCTCCGCGCATCGAGCTCTCGCGCGTCGAGCTGCAGGAACTCGCGGGCACCCAGGGCGACCCCTTCCGCGTCACCATGCTGCTGCCTGGCGTGGCGGCGATCGCTTCGGGGCTCTCGTACCCGGTGGTGCGCGGCTCGCAGCCAGCGGCCACCGGCTTCTTCCTCGACGGGGTGCGGCTGCCTCAACTCACGCTCGAGGGTTTTCTCGACGTGTTCAACGCGAGCGCGAGCTCAGAGCTGCTCGGCTACCGTTTCTCGGAGTGAAGACGCGTTACTGACTTTTCAGCTCAAAGCTCGACAGTGCTGCCGACGTAGGTGGGCTGCGAGTCGTATTCGACGCGAACGCCGGTCGGCACCGCGCTGTCGATCACGGTCACCTTTGCCATCACCTGGAGGCTGCACGCCTGCTTGTTCTTCACGGCTTCCTTGATGAGGGCGAGCGCGCTGCCCGCGAGCACCAGGGTGTGGGGGATGAGACGAATCTGCTCCTGGTTCATCAACTGCTCGCCGTTGATCGACACTTCGAGATCACGAATGCGCGAGTCGAGCTCGAACTTCGCCCCGTTGTCGTCGAAGAACTCGAGGCGCTTCATGTCGATCTCGACGCGGTGAATGAAGTGCACCGCCGCGCGGAACTCTTTGATCTCGTCGTAGTCCTTCACGCTGAGCACTTCGACCTTCTGATCAAAGGTGAACTGGCAGCCGCCCGTGACCACGGCGGAGGTCACGGTGTACGTCTGCAGGTTGTCCTGCGCGGTGATGACGTCGCCACAGTGGAAGGTGCTGGTGGCGGTCGTATCAATCTTCGCCGCGGCGTTGCCGGTGAGGGGCTTGACGCCCTCGGCCGCGCCGATGCGCACTTCGAGGGGACCACAGGCAGACAACGAAAAGGCCAACAGGCCCGGGAGAAGCAGGGTGAGACGAGACATGGGGGGAGTCCTTGGGTTTCGGGTTCTCCCTGCCCTTGTGCAACGCGCTGACCAGCGCTCATCCCCCCGCGAACAGGGCGAAAGCCGCCCCCCGCCGGTTTCAAGCTGATGAAGCGATCAGCTCATTGTGATGGAGCGGCGGCGGATCAACGCCAGCACGCCCAACGCCAGCGCGGCCCACGAGCCGTCGAGCGGCGCGCTGCTGCAACCGGTGGTGCGCGTCTGCTTCTCCACCCGCAGTGACAGCGCGTTCAAGCCGGTCATGCCGTTGGCGTCGTTCACTTCGACGGCGAAGGGCCACAGACCGATGGCGCCGTCGGAGGCGACCGTGCCGGTGATGGCTCCGGTGGGGTCGAGGCTGAGCCCCGGCGGGAGCACGCCGCTGGTGAGGCGCCAGGTGACGTTGCCCTGCGGCGAGACGGTGAGCGGCAGATTCACCACCTCGTCGGGGTGCAGCACCTCGGGGAAGGTGGCCGACACCCGGTACCGCGGCGGGTGCACCGTCATGGTGTACGCGAGGCTGTCGGTGCGGCCGTTGGCGTCTTCCACGCCGATGGTGAAGGTGAAGGTGCCCGACTGCGTGGGCCGGCCGGCCACGGTGATCAACTCCGACTGCGGAGTGACCGAGAGGCCCTGCGGCACCGCGCCCGTCACCACCCAGGTCAGCGGCTTGGCGAGCACCGAGCCGTCCTGGTTCGCCACCGCGATGTCCTGCAGGTATTCCTGACCGACGAGCGCATCGGGAATGAACAGGGTGCGGAAGGTGATGGCGCCCGCGGCGATCAACCGCAGCGCGAGCTGCCGGGTCGCGCGCCCACCGACGGCGTCACGCACCTCGAGGTTGAGCGCCAGCGAACCGCTGGTGGCGTTGCGCGGCGCTCCGAAGAGCACGCCGTCAGCGCCCAGGGCCACGCCCGAGGGCAACGTCCCACCCGCCAACCGCCAGGTGTACGGCTGCACGCCGCCCGCGGCGCCCAGCTTGAACTGGTACTGCGTGCTGCTGCTGTTCACCATCGCCGGCAGGCTGCTGGTGCTGACCTCGAGCCCCGAGGTGGTCGGCAACACCCGCAGCGCCAGGCGCACCGCGGTCTGGCGGCCTGAGTTCTCGAGCACCACCGTGACGCCCACCACTTCGGAACCACCGGTGCCCGGCGGCGTGCCGGTGAGCAGCCCGTCGGTCGCGCCCAGGGACAACCAGGCGGGCGCCACCCCCAGCAGCGGGTCGATGCGCCAGGTGGAGGCACCCTGTTCCCCCGCCGCGGAGAGCCGGAACGCGTACGGCCGGCCGACGATCGCGTCAGGCAGCGAGGTGTTCACCACCCGCAGCGACGAGGGCGCCACCTGCATCAGGCCCGAGGCGAGCGCGTTGTTGCCGGGCTGGAGCTCGCTGGTCACCGTGAGCTCGGGGTCGACGATGCAGCCCACGTAGTACGCGCCGGCGGCCATCGTGCCCGGCAGCCGCACCAACTCGGTCAGCGTCTGGCCGGTGCCGCGCGCCAACGTCACGGTGCCCTCGTCGTGCACCACACCCCCGCTGTCGACGATGCGCAGCAGCACGTCGTCGGTGGTGATGATGGAGTTCGCCGAGGCGTAGTAGCGGTACGGGGTCTGCGGCGCGTCGAGGTTGCCGAGGTTTCGCAGGGTGCGCACCACGGGAATGATTTCGCCCACGCCCGCCGATGCCGGGGCGGTGACGGCGGTGACCGCGAGATCAGCCCCCGGCTCGGTGATGCGAAGGGGCCCGAGCATCAGGCTGTTGTTCGCCTTGTTGAGCTCGAACACCGCGCCCGTCGAATCGACCACGCCGAACACGAAGTATTGACCGGTGCGGTAGGGCACGTTGGTGGCGCTGGTGAGCGGCAGGGTGCAGTCGAGCGTCACTTCGCTCGAGGTGGTGCTGGGCGCCACCAGGGCCTGGGTCTGATCACACACGTAGGTGTCGGACAGCAGCGAGAGTGAGGTGTCGGTCGAGAGCACCAGCGCCACCCGGAAGTTGGTCGCGTTGGCGCCGCCGCTGTTGCGGAAGCGCACCTTGAGGCGCACCGGGTCGCCGAAGCGCGCGGTGGTGGTGTCGAGGCCGGTGACCGGGTCGAGGAAGCTGACTTGCTCGTTGACGAGGTCGGCCCGGCGCACGTCGACCTTCGCCGCCGAGGCCGCCACGTTGTTCGTCTCGTTGGCTTCGGGGATGGCGCCGGTGGGGTCTATCTGCAGCAGAAAATAGAACTGACCGCTGGGCACGTTCGCGGGGAGCACCACCGGAATGGTGTCGGTGATGGTCTCGCCGCCGCTGACGCTGCGGGTGCCGGTGAATACGGGGAAGTCGCTCGCATCGAGCAGTTGATCAGTCGAGAGCAGAATGCGGAAGCCCACCGTGCCGGCGGGCGTGGTGCCGCGGTTGAAGAAGCTGATGGGGAAGCTCTCGGGGTTGCCGCCGCCCGTGCTGAGCGGGCCGCTGATGGAACTCGCCACCAGGTCGATGCCCTGCACGAAGGCCGTGGTGGTCGAGCCGACGTTGTTCACTTCCGACGCTTCGGTCACCGCGCCGGTGGGGTCGACCTGCACCAGCACGTAATATTCCCCGGTCGCCGGGGGCGAGGTGGTGGCCGCGCTGGCCGTCACCGCGATGACCGCCAGCCCGCCGTCAGCGGTGAAGCCGCCGTCGACCGCGTCGAGTGACACCGGGCCACCCTCGGCCACCTGCATGTCGGCGCCGCCGTCGGTGGCGGTGGGGTCGAGCAGCTGATCTCTCGAGAGGTACGCGCGCCAGAGGAAGTTCGAGGCCGGCGTGCGCCCGAAGTTTCGCAAGTTCGAGTTCACCGTGAAGGTGAGGTTGCCGTCGCCCAGGGTGGTGAAGCTCGCGATGGTGACCGAGCTGACCGCGAGGTCGGCGGCGTTCGGCTCGCCCACGGTGTACAGGGCGTTGGGCACGAAGTTGGTGTTGGTGCACGTCGCGCCGGTAGCGCAGGCCAGCAAGTTCGCGCCCAGCGTGCCGGCATTGTCCTGGAAGCCCGCAGACGCGTTCCAGGTGGTGCCGGTACCCGTGATGCTGCCGTAGTGGAAGGTGACGGAGCCGGCGGCGGTCAGCTTGACCTGGAAGGTGACGGTGGCGGACGGGTTCGCGTAGCGGGGCACTGCCACGTACTCCACGGTGAACTGCCCGGGCGACGACAGCGTGCGCACCGAGCCCGCAGAGCTCAGATTGAGATCATCCCACCAGGCGGCGAGCGCAGGGGTGGCGGTGGCGGGGCTGCTGCTGGAAGGGAAGGCGACGTTGAGCAGGCAGCCGCTGATGCAGGTGGTGGTGGTCGAGACCGCCGGAATGATCACCCCGTTCGAGCTGAGCACCACGTGCGTGTAGTTCTGACCGAACCAGGGGAACGTGAAGCCCAGTGGCACCAGCACGCCCTTGTCGTCACCATTGAGCGCCGAGACGACGGTACCGGTAGTGAGCGGCTGATAGGGCTGCGACGACGCAATGACCGGGGGCAGCTGCGCCCACGCGGTCGACGAGGCCAGGGCGGCGGCGAAAAGGGCAGGGGCCAGCTTCTTCAAGAAAGACTCCTTCGAAATTTCGGGGGCACCCGGGCGAGGGGCGCCGAACCATCGGGGGACCTTATGCGTTCTTCGTCGGTTTCGCCTCTGCAGGGAAGTGGGGAAGCAATCTGCTCTCTGTGGCCGGCGTGGCATTCGCATCGACGGTGGCCCTGATCCCCTGAGCCGGAGTACGAGCGAACGCATGCGCGGCGTGGAGCAGATTCCGTGGGTGTACGACGCGATGTGCTTCGTGATGGAGAGCACCGGCTTCAAGCGCTGGCGCGATTGGCTGGCCGCGGGCGTCACAGGTCGCACCCTCGAGGTCGGCTGCGGCACGGGGCGTAACCTGCCGCGGTACCCCAAGGACGCGTTCGTGGTGGCGCTCGAGCCCGAAGCGCAGACCTTGAACAAGGCCATCAAGCGCTCACCGCAGACGATGTTCGTGCGGGCGAGCGCCGAGGCGTTGCCGTTTCGCGAAGGCGCGTTCAATACCGTGGTCTCGGGGCTGGTGTTCTGCAGCGTGCCGAGGCCCGAGGTGGGGCTGGCAGAGATCAAACGCGTGATGAAGGACGACGCGCAGTTGCGAATGATCGAGCATGTGCGCAGCGAGGGTTTCTACGGCCGCGTTCAAGACTTCCTGCAGCCGGCGTGGACGAAGGTGG
>JAYVNA010000035.1:0-2442 GCA_043758715.1 Archangium sp.
CCGCCAGCACCCAGCGCGCGGTGGTGCGCATGCTGCGCGAGCGCGAAGAGCGGCCCAAAGTATTGCTCGGGCTGCCCACTTCACCCGAGACCGCGTCGACCAAAGGCGGGCTGACCGATGACCTGCGCTTCTGGCTGACCCACTCCACCGTCGACGTGAAGGCCCGGGCCAGCCGCCGCTGACGAGGCGTCGCGCCACAAAGCGGGTTGAAGTCAGGGGAGCGCGCTGGCAAAGATGCCCCCATGGCTACCGACTCACTGGATGACCGCCGCAAGGCCCTCGAAGATCAGTTCTTTCAGCAACACGAAAAGGAGCTCGTGCAGAAGCTGAAGGACGCCGCCGCGAAGAAGTCTTCGAAGGAAGAGCTGCAGAAGCTCACCGGCATCACCGACGAGCAGGTGCTCGAGTCGCTCTCCGACATGAAGCTCGGCGGCGCGGCCACCCTGGTGATGTCGCTCTACCCGGTGATCGAGATCGCCTGGGCCGACGGCAAGCTCGACGGCAAGGAACGCGAAGCCATCATGGAAGCCGTCAAGGGCATCGGCCTCGAGAACGGCAGCCCCGCGTGGGAATACCTGCAGAAGTGGCTCGCCGAGAAGCCGGAGCCCAGCTGGCACGACCTCTGGTCCGGCTACGTGAAGGCGCTGTGCGTGCACATGAAGCCTGACGACAAGGCCCTGCTGAAGGCCACCGTGCTGGGCCGCGCGCGCACCGTCGCCGAGGCCTCGGGCGGGTTTTTGGGCGTGGCGTTCCGGGTGTCCGACGCCGAGAAGCGCGTGCTCGCGAAGCTCGAGCACACCTTCGACTGATCAGCCGGTTTCGCTTCACTTTCGAAGGCGCTGCCAGCGATGGGCGGCGCCTTTTTTCGTGGCTGCGTTTCCCCGGGCCCCAAGGCGCCGAGGCGAGCTGAAACCAGTTGAAATGACTGGTGAAATCACGCGTTACAGGCCTGTTTCGGTCGTTGCCTCAGGGGCTGCTGCGAGGTACGAACCGGACCACCGATGTCAGACGAAATCAAAGACCCGCCCGCGCCTCCGCCGCCTGCTCCTCCGCCCTCGAATATCGGTCAGCTGGTGCAGCGCTCCATCGAAGAGGAGATGCGCAAGAGCTACCTCGACTACTCGATGAGCGTGATCGTCGGCCGCGCGTTGCCCGACGTGCGTGACGGCCTCAAGCCCGTGCATCGCCGCGTGCTCTTCGCGATGCAGGATCTCTCGAACACGCACGCGCGCCCGTACAAGAAGTCGGCGCGCATCGTGGGCGACGTCATCGGCAAGTATCACCCGCACGGTGATCAGTCGGTCTACGACGCGATCGTTCGCATGGCGCAGCCCTGGTCGATGCGTGCCCCGCTGATCGACGGCCAGGGCAACTTCGGTTCGCTCGACGGCGATTCGCCCGCAGCGATGCGGTACACGGAAATTCGCATGGAGCGCCTCGTCGAGGAGATGCTCCACGATCTCGACAAGGACACCGTCGACTTCCAGCCCAACTACGACAACTCGTTGCGCGAGCCGATGGTGCTGCCCTCGCGTTTCCCCAACCTGTTGATCAACGGCAGCGACGGCATCGCCGTCGGCATGGCGACCAAGATTCCCCCGCACAACCTGGGCGAAGTGGTCGACGCCACCATGCACCTGGTGGACAACCCCAAGGCGACCTACCTCGAGCTGATGAAGTTCGTGCAGGGGCCCGACTTCCCCACCGCCGGCATCATCGCGGGCCGGGAGGGCATTCGCCGGGCCTACGAGACGGGCCGCGGCTCCATCACCCTGCGGGCGCGCACGGTGGTCGAGGTCGATAAAAAGTCAGGCCGCGAGAGCATCATCATCACGGAGATCCCCTTCCAGCTGAAGAAGGAGGTCCTGGTGAAGCAGCTGGCTGACCTCGTGCGCGAGAAGCGCGTCGAAGGCATCAGCAACATCGAAGATCACAGCTCGATGCAGGGCGTGCGGGTGGTGATCGAGCTCAAGCGCGACGCCATCACCGACATCGTTCGCAACAACCTCTTCCAGAACAGCTCGCTGCAGATCTCCTACGGCATTCAGATGCTGTCGATCGACCAGGGCCAGCCGCGCACCCTGGGGCTCAAGGAGATCCTCGAGAAGTTCATCATTCACCGGCGCGAGGTCGTCACCCGCCGCAGCCGCTTCGAGCTCAAGAAGGCCAAAGACCGCCTGCACATCGTGGAAGGCCTGCTGGTCGCCACCAGCGGCAAGGACTTCCTCGATCCCGTGATCGCCACCATTCCCGCCTCCACGGATCCCGACGAGGCGCGCTGGGCCTTGATGAACATCGTCTCGCCCGCGCTCTACGAGGCGCCGAGCTTCAAGAACCTGCCGAAGCTCGACTTCAGCAAGGTGAAGGCCTCGATGGACGCGCTGGCCGCGCGCGCGAAGGGTGACGAGCCCGCCTACGTGGGCATCTCGCGCAGCTATGACC
>JAYVNA010000036.1:0-2440 GCA_043758715.1 Archangium sp.
GCCGCTTTGCGGGCGAGGTAGCTCGAGCCCTTGAGCGCCAGGCCCAGGTCGAAGTCGTCGGTCAGCGAAGAATCGAAGGCGTAGTCACCGACGCGCACGTCGACGGAGAGCTTTCGATCGTGCGTGCTCGCGTCCTGGAAGACGGCGCCGTAGCGCCCGGTCACCTCGCGGGTGTCGTAGTCCTTGAGCTGGTAGCCGATGAAATACGGGCCGGTGTTCTCCCGCAGCTTCAACTCGGCCTGGCTGCGGTTGATCTCGTCGACCATCGCGTCGAGCAGATCCAGCCGGGGATCAGGCGGAGGCTTGGCGGCGATCAACACCGAGAGCACGAGCGGGACGAACATGGCGCGCGAGGTTATACGGTGAAGGGCATGAAGACCCTGCCCGTCCTCGCCCTGCTGGTCGCGGTTACCGCCTGTACGAAGGATGCGGCGCCTGCTGCGAAGGGCCCTGCGGGCGATGAGTACGCCGTCAGCCTGGCCCCGAAGGCGCCCTACGCCCCCGGCAAGGAAGCCACCGTGACGCTCAACGTCGCCGCCCGGCAGGGCTACCACGTCAATCCGGACTACCCGATGGCGTTCAAACCGCAGGGGCACTCGGGCGTGCAGTTCGAAGGGCCAAACCTCAAGTTGACCTGGGGGGCGAAGACGCCGTGCACCGAGAAGCCGGAAGATGCGTGCGCGGTCGAGGTGCCGATCACGCTGACGCCTGAGAAGGCGGGCTCAGCAGTGGTGGCGGGGATGGTTTCGTTCAGCGTCTGCAACCCCGAGAACTGCCGCATCGAGAAGCTCGCGGTGAGCTTGCCCATCGAGGTGCAGTAACTCACGAGTCGATGGCCCTCTCCCCCGCGGGGGAGAGGGAGACACTTTCTAGAGCACGGGCACGTCGAGGGCGGCGCGAATCGAAACCATTCGCACCACCGCCAACGGCAACCGCGACGGAAACACCGACTCGATCGCGCGCGCATCGAAGCTCCCGCTGCGCACCACCGCCGGCCCACCAGAAATCAAAGGATCCACCGCGGCCTGCTCGAGCAGGTGCGGCCGCCACCCATCGGCGACCAGCTCACTGCTCACCGGTTCCCAGTGCTCTTTCTGGCTCTGCACGCGCCACCAGGCGAACTCCCACTCCGCTTCGGTGGGGAGCCGTTCTCCGCGCGCCGCGAGCACGTCTCGTTGCTCGCTCACCACGTCGCGAAAGAACACCCGGGGCTCGCCTTCGGCCGAGATCACCCGCTCCATCAAGAGAAACGGCGAGAGCTGCACCTCGCGCACGGGCCAGTACACCGTGGGGTCGAACAGGGTCAGGGGGTTCGCTTGCTGAAACGCATCGATGTCCGCGAGCCGCTCGGGAGTGGCCCCCAGGGTCAACGCCCCGCCGCAGAAAAGCCGCCACGACTCGCCACTTCGGGTGTCGCGAAAACGTGGTTGAGCGCCGCCGGAGATGAGCTCGAGCCACTCGGGCAAGCGCTCCAGCAATTGATCGAGCAACACGCCTTGCTTGCGCTCGTCCAACCCCGGCCAGTCGCGCAGGGAACTCACGCGGCCCGGGCCGTCGCCTCACCCCAGTCGACGATGCGCCAGCCACGCCGGTGCGCGTGACGGCGAAGCCGGGGATCGGGGTTGACCGCCACGGGTTCCGCGACCGCCTCCATCACCGGCAGGTCGCTGTACGAGTCCGTATAGAAGGTGGAGTCACGCAGCGGCACGCCCAGCCGCTCGGCTTCCGCGCGCGCGTGCGGCAACTTGCCCGGGCCGAAACACACGCCGCCGATCACCTGCCCGGTGTGCAGGCCATCGGGCCCGACCTCGAGCCGGTTGCAGAGCACACCGTCGAAGTGCAGCTCGCTGGCGACCAACTCCGCGAGGTAGTGGCTCGAGGAGGTGAGCATCACCAGCTTGCGGCCCTCGCGGCGGTGCTGCTCGATCGCCTCAAGCGCGCCGGGGCGGTAGGTGTTGCGCACCTCCTCGACGAAGAAGCGCTCGGTCCGCTCTTTGATCTGCGCTGACGAAGTGCCGACCAGGTGAGAGACCGCTTCGGCCACCATCGCTTCGGCTGAGGCAAAGCCGAAGTGGTAGCGCGCCAACCAGGCCATCGCCCTCAGGGCCTTGCGCTTCGAGAGGTGGCCCAGGGCGACCTCTCGGCGCACCCAGAGCGACCCGGAGTTGACCGAGAGGATCGTCTTGTCGAGATCGAAGAAGGCGATGCGCACGGCCAACTGACGGTAACGCGGGTGCGCTTCAGGTGCACTTACGCACGAGGCAACGCGACCCAGGTCAGCGGCTGCGGCGAGGTGCTGCTGCTCGTCTTCGGCACCGACCAGATCGGTGACTGGCTGTGATCCGAGGCCCGGTGAGCGTCAACGGTGAAGAAAAAGGTAAAGCTCTGGGTCGCCATGAACGCACATGGTGCCCCGGCTGCGCGAACCCGCAAATTTTCG